>CANJID010000038.1 GCA_947474395.1 Caulobacterales bacterium
GGCTTGGCCCGTGCGACAGTTGCGCAAGAGCGTATCGCCCGGATCGCGGCCGCCTCCGACGGTCTGTCCGACACCGGGCTCAGCCAGACAACCGCGGGCGATCCGTCCGCGCTGGCGGTCGCCCGCCGCCATGATCCCCTGGCTCCGGCCGACGCCGCCACCGAGGCGGGCCGTCGCAACCAGGCCATCCTCGACCGGCTCCGCACCCACGGCCAGACCCAGCGCGTCACCTTCAAGACCGCCGAGTTCAAGGTCGGCGACCCTGCCCGTCCGTTCCATATCCGCGGGGCTCTCGACGCGTCCCGCGACCTCGAATGCCTGACCCAGGCGGTTTACTATGAATCCCGCGGCGAGGGCGCGGCCGGCCAGGCCGCCGTCGCCCAGGTGATCCTTAACCGGGTCCGCCATCCCGCCTTCCCCAAGAGCATCTGCGCCGTGGTGTTCCAGGGCTGCCAGTTCAGCTTCGCCTGCGACGGCTCCGTCGGCCGCCGGGTCGAGACCGCCGCCTGGCGCCGGGCCGAACGCGTGGCCTCCAAGGCCCTCGACGGCTTCGTCATGGCCGAGGTCGGCAACGCCACCCACTTCCACGTCTCGCGCCTGTCGCCTGTGTGGAGCGCTCGGCTGATGAAGGTGGCCCAGGTCGGCGCCCACATCTTCTACCGCTTCGGCGGCCGCAACGGCGCGGGCTCGGCCTTCAAGTCCGAGGTGCAACCCTCCGAGGCGGCGCCGGCGACCAACCAGCCGATCTACGCCAGCCTGGCGCTCAGCCTGCCGACCCAGGCGCCGGTCGACGCAGGCGCGGCGGCCAAGCCCGCCGCTCCCGTCGAAGCCAAGCCCGTGATCACGCTGGTCGTCGCCGCTCCGGCGACCCCGGCGGCGCAAGCTAAGCCCTCGGCCGCCGCCGACGAGCCCGCCAAGGCGGTTTCGCCGCAAGCCTGAGGCTGACAATCGAACTCTGAAAGGCCCGCGCGCCCGCTAAAGGCTCGCGGGCCTTTTGCTGTTCAGGCCGCGTCCAGCCCGATGTCCAGGACAGGGGCGGAGTGGGTCAGGGCTCCGACGGAGATCACGTCCACCCCGGTCTCGGCGATGGCGCGAACGGTCTGGAGACTCACCCCGCCTGACGCCTCAAGCCGCACCCTGCCCCCGGCGATGGCGACCGCGCGGCGCAGGTCTTCCAGGCTGAAGTTGTCGAGCATGATGACGGCGGGGGCGAACGGGAGGGCCTGTTCCAGCTGGGCCAGGCTGTCGACCTCGACCTCGATGGGCGTCAGGTGGCCGGCCGACGCCTGGGCGCGGCGCAGGGCCTCGGCCACCCCGCCGCAGGCCGCCACGTGGTTGTCCTTGATCAGAATGGCGTCATCCAGGCCGAAGCGGTGGTTGATCCCCCCGCCGCAGCGCACCGCGTATTTCTCCAGGGCGCGCAGGCCCGGCGTGGTCTTGCGGGTGTCGGTGATGCGCGCCTTCGTGCCGGCGACAGCGTCCACATAAGCGCGGGTCAGGGTGGCGACGCCGGACAGCCGCCCCAAGAGGTTCAGAGCCGTGCGCTCGGCGGTGAGCAGGGCGCGGGCGTTGGCCTCGACGCGGGCCAGGATCGCGTTCCCCCCGCCGCCCACGGCCACTCCGTCCGCCACGACCGCCTCGAACCTCGCCGTCGGGTCCATGGCGAGGACCGCGAGGCGCGCGCAGGCCAGGCCCGACACCACGCCCGGCTTCCGCGCCGCGAACACGGCGGACATCCGCGCCTCGGCGTCGATCAGGGCGGCGGTGACGTCGCCGGCGCGCCCCAGGTCCTCGGCCAGGGCCGCGCGGACCACGGGCTCGATCAGGAGGTCAGGCAGGGAATCAATGGTCACGGGCTAGTCCTCGACGTCGGACAGGGTGATGAAGGTGCGGCGGGGCTCGGCGAGGTCAGGATAGTCGGTGCGGGTATGCGCCCCCCGGCTCTCGTGACGGTCCAGGGCCGCCGCCGCGATCAGCCGGGCGGCGGTCAGGGCCGGCGAGCGGCCATGCGCCCGTTCCAGCCCGCCGATGAAGTCCAGCAGTCGGGAAAGGCCCTCCCCGTCCCGCAACACGCCTGCGTCGCGGGCCATGGCCTTGCGCAAGTCCGCGAAGGCTTCGGCCGGCAGGTCCGGCGCGGGCTCGGCGGCGAGGGTGGGAGAGCCGGGCTCGACGGCTGTCCGCGCGGCCGCCCCGGCCCGCCGCCCGAACACGGCCGCTTCAAGCAGCGAGTTGGACGCCAGCCGATTTGCCCCATGCACGCCAGTGCAGGCGCATTCCCCCACCGCATAGAGCCCGGCCAGCGAGGCCCGCCCGTCCGCGTCGGTGGCGATCCCGCCCATGTGGTAGTGGGCCGCCGGCGCCACGGGGATCGGCTGCACCCGGGGATCGACCCCGCCCGACATGCAGGCGGCGAAGACCGTGGGGAATTCCTCGGGGAAGGCCGCGCCGATCGCCGCGCGGGCGTCCAGGAACGCGCCCTTCCCTTCGGCGATCTGCTGGTGGATAGCGCGGGCCACGATGTCCCGCGGCGCCAGCTCGGCGGCCGGATGGAAGGCGGCCATGAACGGCTCTCCCTTGGAATCCACCAGCCTGGCCCCCTCCCCCCGCAGCGCCTCGGTGGCGAGCGGCGCGGGATCGAGGCCGATGTCGATGGCGGTAGGGTGGAACTGCACGAACTCCGGATCGGCGATCACGGCGCCGGCGAGCGCCGCCAGCCCCACGCCCTCGCCCCGCGCGGTCGGCGGATTGGTGGTGACGGCGTAGAGCCCGCCCACCCCGCCGGTCGCCAGCAAGGTCGCGGGCGCGACCACCTCGACCAGCCGCCCGTCCCGCTCGACCAGGGCCCCGCGCACCGCCCCGCTGGCGTCCGTCAGCAGCCGCCGCGCCCGCGCCCGCGTCCAGACCTCGATGTGCCCGGCCGCCGTGGCCGCCTTCGCCACCGCCTCCATCACCGCTCGCCCGGCCTGGTCGCCCTTCACCCGGGCGATGCGCGCGCGGCTGTGCGCCGCCTCCAGTCCCTGGTGGAAGCCCCCGCCCTCGGTACGGTCGAAGGGCGCGCCGAGCCCGGCCAGCCAGCGCACGGCGTCCGGCCCCTCCCGCGCCAGGAGCTGGGCCATGGCCTCGTCGACGATGCCCGCCCCGGCGGCGATGGTGTCGGCCGCGTGCAGCTCGGGCGTGTCGTCCCCCGAAAGCGCCGCCGCCACCCCGCCCTGCGCCCAGGCCGAGGCGCTGCCCTGGCTCCATTCGCCGGGATGGATCACCAGCACCTTGCGCGGCGCGGCCGACAGGGCGGCGGACAACCCCGCCAGCCCCGCCCCCAGCACCAGCACCCCGTCGAAGGATACGCGCTCGACGCTCATCATGAGCTCCGGGCCGTCAGATCAGCTCCACCTCGACATGGTGGCGGGCCTTCACCAGGTCGTAGCGCGCGGGCTTCAACGGCGGCGGCAGGTCCACCATCCGCTGCACGGCGGCGCGGGCGCGGGCCGCGATGGCGGGATCGACCGTCACCTCGAACTGCCCGGTCAGCAGGGTCTGGTAGATGTTCTCCAGCGTGATCCGCTTCATGTGCGGGCAGAGGTTGCACGGCCGCACGAACTCGGTCTCCGGCGCGTCCACCGCCACATTGTCGGCCATGGAGCATTCGGTGATCAGCACCACCTGCTTGGGCTTGCGCCGCATCACATAGTCGCTCATCGCCGCGGTCGAGCCGGTGAAGTCCGAGGCCTCGATCACATCGGTCGGGCATTCGGGGTGGGCGAGTATTTCGGCGTTCGGATAGGCCTCGCGCAGCTCCGCCATGTCCGCGCCCGTGAAGCGCTCATGCACTTCGCAGCGCCCCTGCCAGGCGATGATCTTGATCTCGGTCTGGCGGGCGACGTTCTTGGCCAGATATTCGTCGGGGATCAGGATCACCCGGTCCACGCCCCATTCGGCGGCGGCCGCCTCCACCACCTGCACGGCGTTGGCCGAGGTGCAGCAGATGTCGGTCTCGGCCTTCACCTCGGCCGAGGTGTTGACGTAGGTGACCACCGGGACCCCCGGATAGCGCTGCTTGATCAGGCGCACGTCGGCGGCCGTGATCGAGGAGGCGAGGCTGCACCCCGCGCGCAGGTCCGGGATCAGCACGGTCTTGTCCGGCGCCAGGATCTTGGAGGTCTCGGCCATGAAGTGCACGCCCGCCTGCACGATGATCGCGGCGTCCGAGCGCGCGGCCTCCCGGGCCAGGCCCAGGCTGTCGCCGACATAGTCGCCGACCCCGTGGAAGATCTCCGGCGTCATGTAGTTGTGCGCCAGGATGACGGCGTTCTTCTCGCGCTTCAGCGCATTGATCGCCAGGATCAGCGGCGCCTGGGTGCGCCATTCGATCGGCGTGACCCGGCTCTTCAGCTTCTCCCACAGGGGGCGCGTCTCCGCTTCCACCGCCGGGGTGAAGTCGAGGGCGGGGACGGGAAACTCGGAGACCGCGAAACCGTCGCGCATCTGGCATCCCTTATGCTCAAATTGAGCATTTCTAAGGCCCGAATAAAGCCGCCTTGCGGGGGCGGCTTCCAAGCCGGGGTTATGCTGAAACTGAGCATAACCCCGTGAGTCATATAGTTTGCTGCAGTGCGTCCGCAAGGGCGGAATTTTGGGGGCGCTGACGTGGCTCGTCGGAGGGCTGGGCCCAGGGCTGGAAGCACCGAATTCGCTGCTGACTAAGGTGACCCGTGGGCATGCGCCACCGCCAATGCCAACCTGACGCATTAGGCAGGAGGCTTGTAGCTCCCGCCCTCATCGAAGTACCCGCAGTTGACGTACCCAAAGGCCTGCCAAACCTGGTCGAGTAGGAGGCGCACGACCGCAGCGGGCGGTTCCACAGAGAATTGCTCGTGAGTCACGACCAAACGATCGAAGTAAAGTCCTTCTCGATCAGTGGGCTTGTGACCTCGTTGCCAGTCGTTGAAGAAGGCGATCTTCTGCCCCTTGCTCACGATCATGCGGAAGTCGACAGCGAAGGTATCTGCGCCCGTGACGGTGTGACAGAGCGCCACCGACCGGCGAATGCTGTCAATCAGTCCGTTCACTAGTAGGAGGCCGGGCAGAGCGTCGCGTCGGCCGCAAACATAGGCACCATTCTCCACGCCTTCGAGGGCAATAGCCCATACAGCGTCGAATCCATGCAAATCCGCAATTGCTTCACCGACCCGAGTAGGTTTCCACACGCCGTGGGCCTCGCTGAAGACAACAAGCGTCTTTCCGCGCGCATATTCCGCTCCCTTCGCCGCCTTGGCTCGGACAGCGTCTAGAAGTTGATCCTCGACGTCCAATTCAGCCGAACCGCGCGGAGGAGGGACGAAGACGTGCTCGGTAAGAAACCCGGTATTCTCATCACGGTCTAGGATCGCGCCATCGCCTCCGAGCGGATCAGCTGAAAGTGTCCAGCGCCGCCCGGTGGCGTGACAGAGCACGACGCACATGAGCCAGTTGCCCAGGAACTCGCGCGGTCGCATTTGGAAGCTCGCGTAGTCGCGGCCGACGCGGAGATGTCGCGGGTCCCGGACCTGATGCTCGAGATCGCGCAACGCTGAGTGCAAATCCGCGACGGCTCTGATTTTGTATTTCATCGCTCACCGCGCGACGCCAACTGGCCGCTGCGCACAGCACAAGCCGAGCTACCAGTATGGCTGCGTCAGGCAATCGCGTCGATGGCCGTGGAGATTGGAATCCGGCTAATCCGGGGACGGGAGCAACATTCCCGTTTCACCGGACTTGCGTCCACCCGTTTGAGTGAATGGAGTTCCTGTCCCCGTGTTCGACGAAAGATCCACGAAGCCTCCTCGACGCGGGCCTGCTGCCCATGAACATTGGAATATAAAAAGGCCCCCGGCCTGGGCCGGGGGCTCTAGCTCAGACTTCAGGCCCCACCCTACCGGCTGACCTGGACGCTGGTTCCGCCGGCGCCGGGGCCGGCGCCGCGGGCGCCTTCGCCGGTGGAGACGAGCTTCACCCAGAGCGCGTCCTTGCCCTTGTAGTAGGCGGTGACGCTGGCCTTGCGCAGGGCGTCCAGGCTGTCCTGCGGCGCGCCCGAGGCCGCGGTGGCGAACCCCGGCAGCTCGAAGGTCACCCACGAGCCGCTATCCATCTCGCTGAGGCGTAAGGCGACCGACGGCCTTTGGGTGGTCACCTTGATCTCGGTCCCGGCGCGGATGTTGGTTTCCCCGGCCAGGGTGAGATCCTTGCCATTGCGGCTGAGGACGACCGGCGGCTGGGGAGGCGCGGCGGCCCGACCACCCGGCGCGCCAGGCGCGGCCCCCGGGCCAGGGCCGGCGGCGCCGGGACCGGGACCAGCGGCTGCGCCGGGAGCGGCGCCCGCGCCCCTGGCGGGACCTGCGCCGGCAGGCACGCCCGGGCCGCCGAAACCGCCGCCGGGGGCGACAACCGCGAAGCGCCCGACGTCGCCCTTGCACACGGCGGCGTTCCAGGTGGGCCTGATCTCGCAGGCGTCGTCGATGGCGATGCCGTTGTTGGCGTCGTTGATCAGGACGAAGGAATTGCGGCTGCCGGTGACCGTGCCGTCCAGGTCCTGGAACACCGCGGTCTTGTAGCCGCCGCTGCCGTCATTGTCGTTGGACCACCTGGGCGTGATCGGCGGGAAATAGACCGGCTTGGCGTTGGTGAATTTCGCGCGGCTGATCGTGTTGTTGGTGCTGGCGCCGAAGCTGGTGAAGAGCAGGTAGGAGATCGCCCCCGTCTTGCGCGTGGCGTTGTCCTGGAAGTTCACGAAGGTGACGTTATCCAGGTCGTGGCGGTAGTCGTAGAACTCGTAGCCGCGGATGGGGAAATCCGCGAGCGCGGGCTCCGGCAGGCTGCGGCCGTAGGCCCTTTCCGACGCCGTCCTGGGGTTGCCGACGTTCTCGGTCTCGCCCACGAACAGCGAGTCCACCACCCGTGACGTATAGGCCGAACGACCGAGGAGGGCGGTCGCATGGGTATAGCCGATCGCGTTGTCGGCCGACTTCAGGCCTCTGAAGGTGTCCATCTCGCCGCGGGTCCAGACGCCGCCGTTGCGGTTCTTGTAAGCCGTGAAATCCTCGACGAGCGTCTCCACCTGAGCGCTGTTCGCGTCGGTCGGATCGGCGAGGGCGACATGGGCGCCGGTCCTGAACTGGCCGTCGGGCCGGGGACCGCGGTCGGATATGAAGCCGTCGAAGTTCGAATGGGCGGTGTTGCCCTTGAACTCCCGCACCCTGGTGCGACGGGGAAAGACATTCGCAACGTCGCTCCTGCCCTGGAACGCCCCCGTCGGGTTCACCGGGAAGGCGAACCAGAATCCCGTCGACTCGGACCCCGCGGCCACGTTGTCCCGGTAGATATTGTCCGGATTGGTGATCCAGAAGGTCGAGGCCGTGTTGTCGGACGGCAGCAGGATGTCCTTGGCTTCCTGGCCGGCCGTATCGAAGTACTTGCCGCTCGCCTGCGCTCCGGTCGGGCCGAGGTTGGTCGGGACACAGGGTTTCCCGTCGGGATGGCACTTGGTCATCATGCCGAGGTTGTGGATGAACTGGTTGCCCGTCTCCACGGCGTCTTCCATGAAGTAGCAGTGCCCCACGGTGTTGTAGGTCACGTTGTTCTGGATCCGCAGGTTGTTGGTGCCGTGCACCGTGACGCAGCGGCTGTAGGTGTCGTGGATCGAGGAATTCTCGATGTACTGGCCCCGCCCTTCGCCCTCGATGTGCCAGTGGATCGGGTACCGGGCCAGGTGCATGTTCTGCCCCATCCGGTTCAACTCGACGCCGGAGACGTACATCCTGGACCCGGCCATCGCCATGATGTGCCCGCCGAAGTAGGAGCGTTCCGCGTCGTCCGAGGCCTGGATGCGGATATTCCGCGTCAGCAGGCCGACTTCACCACGCTCATCGACGCCGAAGGTGATCTTGCCGAAGTGCATGTACTTCAGCGGCTGATCGAGCGTGATCGCGTTCCCGTTGATGGCGGCGATGGTTCGCTTCTCCGCCTGGTTGGAATCGAAGTCGGTCGACGCCAGGGCGATCACATCGCCTTTTCGCCAGCCGCTGGCGTTCAGGACTTCGATCCTGTTGCTGCCGGCCTTGGCCGTGGCGGCGAGCTTGGTCCAGGCGTTCTTGGCGCTGCCGTGCAGGCTCAGCGTGCCCTGCAGCAGCATGATGCCGCGGTCCCCCATGGTGTTGATGTTCTCGTCGGGGACGGTGTCGGTCAGGGTGATCGTGGCCCTGCGCGTGTGCGGACGGGCCTCGCTGCCGATGTCGAGCTCTCCTCCCGCGAGATAGATCCACTCGGTCTTCAGCTCGATATCCTTATCGTCCGAAAAGCTGAGCTTGCCGCCGATCGTCAGGCTGCGCAGCGCCGGCGGAGCGACATCCAGGACGACGTTCTTGTCCCGGCCGATGGTGACCGCGTCGCCTTGGCGGGGGACCTTCCCGTCGGGCCAGGACCTGGGATCGGACCAGAGCGATCGGCCGGCCGCCGAAGACGGCGCCTTTGCGTTGGCCGCCATGTCCACGTGCGAATGCGCTTCCTGAGCGCCGACGGCAGTCCCTAGGCTGAGCAGGAGGGCCGCAGGCAGGAGCCAGGACAGACGAAGCAGGCGTGATGGCATGCGCATGGCGTTGGTGCTCTCCCCATCGGGACTGCAAGCCCCGTTCTTATGAGCCGTAGCTAACAGCAAAAAACGCCGATCGGCCAAGCGGCACGATGATGACCACGTCCAAATCCCCCCGCCCCTTACCCCCGCGCATCCGCCCCGGCGAACCACCGCATCCGATAGGCGTTGATGGCGGTCTCGCCGAGCCGGTCGAGCAGGCGGTAGTTGACCACGGCGCCCACCGGGGCGCCGATGACCGGGATCATCTGGGCGAGCTTGGCCAGGTCGATGTAGTCCCGGTACTCCTGCTGGAAGCGGCGCCAGTCGACATCGTCCAGGGACAGGGGGTGGGC
The DNA here is from genome assembly GCA_947474395.1 of Caulobacterales bacterium. Classification (GTDB taxonomy): domain Bacteria; phylum Pseudomonadota; class Alphaproteobacteria; order Caulobacterales; family Caulobacteraceae; genus CANJID01. The sequence continues at coordinate 8,956 of CANJID010000038.1, forward strand.
GTCGGCGCGGGCGTCCCAGTCGGCCAGGCCCGCCATGACGTCCCGGCGGTGATCGGCGCCCGAGAACGCCAGTTGGAAAATGCTGAGGATATAGAGCCGCTCCGGCAGCTCGCCGGTGTCGTGGCCGTAGAGCGCGGCGATCTCGAACAGCAGTTTGATCTTGGTGGCGAAGAGGGTCGGGAACTCCGCGAGCGCGAGGCCGAAGCCCCCCGCGCCGGCGACGCCGCCCTCGGCTGCTGCCGCCGCGCGGTAGGCGCCGATCTGGCGCCGGACCTCCGCCTCCCGTGTGCTCAAGGGGGCGCCGATAAGCCGCCTGTCCGTCGTGAGGTCCGCCCCCGTGACGATGGCGCGGGTCATGCCCTCGATGGTCGCGGTGACGACGGCATGCACCTTTTCGGGGATGGCCCTGTTGATGCGGACCTGCACCCCGCGCGCCGTGCGGTCGAACCACGAGGGCGCGGTCAGCAGGCTCCGGCGCCAGTCCTCCAGTTGGGCGCGCGCGGCGGCCTCGTAGGCCGTTTCGTTGATGATGACCGGGTCGGCGGAACTCACCGCTGCACCGCCAGAAACTGCCCCCCGTCGATGCGGAACGAGGCGCCGTTCAGGAAGGCGGCCTGGGCGGAGAGCATGAAGACGACGATGTCGGCGATCTCGCCGGGGGTTCCCCAGCGGCTGTGGCCCATGTCCTGGCGGCGCAGGACCTCCAGGCTGGCGGTCTCGTAATCGAGGCCTTCCGCCTGGGCCAGGGCCTCGGTCCGGGCGCGCCAGGGGTCGGTCAGGATGTAGCCCGGGATCACGCAGTTGACGTTGACCCGGTCGGCCATCAGCTCCCGCGCCAGATAGGCGGTCAGGGCGATCATCGAGGAATTGGCCAGGGCCGTCACCCCGGCGCCCGGCATCACCCGCTGGGCCGAGATGCCGGAGACGTTCACCACCCGGGCCTGGTCGCTTTGGCGCAGGTGCGGCAGGGCCGCCTGCACCAGGGCCAGGGCGCCGACGACCTTGGTGTCGAAGCCTTCGCGCAAGGCGTCCGCCGTCACCGAGGCGATGGGGCCGCCGCCGAAGCGGCCGGCGTTGTTGACGATGGCGTCGATCCGCCCGTGCCGCGCGGCCACCGTCTCGACCAGGCGCGCCACGTCCTCCCCGTTGGCGACGTCGCACAGGGTGAAGCTCGCGCGGTCGGCGCCCAGGGCGGCGACGGTTTCACGGCAGGCGGCCTCGTCGCGGCCGACGACGACGACGGTCGCGCCCTCCTTGGCGGCCGCCTCGGCGATGGCGCGGCCGATCCCCCGGTTGGCGCCGGTGACGACCACGACGCGGTCAGCCAGGTTCAGATCCATGGTGGTCGGCTCCCGGGCAATGAACGCCTGCGCCCATCATGGAGACGGGGCGGCCAGGGATAAAGGCGCCGCTAAGCCTAACCCAAACCCGCTCATCCCGGCGAAAGCCGGGACCCAGGCGTTTTTTTGGTGGGTGAGCGGGTGTCATAAAAAACCTGGGTCCCGGCCTTCGCCGGGATGAGCGGATAATTGAATGACGCCCGCCTCTCACAAAGCCGGACGGACATTCCGTTGACCTCGGGTGCGAACCAGCGCGTGTGGCGCCATGGCCAAGGAAACCGTCTTTATCGTGCAGTCCTACGTCCGCGGTCGCGGCCGGGGGCTGAAAGCTGAGCAACAGGTGGGCTGCAAGACGGCCGAAGAGGCGCGGCGCAAGGCCGAACGGCTGGGGCCCTTGCGCGTGGGCGTCGTCGCCTTCTCCGCCACGGCGGACGTGGAGCTGGGCGACTATGACGAGAACCCGGTGATCCTGTTCCGGTCCGGCGAGCTGCCGCACCCTTTCACCGACGCCTGAGGTCCTACCAGGCCTGCGGAGCGACCCGTCCGCGGATGCGCCAGCCGTCGGCGTCGGGCTCGGCGTCGTAGTAGCCGCTCCCTTCGCCCAGGAACGAGCGCTGTTCCTCGGAGACCCGCGTGTAATCGACCGGGATCGCCTGTTGATCCTTTACCGTCGACACGACCCAGACGCGCTTGGACTCATCAGTGGGACTGAGCTTGACGATCATCTGCGGCCTCCCTGCCCATCTATTGATTAAGCCGGAGCGCTCGACTGTTGTTCCGTGCTCGGAAAAAAGAACGCGGGGGATCTTCCTGCTTCCCCTTGATGGGGAAGCTGTCAGGCCGAACGGCCTGACTGATGGGGTGGGTACGTTGGCCCCACCCCCTCCGTCCCCTGCGGGGACACCTCCCCCATCAAGGGGGAGGAGAAGGTTGCTCAGGCCGGCTCCGCCACTGGCTCGTGCGCCTTGAAGGTCGCCAGCTGGTCGGCCAGGGCCTTCTTGAACGCGGGCCGGGCCTCGCAGCGGGCGTGGTACGGCCCCAGCACCGGGTCGGCGCTGACCAGGTCGGTGTGGCCGGCGATGCGCAGGACGGTGGACATCATCAGGTCCCCGGCGGTGAAGCGGTCCTCCAGCCACTCGCGGCCGGCCAGGCGCTTGGACAGCGACGCCAGCTTCATGCGGGCGAAGCTTTCCGCGCCCGGGCGGCGCTCCTTGGCCCAGGCCTCCTTGGCGTAGAAGAAGTCTATCGCGGCCAGGTTCTGCAGGTGCGGCTCGACGGAGTTCAGGGCGGCGAACACCCACTGGGTCATCTTCGCCTTGCCGGCGGCGTCGGGCGGGCAGAGGGCGCCGCTGCGGTCGGCGATGTTCAAGAGGATCGCCCCGCTCTCGAACAGGGAGAAGCCGTCCTCCTCCATCACCGGCACCTGGCCCCAGGGCTGGATGGCGCGGTAGGCCGGAGCGTCGCCGTCGCCGAAACCGATCAGCTTCTCCTCATACGGGATGCCGGCCTCTTCCAGGGCCCAGCGGACGCGGAGGTCCCGGACCTGGCCCTGAGCGAAGGGCGGGACCCACTTGAAGGCGGTGACGGTGATCATGGCTGCTCTCCTTGAGCCTGGGATTCGGCGTAGGCCTGTTCGCGGTCCAGCAGGGTGCTCCAGCCCATCACGTGGCTGTCGCGGCGCTCCACACTGGTGAAGGGGGTCTGGTGGAAGGTCTGGATGGTCATGCCGTGCTGCTCGGCGAGGGTGACGGTGACCACCGTCTCCACCAGGCCGGCCGGACCTGAGTCCCAGGCGAAGGTGAAGACGATCCGCTTGTCGCGCTCGATCTCCTTGAAGACGCCGCCGTGCCAGCTGTCCCCGGTCTTTTCCGAGTGGATGCAGGCGCGCCAGGCGCCGCCGACCCTGAAGTCCTGCGTCAGGGACTTGCAGGTATGGCCCTTGGGTCCCCACCAGCGGGCGCGGTGGGCTGTGTCCTCCCACAGGCGGAAGACCAGGGCGACCGGCGCGTCGAAGGCGCGGACGAGGAAGAGCTCGTCGTCCGGCAGGGAGGCCGCGTGCGCCGGCTTCGCTTGCGTCTCAGTTCTTGCGTCCATCGGGATCTCCCTTCGTGAGTTCGGCGAGATAGGCGTCCATCTTGTCGAAGCTGCCTTCCCAGAAGCGGCGGTAGTGCTCGAGCCAGCCGGCCAGGTCCTTCAGCGGCGCGGCGTCCAGCTTGCAGGGCCGCCACTGCGCCTCGCGGCCTCTGGAGATCAGCCCCGCGGTCTCCAGCACCTTCAGGTGCCGCGAGATCGCCGGCAGGCTGACCCCGAAGGGCGCCGCGATCTCGTTCACCGTCGCCTCGCCTTGGCTCAGCCGCGCCAGGATCGCCCGCCGCGTCGGATCGGCCAGGGCCGAGAGCGTCGCGCTCAGCGGGTCTGCCTGCGTCCGCATTTAACCAACTCCGCAATTAACGTGTTTGTTAAATACTGACGATGGGAGGGCGGGTCAAGGGGCATCCACCAACTCCCGCTCATCCCGGTTTTCGCCGGGATGGGCGGGTTTTAGGTGTGGGCTACCAAACCCCGATCTTCTCCGCCTCGCCGTGGCTGATCGGGTGGTGGGCCTTGCGGTGATCCTCTTCGGCGAGGAACCGCGCGGCCTCCAGGGCGGCCATGCAGCCCATCCCCGCCGCCGTCACGGCCTGGCGGTAGGTGTGGTCGGTCACGTCGCCCGCCGCATAGACCCCCTCGATGGCGGTCGAGGCCGTGCCCGGCTTCACGTCGAGATAGCCGCTCTCGTCCATGGCCAGCTGGCCGGTGAACAGCTCGGAGGCCGGCGCGTGGCCGATGGCGACGAACACCCCGTCGACGGGGATGGTGCTCTCCGCCCCGGTCTTCAGGTTCTTCACCGTCACCCCGGTGACGCTTGTGGGATCCTTGGCCCCCACCACCGCCTCGACGGCCGAGTCCCAGACCACCTCGATCTTGGGGTTGGCGAACAGGCGCTCCTGCAGGATGCGTTCGGCGCGGAACTCGTCGCGGCGGTGGATCACCGTCACCTTGGAGGCGAAGGCGGTCAGGAACAGGGCCTCCTCGACCGCCGTATTGCCGCCCCCGACCACGGCCACCGCCCGGCCCCGGTAGAAGAAGCCGTCGCAGGTGGCGCAGGCCGAGACGCCGAAGCCGCGGAAGTGCTGCTCGCTCTCGATCCCCAGCCACTTTGCCTGGGCGCCGGTGGAGATGATCACCGTCTCGGCCAGGAACTCCCGTCCCGAGTCACAGCGGATGCGGAACGGGCGCTGCGACAGGTCGCATTCGGTAACGATGTCGTCGATCAGTTCGGTCCCCACGTGCTCGGCCTGGGCGCGCATCTGGTCCATCAGCCAGGGGCCCTGGATGGTCTCGGCGAAGCCCGGATAGTTCTCCACGTCGGTGGTGATGGTCAGCTGGCCGCCGGGCTGGATGCCGGCGATCAGCACGGGATCCAGCAGGGCGCGCGCCGCATAGATCGCCGCGGTGTAGCCGGCCGGGCCGGAACCGATGATGGCGACGCGGACGGGACGGGGATCGGACATGGGGTTTTCCAGCGTGAAATTCAGGTCGGTTATTTAGGGACGATTCCGCCTTTGCGCGACTGTTCCCCGCGCTCGCCCGCCGGGCATGCGCCATTGCGCGGAAGCGGCCCCGCTGGTAGCCAATTGCGGCGGGTCTGTGGGGCCCGCCAGTCCAGGGCCCGAAATTTATGCGCTCGCCGAAGTCAGCTCCGCGCAACAAGGACGGCGGCGGCGCCCTGTGGGACCTGCTCACCTTCGATCGTCTGATGACCGGCCCGGTGATCCACCTGATCTATTGGTCGGGGCTGGGGCTGATCGTGCTCATGGCCTTCATGGTGGTCGGCACGGCGGCCGGCGTGGCCCTGCGCGAAGGCAGCCTGGCCGGCGCCCTGCTGGCGATCCCGGTGGTGGTGGCGGGCTTCCTGATGCTGACCGCCCTCGTCTTGATCTGGCGCGGCTTCTGCGAGCTCTACGTCGCCGTCTTCCGCATCGCCGAGGACCTGCGCGAAATCCGCCTGACCGCCGCCCGCGACGGCTCGGTGCGGCTCGGCGCCACCGCCCCGCTGGACCCCCGCCCCTAACCTAACCCCGCGCCGATCTGCGGTTGCGGGAGACCTCTTCCAGGTCGGCGGCTTCCCGGCGGTTCTCTTCCTTGGTTTTCGCGTCCGCGGCGATCTCGGCCACGCGCTCGTATTTCTTCAGGGTCTCGTAGGCGGCGGCGAGGGCGTCGCGGGCGCCGGTCTCTTCAGCCAGGGCCGTCTGGATCTGGGCCTCGTACTGGGCCCGACGAATCTTCCAGCCCTCGCGGTAGCCGATCAGATACCAGCCGGCCTCGGCGTCGGTCTTGGCGTGTTCCGTCTCCGCCTCGGCCTCGGCGTCCAGCATCGCGACCTTCATCTCGAGGTCGGTCCGCCGGTCGACGATGGCGGCGAGGCGCTTGCGCAGGGTCTCGACCTCGTACCCCGCCACGCGGATCAGGGCGCCGGCGCCCTTCATGCCGCTTCACTCCGCCCGAGGATGCCGTCCAGCCGTGCAAAGGAGTCGGCGAGCCGCGTCGCCTCGTCCTTGTCCTGGCCCAGGAACGCCTCAAGGGGCCCGTTCAGGGCGATGGCCCGGTCGATCTGCGGGTCGGTCCCCATGCGGTAGGCGCCGATGCGGATCAGCTCCTCCATATTGGCGTAGGCCGAAAGCGCCTGGCGCGCGTCCTTCAGCGTCTCCCGCTCCGGCGGGGTCTGGCAGGCGGGCATGGTCCGGCTGATCGATTTCAGCACGTCGATGGCGGGGAACCGGCCCCGCTCGGCTATGGCCCGGCTCATGACGATGTGGCCGTCGAGGATCCCGCGCACGGCGTCGGCGATGGGCTCGTTGTGGTCATCCCCGTCCACCAGCACGGTGAAGAAGGCGGTGATCGGCCCCGCCTCCGTCCCGTCGACCCGCACCGGCCCGGGCCCCGCCCGCTCCAGCAGCTTGGGCAGTTCGGTGAAGACCGTCGGGGTGTAGCCCTTGGTGGTCGGCGGCTCCCCGGCCGCGAGGCCGATCTCCCGCTGGGCCATGGCGAAGCGGGTGACGCTGTCCATCAGGCACAGGACCTCCAGGTCCTGGTCCCGCAGGAATTCCGCAAGCGCCAGGGTCAGGTAGGCGGCCTGGCGCCGTTTCAAGGCGGGCTCGTCGGAGGTCGCCACCACCACGATGGCCCGCTCCAGTCCGGCGGGGCCCAGCGTCTCCTCGATGAATTCGCGGACCTCGCGGCCCCGCTCGCCGATCAGCCCCACCACCACCGCGTCGCAGGAAGCCTCCCGCGCCAGCATGGACAGCAGCACCGACTTGCCGACGCCGCTCCCTGCGAACACCCCCAGCCGCTGCCCCCGGCAGCAGGTCGTGAAAACGTCCAGCGCCCGCACCCCCAGGTCCAGTCTTTCCCCCACCCTTCCCCGGCTGTGCGCAGGCGGCGGCGCCGCGCGGAGGGGATAGGCGACGGGGCCCGTCGGAAGCGGCCCCTTGCCGTCGATGGGCTCGCCGAAAGCATTCACGATCCGCCCGCGCCAGGCGAGCGTCGGGCGCACGGCCGTGCCCTCCGGCATGATCCTGATCTCGGCGCCGGGGGCCACGCCCTCCACCGGGCCGAAGGGCATCAGCAACGCCCGCGTGTCGCGAAACCCCACCACCTCCGACGGCAGCGGCGGCAATCCCCGGCGCTCGATGTCGGCCCTGGCCCCCACCGGCAGGCGCGTCAGCCCGCCCCGCGCCTCGATCAGGAGCCCGTTCACCGCCGCCACCCGGGCGAAAACGGTCAGGGGGTCGATGCGATCGACGGCCGAAATGAGATTCTGCAAGGGACGCTCCGGGACTGGCCCGGATCATGGCTAACGGCTGTTAACCATGGGTGAAGTTAGACCGACGGCTTCTTCACGGATCCGGCGATCGGGCGGCAGGGCAGCCACGACAGCTGGAGATAGGAGTACTTGTGCGACCCGCCGAAACTCGGGTCGGTCTTCTCCTCGACCAAACGTTGAATGTCGCTCGCTATCGCTACGCAGTCGCGCCCATTCGCGTCGGTGAATCGAATTCGCGCGCCATTCGAAAGCCCGCGCCCGCACTCAAAGTTTAGGCTCGTTCCGGCTGACAACTCACCGAAAACAGAGCAGTCGCCCAGGCCGCTAATCCTAAGTCGGGATGCGACTGGAAGGTCATTCATGATCTTCGCGTTCCATGGCGGGCTGCACCCCGCGAGGCCGAACGCGACCACAGCGATAAGCGGTCGCCAGCGAATCTTCCCAGCACCCACCGCCCTACTCCTCCGGGTCTTCCATCAGCTCGTAGGCTTCGAAGTCGATGGCGTCCTCGGGGTTCTTGAGGTCGCGTTCGGAGATGATCTGGCCGCGCACGCTGAGGCCCGCCTTCACCACACTCTCGGGATCGCCGGAGACCAGGGGGTGCCAGTCGGCGAGGCCCCTGCCCTCGTACAGCCGGCGGTAGGCGCAAGAGCGGGGCATCCAGGTCAGGCTCTCGACCGCGCCGGGGGTCAGCTTGATGCAATCGGGCACGAACCGCTTGCGGTGCTTGTAGTTCGAGCAACGGCAGGTCTCGGTGTCCAGGAGGCGGCAGGCGACCCGCGTGGGGATGATCTCGCCGGTGTCCTCGTCCTCGAAGCGGATCAGGCAGCAGCGGCCGCAGCCGTCGCACAGGCTCTCCCACTCCTCGGCCGTCATCTCGCCGAGGGTCTTGGTTTCCCAGAAGGGCCGTTCCGCCAAGCCGCGCGCTCCGAAGACCTGCACATTTGCCGCCTCCATATAGGATATTATCGAAAGGGAGGTGCTGGCATGCTCGCCGCTGCGGCCAAGCCTGACCGCGCTGCATGAACCGCGACCCTTGCGACCGCCCCCCTTCCCCATCCGCGCGGACCTGAACCACCGGCAGTCCAAGGCCCGGCGCGGGCGGCTGCGCGTGGTGCTGACAGGGCTGCTGGGCGTCGTCCTGCTGGCCGCGCTGCTCGGCCTGTGGTTCTGGCGCTGGGCCCTGGCGGACCTGCCGGGCCTTCCGGACAAGGCGGGCCTGTGGTCGCTGAACCGCGAGCCCTCGATCACCTTCCTCGATTCCACCGGCCAGACGGTGGGGGTGCGGGGCGCCGGGCGCAACGAGCGGCTGACTCTCGCCAACCTTCCTCCTTACGTCGCCCGCGCCTTCGTGGCCGCCGAGGACCGGCGCTTCTACAGCCACTTCGGCGTGGACCCGCAGGGCCTCGCCCGCGCTTTCTACGTCAACGTGAAAGCCAGACGCGTGGTCGAGGGCGGCTCGACGATCACCCAGCAGCTGGCCCGCAACCTGTTCCTGACCCAGGACCAGACCCTGCGTCGCAAGGTGCAGGAGGCTGCCCTGGCGATCCAGATCGAGCGGCGGCTGACCAAGGACGAGATCCTCGCCCTCTACCTCGACCGCATCTATTTCGGCGCCGGCGCCTACGGCCTGCCCTCGGCCGCCAAGACCTATTTCGCCAAGGCGCCCCCGGCCCTGACCCTTTCGGAGGCCGCCCTGCTGGCCGCCCTGCCCAAGGCGCCCAGCCGCTACGCCCGCTCCAACCTGACCAAGGCCATGGACCGCAGCCACGAAGTGCTGCGCGACATGCAGGCCGCCGGGTGGATCACCTCGGCCGACCAGGCCAAGGCCGTGGCCGACCCGCCCAAGCTGGCGGCGCCGGACGCCACGGAGGACGACTTCGGCTATGTGCTGGACCTCGCCTCGGCGCGGGCCCGCGAGCTGACCCGGGGCGGACGGCCCAGCGACCTGGTGGTGCGCCTGACCATCGACCCGCGCCTCCAGCACGAGGCCGCCGCCACGGTGCGCGAGGGCGCGGCCAGGGGCGCGGGACAGGGGGCGACGCAGGGCGCGCTGGTGGCCCTCGGGCCGAACGGCGTGATCCGGGCCCTTGTCGGCGGGGTGGACCACCGTGACAGCGGCTACGACCGCGCCAGCCAGGCGATGCGCCAGCCGGGCTCGGCCTTCAAACCCTTCGTCTACGCCACCGCCCTGGAGGCCGGCCTGACCCCCGCCGACGTGCGGGTCGATGCGCCCGTGAGGTACGGCGACTGGGCCCCGAAGAACGCCGGGGGCGGCTATGCCGGCTCGGTCACCCTGGCCGACGCCTTCGCCCGCTCGATCAACACCATCGCCGTCAAGCTGACCGCCGAGGTCGGACCGGAAAAGGTGCGGCTGCTGGCCGCCCGCTTCGGCCTGAACCGGATTCCCGCCAAGCCGTCACTGACCATGGCGCTGGGAACCTACGAGACCACCCTCCTGGAACTGGTCGCGGCCTACCAGGTGCTGCAGCAGGGCGGGCGTAAGAGCGACACCCACCTGATCGACCTGATCGCCACCCCGGAAGGCACGGTTCTCTACCGCCACACAGAAAGTCAGCCCCGGCAGGTTTACGACGCGCGTCTGAACGGCCAGATGGTGCGCATGATGGAAGGCGTCGTTGAACGAGGCACCGGCAAGCGCGCGGCGCTGGACCGGCCCGTGGCCGGAAAGACCGGCACCAGCCAGGACGACCGCGACGCGTGGTTCGTGGGCTTCACCCCCGAACTGGTCACCGGCGTGTGGATCGGCGACGACCAGTCGCGTCCCATGAAGGCCATGGGCGGCGGCGACCTGCCCGCCGAACTGTGGAAGCGCTTCATGGTGGCCGCCCTGACCGACCGGCCGGCCCAGGGCTTCTCCCTGACCTCCGCCAACCGCGCCGAGGAAGCCAGAGCGACCTTCTACGCGGGTCTCGCTACCGAACTGGAGCAGGGCGCGCGCGACGCGTCGCAGCCCGGCCCGGCGGTTCCGGCGACCACAGCCCCCGCTCCGGCCAACCCATGAGCCCCCGGCCTCCGATCCTCAACCTGTCCGAGGTTCGCCTCGCCGACGGGTCCAACCAGCTGTTCGACGGGGTGACCCTGTCGCTGGAGCCCAGAGTGCGGGCGTGCCTTGTTGGTCGCAACGGCGCGGGCAAGTCGACCCTGCTGAAGGTGCTGGCGGGGATGGTCACCGCCGACGGCGGCGACCGTTACGTCCAGCCCGGTCTGCGGATGGTGTTCGTCTCCCAGGAGCCGGAGGTCGCGGGCTCCACCTTGCGCGAGCATGCTGCCGGCGGCGGCGCCCCGGACTACAAGGCGGACGCGGCCCTGGAGGCCTTCGGTCTCGATCCCGACCGCGTCACCGAGGGCCTGTCCGGCGGCGAGCGGCGGCGCGCGGCGCTGGCCAAGGCTTTCGCCGAGGAGCCGGACCTGATCCTGCTCGACGAGCCGACCAACCACCTCGACATCTTCGCCATCGAGACGCTCGAGAAGATGCTGGCCCAGTCCGGCGCCGCCGCCCTGATCGTCAGCCACGATCGCGCCTTCCTGGAGCGGGTGACCAGCCGCTGCTTCTGGCTGGCGCACCGCAAGGTGCGGATGCTGGACAAGAGCTTTTCCGCCTTCGAGGCCTGGGCCACCGCCGTGGAGGCCGAGGAGGCCGAAAACCTGCGGCGCCTCGAGAAGGCCATCGAGCGCGAGACCTACTGGTTCTACCGCTCCATCACCGCCCAGCGCACCCGCAACGAGGGCCGGGCCCGCGAGCTCTACGCCATGCGAAAGCAGAAGGCGGAGCTGATGCGCGACCAGACCCGCTCCCTGGAGATGGCGCTGGAGTCCGGGTCCGCCTCCGGCAAGCTGGTGGCCGAGGCGAAAGGCATAGCCAAGGCCTGGGGCGAGAAGGTCGTCGTGAAGTCCTTTTCCACCCGCATCATCCGCGGCGATCGGGTCGCGGTGGTAGGGCCGAACGGGGCGGGCAAGACCACCCTGGTCAAGCTGCTGCTGGGCGAGATCGAGCCCGACGACGGGACCGTGCGGCTGGGCGCGGGCCTGCAGGTCGCCTACCTCGACCAGGCGCGCGCGGCGCTCAACAGCGAGGACACCCTCTGGCAGGTGCTGGTCCCCGGGGGCGGCGACCAGGTGCTGGTGGGCGACAAGCCCCGCCACGTCGCCGCCTACGCCAAGGACTTCCTGTTCAAGGAAAGCCAGCTGCGCCAGCCGGTCGCCTCGCTCTCCGGGGGCGAGCGCAACCGCCTCCTCTTGGCCCGCGCCCTGACCCAGCCCGCCAACCTCCTGGTGCTGGACGAGCCGACCAACGACCTCGACATGGAGACCCTCGACCTCCTGGAAGAGATGCTGGCCGAGTATGAGGGGACCCTCGTTCTGGTCAGCCACGACCGCGACTTCATCGACCGCCTCGCCACCTCGACCATCGCCCTGGACGGGACCGGGCGGGTGGTGGAGACGCCGGGCGGCTGGAATGACTTCCTGAGGCAGAACCCCGGCTTTTTCGCCGCCGGCCCCGCCGCCAAGCGGTCCGCGCCGGCTGCCCCCGCGTCGGCGCCCGAGCCGCGCATGGAGCCCAAGAAAGCCTCCAAGCTCTCCTACAAGGACCAGCGCCGCCTTGAGGAGCTGGAGGCCGCCATCGCAAAACTGCCGGACGAGATCAGGGCGATGGAAGCGGGCCTCGCCGACCCCGGCCTCTACACCCGCGACCCCGCCGCCTTCGACAAAAAGGCCAAGGCCCTGGACGCCGCCCGGATGCGCCTCTCCGACTCCGAGGACGAGTGGCTGGCGCTGGAGGAAAAGCGCGAATCCCTGTCCGGTTAAGCCTGTTTCGTAATCCCGGTGCACAAGTACAACTCATTGTATTCGTAAATATTTTTTTCACTCCTGCACAACTTATCCACAGGGGTGGCCCCGGTTCATGCACCGCCTCGTGAGGCGGCCCCATTGCGTCCGTCCGGGGACAGGATCACCCTCCAATTGTCGAAAGGAACTCGCCGACGGCGGTCCCGGGGAAACCCAGGAAAGTCAGGCGGAACCGGGGAAACCCGGGGACGTCAAGCAGACCCGGGGCGACCCGGGAAAAGCAGGCGGTGAGAAGGTCCAGAAGGCGATCGGAACCGGGGCGACTCGGGGAAGAAAGCAGATCAGACCGGCCCAGCCAGGGCGGCGACGAGGCGCAAGTCTTGTCCCCCCAGACCGGATCCCCTCTCGACACAGGCCCGAGGCGCAAGCCGAGGGACTGGGTGAGAGGGCAGCGCCGGGGGAAACCCCAACGCTGTCCGCTTGCTCGTGCGCCCCTCCCCAACACATCGCGATGCGCTTGGCGAAGCTGAGCCGGAGCCCTAGGTTCACAGGGCCGTTCGGGGACCTTTCCGCATGATCGTTACGCGCCGCATCGCCCTGTCCACCCTGACGCTTCTGGCGCTGGCGGCCTGCTCGCCGCAGAAACAAGAGACGGCGAAAGGGCCCGAAGCGCGCACCACCATCCGTTTCGCCACCGACTGGCGGGCCGAGGCCGAGCACGGGGGCTTCTACCAGGCGCTCGCCACCGGCGAGTACGCCAAGCGGGGCCTGGACGTGCAGATCATCCAGGGCGGCCCCGGCGTGAACGTGCCCCAGCTCCTCGCCTCGGGCGCGGTCGAGATGGGGGTCGGCTCCAACAGCTTCATCGTCCTGAACCTGGCGGCCGAAAAGGCGCCGGTGAAGGCGGTCATGGCGCCCATGCAGAAGGACCCGCAGGTGCTGATGGCCCACCCGGACACCGGGGTGAAGTCGATCGCCGACATGAAGGGCCGGCCGATCCTTTTGGCCGACGCCTCGATCACCGCCTTCTGGGTTTGGCTGAAGGCCAAGTACGGCTTCACCGACGCCCAGGTGCGCAAATACACCTTCAACTCCGCCCCGTTCCTGGCCGACAAGCGGGCGATCCAGCAGGGCTATGTGACGAGCGAGCCCTACACCATCGAGAAGGAGGCGGGCCTCAAGCCGGCGGTCTTCCTGCTCGCCGACGAGGGCTACCCCGGCTACGCGGCCATGGTGCTGGCGACCGACAAGCTGATCGCCGACAAGCCCGCCGCCGTGCAGGCCTTCGTCGAGGCGACGCGAGAGGGCTGGAAGTCCTATCTCAACGGCGATCCGGCGCCCGCCGACGCCCTGATCCTCAAGGACAATCCGGAGATGCGCCAGGACGTGCTGGACCAGGCCCGGGCCAAGCTGAAGAGCTACGGCATCGTCGAGTCCGGCGACGCGGCGGCGGGCGGGATCGGCGCCATGACCGACGCCCGCTGGGCCGCGTTCTTCAAGGTCGCCTCCGAGCAGGGGGTCTATCCGAAGACCCTGGACTACAGAGGCGCCTACACCCTCCAGTTCCTGCCGAAGGCGGCGTCCGCCCCGTGACCACACCGCTCGCCGCGCTGGAGGCCGTGGAGGTCGACTATCGCGGCCGGCGCGCGCTCGGGCCCTTCGACCTGTCCCTGGCGCCCGGCGAGATCGTCGCCCTGGTCGGGCCCTCGGGCTGCGGCAAATCCACGGCGCTGCGGCTGCTGGCCGGGCTCGAGGCGCCGACGCGAGGGCGGGTTGTCCGCACCCCCGGGCGGGGCGAGACCGCCGTGGTGTTCCAGCATCCGACCCTGATGCCCTGGGCCACCGCCCTCGACAACGTCGCCCTGCCCCTCTCCCTCTCCGGCGCGCCGCAGGACAAGGCCAGGGGGTCCGCCCGCGAGGCCCTGGCGCGGGTGGGCCTCGCGGGTTCGGAGGACGCAAAGCCCGCCCAGCTTTCCGGCGGCATGGCCATGCGGGTGTCCCTCGCCCGCGCCCTCTCCACCGAGCCCAGGCTGCTGCTGCTGGACGAGCCCTTCGCGGCCCTCGACGAGATCACCCGGCGCCGCCTCGCCGACGACGTTCTGGCGCTCTGGGACAAGAGCCGCCCGGCCATGGTCTTCGTCACCCATAACGTGGAGGAAGCCGTCTACATGGCCGCCCGCGTCGTGGTCATGACCCCCGGCCCCGGCCGCGCCGCCTTTGAGACCGCGGTCGAAGCGCCCATGCCCCGGCCCGACCGCTTCCGCACCTCGCCGGGCTTCCGGGAAACCGCCGAGCGGGTGTCCGCCGCCCTGGAAGCGGCCACGGCGGCCGCCGCATGAGGCGGCTCGCCGACATCGCCATCCCCCTCGCCCTGGTGGCCGCGCTCCTGGTCGCCTGGGAGATCGCCTGCCGGGCCATGCACGTCCCGTCCTATTTCCTGCCCACCCCGTCCGCCGTGGGCGCGGCCCTCGCCGCCCAGGCGCCGGCGCTGCTGGCCTCCGCCTGGAACACCCTGGCCATGGCGCTGTCGGCCCTGGCCGTGGCCGCCCTCATCGCCTGGCCGGTCGCCCTCGCCACCGCCCTCAGCCGGGCGGTCGAGCGGGCCGTGGCGCCGCTGGCGGTCGCGCTGCAGGTGACGCCGGTGGTGGCCATCGCGCCCCTGGTGGTGATCTGGGCGGGGCTCGACCATCCGCAGCGGGCCATCGTCACCCTGGCGGCCGTGGTCGCCTTCTTCCCCCTGTTCTCGGGCGCCCTGACCGGGCTGAAGTCGGCCGACCCGGACCTGGAGCGGCTGTTCGACCTCTATGGGGCCACGCCGCTTCAACGTCTCTGGCGCCTGCGCCTGCCCTCGGCCGTCCCCTTCCTGCTGGAGGGGCTGAAGGTCGCCGCCGGGCTCTCAGTGATCGGGGCTGTGGTGGCGGAGTTCGTGGCCGGGTCCGGCGGGGCGCAAGGCCTGGCCTGGAAGATCCTGGAGGCGGGCAATCGCCTGCGCACTGCCGAGATGTTCGCGGCGCTGGCGGTCCTGGGCCTGCTGGGGGCCGGACTGCACCTGGCCGTTAATGCGGCGGAACGGCGCATTCTCCTCCGGTGGCGGGGCCGTTAGCGGCCGGTTAAGCGCCATTTGTTAAGCCTGATCTCCTGGGCCGTTCCTGGCCCTGGAGAGCGGTCATGCGCAGGCTATTTGGGACCCTGGTCGTCCTGAGCGCGCTCGGCGTCGCCGGCTGCGCCTTCGGCCAGCCCGCGCCCACCGCCGGCCCGGTCGATCGCTACGGCGGGGGCCGCAGCTACCTGCCCGTCCCCGGCCAGGCCCAGACCCGCGTCCTGGGCTGGCCCGGCAAGACCACCGCCGCCCCGGCCGCGGCGCCCGCCGCCTACTATCCGCCCCCGGTCCCCGGCATTCAGCCCGCGCCCTACGCCGCCTATCCCCAGGCCCAATATCCGCAAGTCATGTATCCGCAGGGGGCCTATCCGCAGGCCGCCTATCCCCAGGCGGTCTACGGCATGCCGCCTCCCGTCGGCGCCTACTATCCCCAGGCCGCCTACCCCGCCTATCCCCCCGCCGGCTATCCGACGGCGGGTTATCCGACGGCCGGCTATCCGGTCGCGGGCTATCCCACCGCGGGTTACCCGACCGCCGGCTATCCCGCCCAGCCCGTCGCGCCGGCGCCCATCCAGATCATTCCCCCCGGGACCATCAACCCCGGCACCGCGCCGAAGGCTCCCGCCGCACAGTCGACCCCGCTTCCGCAAGCCGCGCCCGCGCCCCAGGCCATGGGCCCGGCGACGCCTCGGGCGCCGGCCGCCGCCACGCCTAACGCCCCCGCCCAGCCCGCCGGCGCCGCCCCGGCCTCCGCGCCGGTAAACCCCGCCATGGGCAGCGCGGCCGAGACGCGCGCCCTCGCCCTCGCAGCGGGCGCGCCCCGCAACTATTCCCTGCACCGCGACTTCGGCATTCAGCCGGACGCCGCGCCCCCTAACACCGCCGCTTCGATCGTCGCCGCCGAGGCCGACCACCTGCCGGCGCAGTTCTTCGGCCCGACGCCGAACCTGGCCGACCCGCCGCCCAGCACCAGCGACAACACCAATCGCCAGACGACGACCACTAAGGCCACGACGCCCGCCAAGGGCAGCGCCCTGGCGCGCAAATAGGACGCAGAGCCCCACGCATGACATCCAAGCTTGAGGACCTGATCGCCCTGGCCTACGAGCCGTCCAGCCAGAGACGGCGCGAACTGCTGCGCGAGGTCACCGACCTGTTCTTCGTCGCCCCGGGCGGCCACAACGCCGCCGAGATGGAGCTGTTCGACGGCGTCCTGTCCAAGCTGGCGGGCGAGCTGGAGACCGAGGTCCGCGCCGAACTCGCCGGCCGCTTCGGCGATTCTCCCCACGCCCCTGCGGGGCTGATCCGCTCCCTGGCCGACGACGAGGCCAAGGTGGCCGGTCCGGTCCTGGCCCAGTCGCCCCTGCTGTCGGAAGCCGACCTGCTGCATGTGGTGCGCACCCGCGGCCAGGAGCACCTGCGCATCGTCTCCACCCGATCCGACGTGACCACGGCGGTCTCGGACGTGATCGTGGCTCGCGGCGACGACACCACGCTCGAGACCCTGCTGCGCAACCAGGACGCTGCCCTGTCGCGGCGCGCCCACGAGGTCGCGGTGGACCGGGCGGTGAAGAACCCCGAACTGCACGAGGCCATGGTCCAGCGGCAGTCGGTGCCGATCGACCTCCTCAACGAGATGTACTTCATGGTCGAGGCCAAGCTGCGCGAGCAGATCATGGCCCGCAACGCCAACGTCGATCCGAGCGTGCTGGAGGCGGCCCTCGTGTCCAGCCGCAAGCGCCTGGCCGCCCGCGACGGCGCCCTGCCCGCCGACTTCGCCGCCGCCGAGGCGCACATCCGCGCGCTGCAGGCCAAGGGGGCGATCACGCCTTCGGCCCTGGCCGCGTTCCTGCGTCAGGGAGAGAAGACCCGCTTCCTGGTGGCCCTGGCCGAGCTGGGGGACATCGACTTCCACACCGGCCGGCGCATCGTCGAGCGACGGGACCTCGACGCCCTGGCGGTGGTCTGCAAGGCGGCCGACTTCGACCGGGCCCTGTTCCTGACCTTCACGGTCCTGATCCTCGAGCCGGGCCAGGCCATGCGCAAGGCCGAGCAATACGGCGAGCTCTACACCAAGCTGTCCAAGGAGACGGCCGTGCGCACCATCCGCTTCTGGCGGATGCGCCGGCAGACCGGGGATATAGCGGCGGCCTAGGCTTCCGCGATCGGCCCGCGCAGACGCTCCAGGCTCTCGCCCACGGCTTCGGCCAGGGATTTCAGTCCGCGATCGGTGAAGACTTCCATCGCCTCGGTGAGGGCGAAGGCGGCGTCCGCCCGTTCCCCGGCGTCGCCGAGGAGCTCGGCCCGCGCTTCATAGACCCGCGCCAGCGCCACCTGCAGCACCGCCCAGGACACCGGATCGGATTCGGCCCGGCGGCCTTGCAGTTCCGCGCGGAAAGCCTTTTCGGCCTTGGCGAGCGCGAGAGGTTCTTCCAGCCGTTCGGCCCGGCGCGCCATGCAGGCGGCCCGGTCGTAGGCGGCGATGGGGCGAAGCCTTAAGGCCGGCTGGGAGTCCAGCACGGTCAGGGCGATGTCCATGTCCTCGACGGCGATATCGAACAGGCCCTCGTCGTCGGTCGCCTCGCCCAATGCCTGACGGGCAAGGCCAAGCCCGTGCAGCGCCCGCGCATGGTCGAGCGGACTGTGGTCGAGGGGCGCGGTCTCGCAGGCCGCGGTCAGGGCTTCAACCCCGCTCGAGATGGACTGGGCGTCGCCGTTCAGGTCGCCAAGGGCGGCCAGGGCGGCGCCCCTCAAGGATGCGGCCCGGGCCCAGGACAGGGGCAGGTAGTCGGGATCGAGACGATTGGTGAGTTGGCGCATGTCGGACTGCGCCTGTTCAAGCAGCTTGCGGTCCTTCAGCCGGGCGCCGAAGCCAATCAGCAGTTCGGCCCGTTCGCAGCGGGCGGCTGCGGCCTCGGCGTGGCCGAGCCCGGTGCGGCGCACCTCGGCGTCGAGCAGGCCGACAGCGTCGTCATAGGCGCCCGCCGCATTGACGGCGTCATCCAGGTCCCCGGCCATCAGGGCGCGGCGACCCGTGAAGCGTGCGCCGGCGATGGCGACCCGGCCCTTCAGCGACGGATGGGCGGATAGCCCCTCGGCCGCTTCGGCGAACCAGCCGTTGGCGGCGTCGGCGACGGAATCCATGCCGAACAGGTCGGCGGTGGTGAGGGCGGCCAGAGCCTGTTCAAGGCGGGCGGCCGCGAAAAGTGCCATGTCGCCGGCCGCTTCCTGGCCCGCGCGCTCGGCGGTGGAGGCGGCCTTGACCAGGGTCTCGGGCTCGCCGGTGCGGCGGCCGATCTCGCGCAGGATCATGGCGTGGTCCAGACAGCGGCGGCCCCGGTCACGGCCCGTGGCGCCCACGGTCGCGGCCTCGGCCGCGCGGGCCTCGGTGCGGAGCAGGGCGATGGGCAGAAGCTCGAGCACGGCCGCGTCGCCCGCCAGGGCGTCGGCGCCGCGAACCCGCCCGAACCGTCGTCTGAGGTCTTTGCCGAATTCCACGCCGTACTCCCGACCCGTCCCGCCCCGGGACGTCCGGGCGGTTCAAGAGGGGTTGGACGCAAACGGGGGGCCGTTCGGGCCGATTCAGGGGCAATCCGAGGCAAGACGAGCCGTCGAACCGCTGTTCAGGAGTGGATTTCGGTCGCTTTGTCCCGGAATCGGCGGCTCTAGCCCCGCTCCTTGGCCTTGAGGAACTCGAGCTTGGGGAAGCGTTCGGTGACGTAACCGATCTCCCAGGCGGACTTGGCCAGGAACACCGGCTGGACGTCGATGTCCTCGGCCATGGCGCCCCGGTACTTGCCGGAGAAGTCCTCGATGTCGGCCTTCGAGCCTGACAGCCAGCGGGCCTCGGCGAAGGGGGCGGGCTCGAACACGCAGTCCAGGCCGTATTCGCCGCCCAGCCGGTCGGCCATGACCTCGAACTGCAGCTGGCCCACCGCCCCGACGATGAAGTCGGCGCCGATGACGGGGCGGAAGAGCTGGGTCACGCCCTCTTCGGCCAGGCCTTCCAGGGCGCGCTTAAGGTGCTTGGCCTTCAGGGGGTCCTTCACCCGCACCCGCTTCAGGATTTCGGGGGCGAAGTTGGGCAGACCCGCGAACCGCGTGGTTCCGGCCTCGGACAGGCTGTCGCCCACGCGCAGGACCCCGTGGTTGGGGATGCCGATCACGTCGCCGGCGAAGGCTTCCTCGGCCAGCTCGCGGTCGGCGGCCATGAACAGGATCGGGCTGTTGACCGATAGCTGGCGGCCCGTATTGGCCACCTTCAGCTTCATGCCCCGGCTGAACCGCCCCGACGACAGGCGCATGAAGGCGATGCGGTCGCGGTGGTTGGGGTCCATGTTCGCCTGGACCTTGAAGATGAAGCCCGTCACCTCCGGATCGCCCGGGGCGACGTGGGTGTCGTCCCCGCCCTTGGTCACCTTCACGGGCTTGGGCGGCGGGGCGTAGGCGCCGAGGCCCGCCAGCAGCTCGCCGACCCCGAAGTGGCGCAGCGCCGAGCCGAAGAACACCGGCGTCATGTGCCCTTCCAGGAAGGCCTGCGGGTCGAAGGGCTTGGATGCCTCCTGCACCAGCATGGCGCCTTCTTCCAGCTCTTCGCGCTCATCGGGCTCCAACAGGGTGGAGATGGCGTTGGAGTTGAAGGGGATCGGCGCGGGCATGTTCTCGGCGTCGGAGTTGCGCTCATAGGGCACGAACTTCTGCTCGCGCAGGTCCAGGGCACCCTTGAAGCGATTGCCGGAGCCCGCCGGCCAGTAGAGCGGCGCGGGGTCCAGGGCCAGCTTGGAGCCGATCTCGTCAAGCAGGGCGAAGGGGTCCAGCGCCTCGCGGTCCATCTTGTTGATGAAGGTGACGATGGGGATGTCGCGCAGGCGGCAGACCTCGAACAGCTTGAGGGTCTGGGGCTCGATCCCCTTGGCCGCGTCCAGCACCATGACCGCGGCGTCGGCGGCGGTGAGGGTGCGGTAGGTGTCCTCGGAGAAGTCCTCGTGGCCCGGGGTGTCCAGCAGGTTGAACAGCAGGCCCTGGTGCTCGAAGGTCATGACGCTGGCCGAGACGGAGATGCCCCGCTCGCGCTCGATCTTCATCCAGTCCGAGCGGGTGCGCCGCTGCTCGCCCCGCGCCCGCACCGCGCCGGCGGCGCGGATGGCCCCGCCCGCGAGCAGGATGTGCTCGGTCAGCGTGGTCTTGCCCGCATCGGGGTGCGAGATGATGGCGAAGGTGCGCCGGCGCGCAGCCTCGAAGGCGGGGGAAGCGGTCATGGGCCGCGGGGCATAGCGCGGACGCCCGCCCCTGTCACCCTAAGCCCCGTTCAGGCGCGCCGCGATCAGGCGGCGAGGCGGCGCCAGACTTCCTTGTCCGCCGAGACCGCGTCGAGCTGGCCCATCACCGGCAGGGCGACGGAGGCGAAACGCGAGATCACCTCTTCCGGCTCGCAGCCCAGGGCCGGGGCGACGAACAGGGCGGCGTTGATCTCAGGCGCCTTGATCTGGATGAGGAAGGCGAGGCGCTTGGCCCGCTCCAGCTCTGTACGCTGCAGGGTCGGGGACTCGGCGAACATCTCCGCCCCGAGCTTGATCACCGCATTGAGGCTGAGCGCGCGGAAGCGCGTCGGCTCCAACGGCGCGGAGAACTCGCGGGGGTCGATGTCCAGGACGGCGTCGTTCAACAGGAAAAGCATAAGGAGGGGGGCGCTCCGCGGTCCAACGAGGCGGCACCCTAGGCCCAAAGCGCTTTAGGTCAGGTTGAGGAACGCGGTTAACTTTTCTCAACGGTTTCGGTCAGGAAGTGACGGCCCTGGACGTCGTCGATCTCGACCACCCAGAGGTCCGGATCGACCCGGGCTGCGCGCTCCACATAGGCGTCCAGCGCCTCCTCCCCGGCGGTGGCGTGGGGCTGCATCCACACCGTCTCCCCGTCGCCCCGCACCGCCTGGGCGTAGAGGCGGACATCCCCGGCGCGCCGGTTGACCACCTTCACCAGCACCGCGCCCGCGCGCACGTCGCCCTTGCGCAGCACCGCCGCGTAGGCGCCGCCCAGCTCCGCGCGTCGGATCAGGGCCGAGGCCCACAGGTCGGTGGAGAGGATCAAGCAAAACTCCGAATAGGGCGTTCACCGAACCGCAAGCCGCTCGCGGTTAAGCTCCCTGCTTCCGTCGCAGTCTAGGGATCGAACAGGGCATGAGGAACACCGGGCGCTTCGGCGCGGCCCTGGGCCTGATCACTCTCTGCGTTTCCGGCGCGGCTTACGCCGCCGGGAGCACCAGCCTCTACTACGAGCGCACCCTGCTGAGCGTCGCCGGCGAACGCTGCGGACTGTTCACGCCGCAGATCGGCGCCGCCCTGCGCGCCGCCAGCCGCCAGGCCCGGGGCGCGGCCCTGCGCGCGGGCTTCGACGCGACGGAACTGCGGGCCACCGAGACCCGCGCGCGGACCATGGCCCTGGGGGTGTCCTGCAAGTCCAAGGATCTCACCGTCGCCGCAGAGCGGGTGCGGACCGCCTTCGCCGGCTACGCGCACCTGTTCAAGATGAGCTTCCCAGGGACGGTGTCCTCCTGGCAGGCCGATCGCAGCCTGTCCCAGATCGTGGTCCGCTGGCGCCTGACCCAGAGCGCGAACGGCGTGACCTTCGGCGTCACCTCCGACAATCCGAACGGCCTGACCGCCGTGACCGCCGCCAAGGCCCTGGGAGCCTCCGGGGCGCGGCTGGTGATGCGAGACCCCACCCTGGCGCCCTCCCCCTATCTGGACGCCCGCCGGCCGACCCTGGCCGGACGCCAGGCGCCCCGCACCGCCTCGACGGTCTTCCTGGCAAGCGGCCGCGGTCCCGCGCCGGAGGGGCTGGTCCCCACCGGAACCCTTGGCGCCGCCTTCCGCTTCCCCGCCTCGGCGGCCAATGCCCTGGACGAGCTTGACCCTCGCGAGGCGGTGGCCCTGGAGCTGATCTATCCCGCGGGTCGCGGAAGTGAGCGGGTGGAGAGCGTGCTGTTCGAGGTGGGCGATTTCGCCGCCGGCCGGGCGTTTCTGGCCGCGCAACCCTAGTTTCAGCGCTTAGCTGTTGCGGAAGGGCATGCTCGGAAAGGTCGTCGGGCCGCTCATCACCGGCGCGCGGGCGCCCCGGTCGTCGGCGGGAGCGGGGGCGGCGGGCTTATCCTCGACCGCCAGCACCGGCATCCGCACCGTCACGGCCGTGCCCTCGCCGAGGGTGCTCTCGATGTTCATCTCGCCGCCGTGCAGCCCGGCGAAGGCCTTGACCAGGGAGAGGCCAAGTCCCGTCCCCTGCATCCTCGCCTGCGCGTCCCCGGCCTGCTCGAAGGGCTGGCCTAGGCGCTCCAGATCCTCGCGGGCGATGCCCACGCCGGTGTCGGCGACCACGATCTCCAGGGCGTCCTCGGCGGCACGGGCGGTGACCGTCACCGAGCCCTCGCGGGGGGTGAACTTCAGGGCGTTGGAGACGAGGTTCAGCACGATCTGCTTGATCGCCCGGCGGTCGGCGTCGACCAGCAGGACATCCTGGGGCAGGACCCCCCGCAGCTGCACGCCTGCATCGTCGGCCTGGAGCCGCAGCAGGCGCAGGGCCGCGGTCATGGCCTCGCGCACATCGAACACCTCGCGGCGCAGGTCGTAGCGCTCGGCCTCGATCTTCGACATGTCGAGGATGTCGTTGATCAGGTCCATCAGGTGCCCGCCGGACTCGTGGATCAGCTCGGCGTACTCCCCGTACTTGGGGGTCAGCTCTCCGAACATGCGCGCGCGCATGATGTCGGAGAAGCCCATGATGGCGTTCAGCGGCGTGCGCAGCTCGTGGCTCATATTGGCGAGGAAGCGGGCGCGGGCGCGGGCCACGGCCTCCGCACGCTCGCGGGCGCCATTGGCCTCGGTGAGGTCGGTCCGGGCCTTGGAAAGCTCCGCCTTGGCCTGGGCGAGGTCCTTTTCCAGCCCCTCGGTGGCGGGAGCGGCGACGGGTTGGGCCTGCGCCCGGGACTGGGCAAGGGCGAGGGCGGCCTGCAAGCCAGCCTCCCGCGCCGAGAAGGCGTGGGCGGCGGCCGAACCTTCCGTGTCCTCGCGGATCGCAGCGACCAGGCGGCCGTCGTTGGTGCGGCGAAGGCTGGCGGCGACCCGGCGGCCGGGCGCCTCGCGCAAGGCGAAGGCGACGCCGGCATGGCCGGTCTCCAGGGCGGTCTTGAGGGCCTCGACCACTGCGGGCTCGTCCTCGGCGACGGCGAGCTGCACCAGGCCGGCGCGGCCAAGGCCCGCGGGCGTGATCCCCTCGGGCGGGCGACCGTAGACCGACAGGGGCGTGACCCGGCCGTCGGGCTCCAGGAGGGCGATGAGGTCGGGATGGGCCCGCAGCAAGGTCTCGAGCTGGGCCCGGCCGGCCCACAGCTCCGCGCCGCGGCTGGCGGCGGGGGCGGCGGTCTCGTTGAAGACGACGATCAGGCTCTTCTCGCCGGTGCGCCGCAGCTTGAGTCCGAAGCGACGGGCGGGCGCGGCCGCAGGGCTGAAGGCGCCGTCCCCTGAACCATGGTCGAGGGCGTCGGAGAGGGCGGCGGTCAGGCTGGAACGGTCGGACGGCTCGGCGGCCTGGATCAGGCCGTCGTCGAGCCAGTCGAAGGGCAGGCCCTCCAGGGGGGGGCCGTGCTGGGCGATCACATGGCCCTCGCGGTCCACCACCGCGGCGGACAGGGGTAGGTCGGCCAGGACCGCGGAGGCGGCGCTGTGGTCCGCCTCCAGGCGCCTGTGCTCGACCCGGGCGCGGCCGAGGGTCAGCATCAGGGCGCCCGCACCGCCGGCCGCGGTGCTCGCCAGGGCCAGGGACCCGAGCCAGACCGCCATGATCCCGGCCGGAGGCTCCTGGGCGAGGCCGGAGGACTGGGCGAAGCTCGCCCCCGCCACGGCCAGGAGGGCTGCGGCCACGCCTTCGAAGGCGAAGCCCATGGGCAGGGCCGCCAGCAGCGGACTGAGGCACCAGACCCCGAGCGGGCCGGAGATGCCCCCCGTGAGAGAGGCGGCGACGGCGGCGCAAACCATCCAGGGCAGCAGCAGCACCCGGCGCCAGCCGCCCTTGAGCCGCCAGACGAAGCCGATCAGTCCCGGAAGGGCGCCGATAGCGAGGGCGATGACGGAAAGGGTCGACACCTGTCCCAGAACGAGAAGCAGGATTCCGGCGCAGACGCCGACGCCCAGGCCCCAGCCGGCATGCCAAAGCACCGGCGCCGAGGCGGGGGCCTCGGCCGGCCGCGCAGGCGCCTGCGCGTCTTCGGGCGGGAGGTCAGGCGAACTGTCCACTAGGCGCTGCTTCCCGAAAGGGCGATCGAAACCCTATGCGATCCGGGGGCATAGGGGCGAGCAGGCACAATCAGCGCGCGATCAGGTCGCAGGCGACCCCATCGCGGCCTGGGCGCGCAGAAACTGAATCGTAAGCCCGACGTGCGCATGGTGCCGATGAAGCAAGAAGGGCGCCAGAAGGCCCATGCCCGCTACCGCTTACTCGACCGCCGTCGCCAACGACGCCCCCGCCGCTGCGGCCGCCCGCGCCGACGGCGCCTTCCGCAAGCTCGCCATGGACGAGAGCAAGCGCTCTTTCCTGCGCATGGTGAGCCATGAGCTGCGCACGCCGCTCAACTCAATCATCGGCTTTTCCGAGATCATCAGCCGCGAGCTCTACGGCCCGGTCTCCGAACCGCGCTACCGCGAGCACGCTGAGATCATCCGCGATTCCGGGTTGAAGCTCCTGCGCCTGGTCAACCAGATCATGGAGATCATCCGGCTGGAGGGCGGCGCCGCCGACCTGCACCTGCATCCCGAGGCGGTCGAGACCGCCGTCGAGGAAGTGTTCAAGGCCCTGCGTCCGGAAGCCGGCGGGCGGGGCGTGACCCTGCGCTTCGAGGCCGACGGCCCCTTCATGGTGCTGGCCGACGGCCGCGCCCTCGAAACCGTCCTGACCAACCTCCTGCACAACGCCATCGCCTTCTCGCCGGACGGCGGCGAGGTGAAGGTCTCCTGCCACGCCCGCGGCGAGGCCGTGATCATCGACGTCCAGGACCAGGGCGAGGGCGTGCCCCAGGAAGACATCCCTCGCCTGCTTCGCCCCTTCGAGCAGGGAGAGAACGCCCTGACCCGCCGCAGCGAGGGCGCGGGCCTCGGCCTGCCGATCGTGCGGCTGCTGTGCGACGCCATGGGGGGCGGCCTGCGGCTTCGCAGCCAACCCGGCGAAGGCCTCACCGCCAGCGTGCGACTGCCGGTCGCCGTCCCGGTGGAGCTTCCCCGAACCGCTTGAGTCGGAAAGCCTGGGCTCTTAAGTCGGGGTCCATGTCCGCCATCGACGCCGAGCTTTCCGAGCTGATCGACGAATTCGAACTCCTGGGGGACTGGGAGGAGCGGATTCGGCATGTGATCGATCTGGGCAAGAGTCTCGATCCGCTGACCGACGCAGAGCGTTCTGATCTGAACAAGGTGCGCGGCTGCGCGAGTCAGGTGTGGCTGGTCACAGGCCGGTCGCCCGATGGCGCGCTGACCTTCCGCGGCGATTCCGACGCCTACATCGTTCGGGGCCTGATAGCCCTGCTGCTGCGCTTTTATTCCAACCGACAGCCGGATGAGATTTTGGCTTTCGACGCCAAGGGGGGAATGACCAGGCTTGGCCTCGAAGGCGCCCTGACCATGCAGCGCTCCAATGGTCTGTTTTCCATGGTCGAACGCATCCGCCGCGACGCCCGCGAGGCGACGGCTGCGGCCTGACTGAGAGGGTTGGCGACCTAGAGCGCGTTAGGCGAAAGCGTAAGCGGTTTCGCCGCTCAAGCGCGCTCTAAATGGCTGGAATTAGAACCTTTTTACACGGGTCAGATGATTCCATCTGACCCTAAAAGGCTCTAGGCCGCGCGGATGCCGCTGAAGAGTTCGGCGGCGCCGAGGCCGATGGGGGCGTCGTAGCCGAGGATCATGTCGACGCGCTCGCCGTCTGTGGCGAGGGGCAGGCGGATCCAGAAGATCGACATGTGCGCCGCGCCGCGCCAGGCCATGGAGTGGATCCCCACCGACGGCCGGGCTTCCTCCACCACCTTGTCGAGTTCGCAGCGCCAGTAGGCGGCGGCCTCGTCGTTGTAGACGTCCTGCAGCCGCTTGCCGGTGATCTCGCGGCCGTAGACGCCGTAGAGCCCTGTGCCCGCCAGGCGCAGGCGGTAGTCGCGGGGTTCGTCCCGCACGTCGATCAGGCTGACCGTCGGCAGGTGGCGCTTGAACTGGCAGGGATCGAGGTGGGCGCGGGCGGGGAGGCGCCCCGCCTCCCGGCAGGACGACCAATAGGCGAACAGTTCCTCATGGAACCTCACCGCCGAAGCCGGCGCCGCCAATTGCGGCATCATCTTGGGATTCCCCCCGAAGCCTCTGGAATCTCGAGGATAACCATCTCTTAATTCGCGAATCGGCTCAAGAGTCCTGATTCGCGCTTCGAGCGATTTTTCGGCAAAAACCCGCGACAAATCGCCCGCCGGCTGTACCGGCGGGCGCTGCACGCTTCAGTTGTCGAACTTAGCGCTTCCGGCCGCCCTGTCCGAGGCCCATCTGTTTGGCAAGATCCGAGCGGGCGCGGGCATAGTTCGGCGCCACCATCGGATAGTCCTTACCCAGGCCCCACTTGGCTCGATAGTCTTCGGGACTCATGTCGTACTTGGTGCGCAGGTGCCGCTTGAGCGACTTGAACTTGCGGCCGTCTTCCAGGCAGATCAGGAAGTCGGGGGTGATCGACTTCTTGACCGGCACCGCGGGCTCCTTCGGAGCCGCCAGCGCCGCGTCCGCTCCGGACGCGAGCCCGCCCAGGGTCCGGTGCACATTCTGGATTAGAGACGGCAGGTCCGTCACCGCCACTGAATTGGCCGCGACATAGGCCGCGACGATATCGGTGGTCATCTCGATCAGTTCGGGCTTTTCGTCCATGTTTTGCTTATCCGTGGCCGCGCGCGAGGCGTCGATTAGCGTTTCCGAGGTTCGCCTGATGCGCGAGTGCATACAGAGCTTTATCCGTACCGACAACTGCGGTCCGCGATCATTTCGTTATTCATGGACGGTAGGGCTAACAAACCGCAGCGTGCGTTTACACTGATAAGGATTAGCCGCCGAAGTCGTTGGCCAGGGCCAGCATCGCGGCCCGTTGCGGCGGCGAGTATTCGTCCAGGTCTTCCTCGTCGCCCTTGCGGATGGCGTTCATGAGGGCAGGCGTCATGGCCGAGGACAGGGCCCAGTTCCAGTACCGCAGAACCGTCTGGGCGCGATCGACCGCCATCATGTCGTAGATGCGAAGGGTGCGCTCCAGGGCCGGCGCCATCTCGCCGGCGGAGTCGGTCTCCGGGCGGCGCATGCTCCGCCACAGGGCCTTGATCGCCGAGCGGGGCAGGCCGGTCGCCTTGCACATCACCGCGATCGGCTCCCCGGTAGGATCGGCCAGGAGCTTGGCCCCGGTCATGGGCTTGAGGCCGGCGAGGTAGGCGATCTCGGTGGCCAGGTCCCGCGTCATCCCCGCCTCGGCCGCGTTGATCGCGTCGTCCAGGCTGCCGAACGGGCTCTTGGCGATCGCCGCCCGGTTGCGCTGCCGGCGCTCGATGAACTGCAGGGCCTTGCGGACCAGCGGGTCCTTCCAGCCCTCCTCGGAGGCCAGCGGGAAGACATCGCCGGCGGCCTCCTGCAGCACTTCGCGCGAGACGGCGAAGCGCGAGAGGATCAGGCGGCGGCAGTCGGCGTCCGACCACCAGAACATCACATAGGCCTGGCTGGGCCGCAGCTCATGACGGCGGAGCAGGCCGGCGATATAGGCGTGGTTCTCCCGGGAGGCGGCGACGACCATTTCCAGGGTCGCCTGGGACATCTTCGCGTTCTCGTTGCGCAGCAGGAGCTCGATGACGGGCGGCTCGGCGGATTCGACCAGGGCCTCGGCCACCACCTCGCTGAGATGGCGCCGGCGCGCGACCATCAGCCGGTGCTCCATGGTGGCGTCGCGGACGCAGCCCACCAGGTCCAGGTCGCTGATCGAGGTGCCGTCCTCCAGCAGGGGGCCGGCGATCGCGATCTCGTCGCGGAGCAGCAGGCGTAGCAAGGGTGCGGGGATTTCGGTCAGGTTGGCGAGGCGCTTGGACACCCGGGCCCGCTCGCTGGGGGTCGCTTCACGCAGGATCTCGATCAGAAGGTCGCCGATCATCGCCCGCTCGAAGGCGTTGACCCGGCTGGAGGGCAGGCTGACGACGTCGGCCAGACGCTTGAGCAGCGGCGCGTCGCCTTTCAGCGGCTCATCTAGGGTCAGGGCGGGCTCTGCCATGGCCCCCTACTAAGCCGTCCAAGCGGTTAATCCCGCGTGAGGATTTCAGGTGGAAGGGGGCGGCTCGAAACGCCGCACCAAGCGCTCGTCCTGCCAGATCTCCACCGTGCTCGAACCCCAGTCCATCTGCTGCAGCCGCTCGATGGCATGTGCATCGCTGTCGCATTCCAGCGCGTGGGAGTGGCGGACCTGATCCTCGGCATCCAGGAAATAGACCTGGTAAGTGAGCGGCATGCCGCCGTCTCCCCTGCGGTGCGGTATCGACCGCCTGTCTAGCCGATGGCCGCTTGGGGCTCGACTCCGAATTCACCGAATATCGTTTTGGATTTCCGACCGATTACTTTTTCAGCGGCGCCCGTCCAGCGGATTACCTGAAGATACTTTTCCGATTGGTCGGCCTCCGCCGATCCAGCGCCCCCGCCGACCAGCTTGACCCGCCCTCCCGCCGTTCTTAAACACCCCCCTTGGCGGGCGGGAGGTGGAGGACATCTCCGCGCCCGCCTTTTTGCGACTATATGAAACCCGTCCACGCTCGATTCCCTGGACCTAAGGAGGCGCGCCCATGACCGCACAGCTCATGCCCGGCGCGACCGGCGTCCTCGCCCTGGCGGACGGCACGATCCTGCAGGGGATCGGCGTCGGCGCCACGGGAGAAGCCCTCGGCGAGGTCTGTTTCAACACCGCCATGACCGGCTACCAGGAAATCCTGACCGATCCCTCATACATGGCCCAGATCGTCACCTTCACCTTCCCGCACGTGGGCAATGTCGGGGTGAACCTCGAGGACGTGGAGCAGTTCGGGCAAGGCGCCCGCACCACCGCCCGGGGGGCGGTCTTCCGCGACCTGCCGACCGTCCCGGCCAACTGGCGCGCCGAGGCCGGCCCCGGCGGGTCCCTGGACGAATGGATGAAGCGGCGGGGCGTCGTCGGCCTTTCCGGCGTGGACACCCGCGCCCTGACGAGGGCCATCCGCGAGCATGGCATGCCCCACGGGGTGATCGCCCACAATCCGGACGGCAAGTTCGACCTCGACCGGCTGACAGCCCAGGCCCGCGCGTGGAGCGGCCTGGTCGGCCTCGATCTCGCCAAGGACGCAACCTGCCTGCAGAGCTTCACCTTCGACGAGGGCCTGTGGTCCTGGCCAGAAGGCTACGCCAAGCCCGTGCCTGAGCCGCGGTTCGAGGTGGCGGTGCTCGACTACGGCGTCAAGCGCAACATCCTGCGCGCCCTGACCAGCATCGGCGCCCGCGCCACGGTCCTGCCCGCCTCCACCACGGCGGAAGAGGTGCTGGCCCGCAACCCCGACGGCATCCTGCTGTCCAACGGTCCCGGCGACCCGGCCGCCACCGGCGCCTACGCCTGCCCCGAGATCAAGAAGCTGATCGACAGCGGCAAGCCGGTGTTCGGCATCTGCCTCGGCCACCAGATGCTGGCCCTCGCACTCGGGGCCAAGACGGCCAAGATGGACCAGGGCCACCACGGGGCGAACCACCCGGTGAAGGACCTGACCACCGGCAAGGTCGAGATTGTCTCCATGAACCACGGCTTCACGGTGGACCGCGACAGCCTGCCCGAGCCCGTGCAGGAGACCCACGTCTCCCTCTTCGACGGCTCCAACGCGGGCATCGCACTGAGGGACCGCCCGGTGTTCTCGGTGCAGCACCACCCCGAAGCCTCGCCGGGGCCGACCGATTCCCTCTACCTGTTCGACCGCTTCGCCGCCCTGATGGAACAAGGGAAATGACAGCAAGCGCCCGCCTCTTCGCGGTCCGCGTCGGGACCCTGATGCTGGCGGCCCTCAGCCTGGGGCTCTCCTTCGCTCATCTGATGGAGGCGCCGCCGCGCCTGCACTGGTCGCCGGAGCTGTGGATGGCGGCCACCACCTTCGGCGGCGAGTACTTCCTGTTCGGCAATATCGGCGCGGTCATCGAGATCGGCGGGGTCGGGGCCGCCCTCTACCTCTCCCGCCTCAGCCGCAGCCGGCCCGGCGGCGAACTGGCCCTCGGCGGGGCCTTGCTGCTCGCCCTGGCCCTGGTCTGCTGGCTGGCGGTGGTGTTCCCGGCCAACCAGGCCATGGCCGGCTGGACCCCGGCCTATACGCCGCCGGACTTCGACCAGATCCGCGCCCGCTGGGAGACCGGCCACGCCCTGATGGCGGGCCTGAAGTTGACGGCCTTCGCCGCGCTTCTTATCTCCGCGCTCCAGGAGACGCGGGCGCCTCGCACCTGAGCATAGGGTCGCGTTAAGCCCCCCGTGGCCAACTGGCCAATCGAGCATCGCCGATTCACAGGGTATGGGGGCCTCGGCCCATAAGGGTCGAAGGCAGAGGGGCGCATGGATCGCATCCGGGGGTTCGACGGCCTGCGCGCGCTCGCGATCCTGGCGGTGTTCGCCCAGCATGCCTTCGCCTCGGCCGCGCCGCTGAAGACGGGCGGTTACGGGGTCTGGCTGTTCTTCTGCCTCTCCGGCTTCCTGATCGTGCGCATCCTGGTGCGCGAGCGGCGCCGCATCGAGGCCGGCGAGCAGGGACGCCGCGCCGCCCTGGTCCGCTTCTTCTGGCGGCGGGCCCTGCGGATCGCCCCGATCTATTACCTGGTCCTGATCCTGTTCACGGTCCTGGCGCTCGCGGGCCTCGTCAGCGACTTCACCTGGCCGGCCGCCGCCTGGCACTACCTCGCCCTCTCCAACGTCTATTTCGGCGAGGTGGCGGGGCGCTGGGTCGGCCGCTTCGGCCACCTCTGGAGCCTGGCCGTCGAGCAGCAGTTCTACCTCCTGGCCGCCCCCGTCCTGATCCTGATCCCCAGCCGCTGGGCGCGGGGAGCCTGCCTGGCGGCCCTCGCCCTCGCGGGGACTTGCGCCCTCGTCATGCTCGCGACCGGCGCGGACGCCATGGCCCGCTACACCAACTCCCTGGTCAATTTCGGCCCCATGGCGCTGGGCGGCTGGCTGGCGCTGGGACGGTCTGAACACCCCGAGGAGGGCAAGGCCTGGCTTCCCACCGCGGTTCCCCTCGCCCTCCTGGTGGTCCTGCCTGTCCTGGTCTGGAAGCTTTCCGCCCTGGCGGTCATGCCCGGGCCGGTGCTGGAAACCGCGGCCCTGTTCACCGGGACCCTGGCGGCGGGCCTGCTGATCCGGGGCCTCTACCGCAACCAGGCGGGCCTCTTCGCCAGGGCGCTGAGTTGCGCGCCGCTCGCCTATCTCGGACGCGTCTCCTACGGCTTCTACCTCTACCACCAGCTCCTGCCAAAGGGCCTCGCCCGGCGCGCCGCGGACGCCGCCGGCCTCCACGTGGCGATCCCCGGGGAGGTGGAGGCCCTGGTCTTCTTCGCCACCACCCTGGCCCTCGCGGCCCTCTCCTGGACCCTGATCGAGCAGCCTCTCCTGAAGCTCGGGCGCACCGTCCCGGGGCTGCCGCGCGTGCGCTTCCTGCAACGGCCGGCCGACGTTTCGCAGGCGGCGACGTAAGGCGCGGCGGATCGGTCCTTGCCGAGTCCCGACTCCCTCTCTAAACGAGCCGCTTAACCCACAGGTCGACCGCTTCGGGCGCGATTCTCCGCGCCCGTGGCTGCGCGCGCGAACGGTGACATGCCTAAACGTACCGACATCAAGTCCATCCTGATCATCGGCGCCGGCCCCATCGTCATCGGCCAGGCCTGCGAATTCGACTATTCCGGCGTGCAAGCATGCAAGGCCCTGCGCGCCGAAGGCTACCGGATCATCCTGGTCAATTCGAACCCGGCCACGATCATGACCGATCCCGACGTGGCCGACGCGACCTACATCGAGCCGATCACCCCCGAGATCGTCGAGATGATCATCGCCAAGGAGCGCCCGGACGCGCTGCTCCCGACCATGGGCGGCCAGACCGCGCTGAACACCGCCCTCGCCCTCGAGAAGTCCGGGGCCCTGGCCCGCTACGGCGTCGAGATGATCGGCGCCAAGGCCGATGTGATCGAGAAGGCCGAGGACCGGCAGAAATTCCGCGACGCCATGGATTCCATCGGCCTGGAAAGCCCCAAGAGCCGCGTCGCCCACACCATGGAGGAGGCCGCCGAGGGCCTGGAGTTCGTCGGCCTGCCCGCCATCATCCGCCCGTCCTTCACCCTGGCGGGCACCGGCGGCGGCATCGCCTACAACGTCGAGGAATTCCGCGAGATCGTCGAGCGCGGGCTCGACCTCTCCCCCGTCGGCGAAGTCCTGGTCGAGGAGAGCGTCCTCGGCTGGAAGGAGTTCGAGATGGAGGTGGTCCGCGACAAGGCGGACAACTGCATCATCGTCTGCTCCATCGAGAACATCGACCC
>CANJID010000039.1 GCA_947474395.1 Caulobacterales bacterium
ACGATCAGCTTCACCTCGTGCAGGCACTCGAAATAGGCCATCTCGGGGGCGTAGCCCGCCTCGACCAGGGTCTCGAAGCCGGCGCGGATCAGCTCGACCAGGCCGCCGCACAGCACGGCCTGCTCGCCGAACAGGTCGGTCTCGCATTCCTCGCGGAAGTTGGTCTCGATGATCCCCGACCGCCCGCCGCCGATCGCCGAGGCGTAGGCGAGGCCGAGGTCCAGCGCCCCGCCGCTGGCGTCGTGGTGCACCGCGATCAGGCAGGGCACGCCGCCGCCCTTCTGGTACTCGCCGCGAACCGTGTGGCCGGGGCCCTTGGGCGCGACCATGACGATGTCGACGCTCGATTTGGGCTCGATCAGGCCGAAGTGGATGTTCAGGCCGTGGGCGAACATCAGGGTCGCGCCGTCGCGGATATTGGGGGCGATGTCCCGGGCGTAGATCTCGCGCTGCAGCTCGTCCGGCGCCAGGATCATCAGCACGTCGGCCCAGCCGGCGGCCTCGGCGACGTTCATCACCTTCAGCCCGTCGGCCTCGACCTTCTTGGCGGTCTCGGAGCCGGGGCGCAGGGCGACCACGACGTTCTTGGCGCCGCTATCCTTCAGGTTCATCGCATGGGCGCGGCCCTGGCTGCCGTAGCCCACGATGGCGATCTTCTTGTCGAGGATGCGGGCGAGGTCGGCGTCGCGGTCGTAGTAGACGCGCATCGGGATATCTCCGGGAATCTGGGGTGGGCCCGCGAGCGTCCGCGGGCCGGGAAAAACGAAGGCGCTATCCAGCGTTTTTTTGCGCCAAGGTCAAGAACTGCGGCTTGAGCAGCGCCCTGCGAGCCGCCAAGGAAACGTCATGTCCATCGAACCGCCCCTCCCCGTCGAGATCGTCGAGTTCTGGCGCGCCGCCGGCCACGCCCGCTGGTTCGGCAAGTCCGACGCCTTCGACGCCGAGCTTCGGGACCGCTTCGAGACCGCCCACTTCGCCGCCTCCCGCGGCGAGTTCAGCCATTGGGCGGAGACGGCCGAGGGCGCCCTGGCCCTGCTGATCCTGGTCGACCAGGTCCCCGCAACATCTTCCGCGGCTCCGCCCACGCCTTCGCCACCGACCCCCTGGCCCGCGGCGTGGCGGAAGGCTCCCTGGCCAAGGGCTTCGACCGCGACGTCGAGCCGGCCCTGCGCCCCTTCTTCTACCTGCCGTACGAGCATTCGGAGGCGCTTGAACACCAGGACCGCGCCGTCGCCCTCTGCGAAGCCCACCGCGACGAGACCGGCGACGAGGCCACCCTGAAGTGGGCCCTCCTCCACCGGGACATCATCCGCCGCTTCGGCCGCTTCCCCCACCGCAACGCCCCCTTCGGCCGCGAGACCACGGCCGAAGAGCGCGCCTTCCTCGACGAAGGCGGCTTCGCGGGCTGAGCGCGCGCGCGCGACGCCCCCTACTTCCCCTTCCCCGCCAGGAACGCCGCCGCGAGGGCGTCCAGGTCGTCGATCGGGTTGCCCGGCCCGGAGGTGCGCGTCTTGATGAACTCGTTCAGCACATTGCGCCGGGCGAACAGCCACTGGCCGTTCGTCTTGACCAGCTCGTCCTCGTAGAGGCCGTAGGTCCCCATCTTCATGGTGTTGCCCGGCCCGTGGTTGGCCATCTCCAGCCAGAGCGAGCGGGCCCAGGCGCGGCTGCCCTCCACCCGGATCGACGACTGCAGGATCACGTGGCGCAGCTTGGCCTTCTTGCCGTCCTCGGTGTGGTAGGAGCGGGCGATCCCTTCGGCGAACCGCGCCACCTCGGCCTTGATCGCCGCGCGGCCCTTGTGCTTGCCGCTGGCGAATTCGAGCTCCCCGTCGGGGGCGAAGGTCGCCGCATAGGCGTCGAAATCGTCGTAGTCGATCGCGAACAGATAGCGGGCCATCAGGTCCTCGATCTGCGCCCGGTCCTGCCCATAGGTCGCCGAATACTTCGGCTGCTGCGCCGCCGCGCCCGACACGGTCCCGCCGAGCAGCAGCGCCACGGCCGCCGCCCCCAGACACGCCTTCGCGCACCTGCGCATCACGCTCATCTTCATCCTGCCGCCTCCCCTTACAAACGCCGCCCAAAAACGCCGCTAAGCGGCTCTCTTCTTGTTAAGTCCTACTTCGCCGAAACCCCGGTCAGCTCCGCGCTCACCTTCATCAGCCGCTCCCGGGCCGCCGCATCATAGGGCTGCGCATTGGACGCCCGGACGGCCTTGCCCCCGACATAGTAGGCGCCGGCTTCGAGCGTGGGCGCCAGGATCAACGACATCACGTGGTCCCGCCCCTCGTCCACGCTCGTCATCGGCGCCACGCCCATCCCGCGCACCATGGCGGTGCCCATCATCGAGGCCGGATGCAGGGCGATCATGGTGATACCCTCCCTGGCGAAGGACGGCGCAAGCGCGACCGTCATCGACACCTGCGCCCCCTTGCTCTGGCCATAGCCCCGGCGGTCCGCGCCGGGCTTCTCAAGCATGATGTCGTCGAAGTCGATCGGGCTCTGGGCGATGGACGAGATATTGACCACGCGGGACGGCGCGGCGGCCGCCAGGTTCGGCCGCAGCCGGTTCGTCAGCACCCAGCCGGCCAGGTAGTTCACCTGGAACTGCAGCTCGTGCCCGTCGGCGCTGGTGCGGCGCGGCTGGCCGGCAGGCACGAGCACCCCGGCGTTGTTCACCAGCAGGGAAAGCTTCGGATACCGCCGGGCGATGGTGTCGGCGAAGTCCCGCACCGCCTGCAGCGACGCGAAGTCGGAGCGCACGAACACCGCCGATCCCTTGCCGGACCTGGCGATCTCATCCACCAGCTTGGCGCCCTCCTCGGCGTTGCGCCCGTGCACGATCACCTGCGCCCCCTCCCCGGCCAGCGCCAGGGCCACGGACTTGCCAAGCCCGTCGGTGGACCCGGTGACCAGCACCGTCTTGCCCGCATAGGCCCCCCGAGACACGGCGGCGTCCGCCCCGCCCGCCAGGACCAGCATCCCCGCCACCGCCACGACCAGCGAAACGATCCACCCACGCATGACGTACTCCCTCATCTGATGGGACTTCGCTGACAGGAACCCGTGCAGCCCGGAAGCGCAAGGTCTTCCCCCCGTGGGGGAAGGGTCGGCCCAGCGGGCCGACGAAGGGGGAAGTCCGTCAGGTCGCCCGATCCTTCAGACGGCGTCGTGGAAGATCACCCCCACGGTATGCCGCCTGCCCGTGTGCAGCCTGCTGACCCCGTGATTGAGCTTCACCTGATAGTCGCCGCGCACGCCCTTCATGGGCCGCCCCGCGACCGCGAAGACGGCGGCGTCGCCCTTGGAGAGCGGCAGGACCATGGGCCGGGTCTGCATGCGCGGCCTCTGCTCGGTCATGACGAACTCGCCGCCGGTGAAGTCCTCCCCCGGCTGGTCCAGGAGGACCGCGATCTGCAGCGGGAAGACATGCTCGCCGTAGAGGTCGCGGTGCAGGCAGTTGTAGTCCCCCGGCCCGTACCGCAGCAGCAGGGGCGTCGGCCGCGTCTGCCCCGCCGCGTGGCAGCGCGCCAGGAAGGCCGCGTGGTCGTCAGGAAACCGCACATCCTTCCCCAGGCGCGCCTGCCATCCGTTGCCCTTCCGCCCGGGTGCGGTACGACTTCCTCGCCGCCGCCCAGCGTGAAGGCCACATGCACGACTTGAACCTGCCCGATTTACTGAACCAGGCAAACGAGGCCGTCACCAACTTGCCCGCCCCTGTGAAGACGGGAGCGCTTCAGGTTCTGACGCGTCTGGGCGGTCATATCTTCAAGCGAGCCGAGAAGAAGGCCGAGCGCGGCGACAAGGTGGCCGATGCCTTCGCGGCCGGACGAGCCAAGGTCATCGACCGTCTCGCCGAGGCCGCGGCCGAAAAAGCGGCCAGCGATCCCGAGCTGGTTGAGCGCGCACTCGACGTCATGCTGACCGAGAACCTGCGGAAGCAGGAGAACCGGGAGGCGGTCGCCTCCAACATGGCCGACGACCTGAAGGCCAGCGGCGAGGGCGACGGCGGCGAGATCGACGAAGACTGGCTCAACGTCTACTCCGAGCATGCGGCGAACGCTTCGACAGAGAAGATGCAGGCGCTCTGGGGCCGCGTAGCGGCCGGCGAGGTGCGCAAACCGGGCTCCTTCTCGCTGCGCACACTGCGTTTCCTCGCCGAGGTCGACAAGCCGACCGCCGACGAGTTCGAGAGCTTCGTGAAGCTAGGATTTGCGGACATCGTTCCGCGCACCGACGAATGGACCAAGGGGCCCGCCTACGTCCTCGCGATCAGCCTTGAAGAAGCCGGACTGATCTTTTTCGACCAGTTCATGTCGCGGACCATTCATCTCGAGAACGGCGTCGGCCACCTCATTGGGATGCAGTTCGGACTGGAAACCCGCAAGGAAGGCGCCGAGAGCGTCCAACTCCCGATCATGCGACTCTCGCGGATCGGTCGGGAGATTAAATCGATCCTTCCGCCTCACGACGAACGCGAGGGTCTGCGGAGAGCGGCCGAGTTGCTCAAGAAGGATGGCGCCGCCGTGAAGCTGGGGACGTTAAGGCGCACGGGCCCAGAAATAAGGTTCTTCGGGATCGAAGATCTTTAAGAGCCTAGTCTTGCTCTTGCCTCACTAGCCTCCTACCCCCGCTCCTTCCCCCGGATGATCGACAGCACCCCGGTGCGCGACATCTCCACCAGCCCCAGCGGCCGCATCAAATCGGCGAACTGGTCGATCTTGGAGGGGGGCCCGGTGAGTTCGAAGATGAAGCTCTCGTGGGTGGTGTCGATCACGTGGGCGCGGAAGATGTCGGCGATGCGCAGGGCCTCGGCGCGTTTCTCGCCGTCGCCGCGCACCTTCACCAGGGCGAGCTCGCGCTCCACCCCGCGGATGTCGCGGGCCACGTCGGCCACCTGGCGCACCTGGACCATCTTCTCGAGCTGGGCGCGGATCTGCTCCAGCACGTGGGCGGCGCCGCGGGTGACGATGGTGATGCGCGAGGTGTGGGCGGCCCGGTCGGTTTCGGCCACCGTCAGGCTCTCGATGTTGTAGCCGCGGGCGGAGAACATCCCCACCACCCGGTGCAGGACCCCCGGCTCGTTGTCCACCAGCACCGAGAAGGTCGCGCGGGTGTCCGCCTCGTCCACGTGGGAGAGGTCGTAGGCCGAAGCCGGCTGCAGGGGATCGTCTTCGGCCATTGGGGTCCGTTTCAGGCTATCGGCGGATCGTAGAACACCCGCGCTTCGACCACCTTGCCCTCCGCGTCAAGGGACATGGTCTCCACCGCCGTGCGCCCGTCCTCGCCGGTGAAGATGATGGCGACGCCGGAGCGGTCCACGCAGACCTGCTGCAGGGCGAAATGCAGGCCCGGCCGGTTGGCCAGGCCCCGGGCGAAATAGGGGCGCAGGGCATGGCGGCCGCGCAGGGTGTCGGTCGCCCCGTCGGTGAAGCCCAGGACCTTGGGCGAGCGGAACACCACATCGTCGGCGTAGTGCTCCAGGATCGCGCCGAGGTGGCGCGCGTTCCAGTCCGCGATCCAGGCATTCGCGAAGGCTTGCAGGTCCATGGCTCTCCTCACTCTGCCCCCTCTGGGGGAAGTGTCCGCCCGAACGGGCGGACGAAGGGGGCTGAAGGGCGCGACCGGTCCTGAGAGCGGGTCCCCCTTCCCGCCCTTCGGGCGTACTTCCCCCAGAGGGGGAAGAGTAATTCACACCAGCCGCTTGCCCGCCTCGTCGATCACCGTGCCGATGTCCACCGCCGCCGCGGCGTCGCCCAGCAGCATGTCGTTGTGGGCCTTGCCGGAGGGGATCATCGGGAAGCAGTTCTCGGCCTTCTCCACCCGGCAGTCGAAGATCACCGGGCCCGGGGTGTCGATCATCTGCATGATCTTGGCGTCGAGCTCGTCGGGCGTGTCGGCGCGGATGCCGGTGGCGCCGAAGGCCTCGGCCATCTTCACGAAGTCCGGCAGGCTGTCCGAATAGGACTGGCTGTAGCGCTCCCCGTGCAGCAGTTGCTGCCACTGGCGCACCATCCCCATCCACTCGTTGTTGAGGATGAAGATCTTGATCGGCAGCTTGAACTGAACCGCCGTCGACATCTCCTGCATGGTCATCTGCACCGAGGCCTCGCCGGCGATGTCGATGACCAGGGCGTCGGGGTGGGCGGTCTGCACGCCCACGGCGGCCGGCAGGCCGTAGCCCATGGTGCCCAGGCCCCCCGACGTCATCCAGCGGTTGGGCTCCTCGAAGTGGAAGAACTGGGCCGCCCACATCTGGTGCTGGCCCACTTCGGTCGTGATGTAGACGTCGCGGCCGCGGGTCAGCTCGTACAGCCGCTGAACCGCGTACTGCGGCTTGATGGTGGTCTGCGACGGCTGGTAGGCGAAGCCGTTGCGGGCGCGCCAGGTCTCGATCTGGTCCCACCAGGGCTTCAGGACCGCCCGGTCCGGGGTGGCCTTGCGGGCGTTCCAGGCGGCCAGCATCTGCTCCAGCACATGGCCGGCGTCGCCGATGATGCCGACGTCGGTCTTGATCACCTTGTTGATGGACGAGGGATCGACGTCGATGTGGATCTTCTTGGACCCCGGCGAGAAGGCGTCCAGGCGCCCCGTGACCCGGTCGTCGAAGCGGGCGCCGACGGCGATCATCACGTCGCAGTCGTGCATGGCGTGGTTGGCCTCCCAGGCGCCGTGCATCCCCACCATCCCCAGCCACTGCGGGTCGGAGGCCGGATAGGCGCCCAGGCCCATCAGGGTGGAGGTGATCGGGGCCTGGGTGGCGCGGACCAGTTCGCGTAAGAGCGCGCTGGCGCGGGGGCCGGCGTTGATGACGCCGCCGCCCGAGTAGAAGACCGGGCGTTTCGCGTTGGCGATCAGCTCGATGGCTTCCGCGATCTTGCCGGCGTCGCCCTTGGTGCGCGGCTTGTAGGCGTGGTTGAAGGTCACCTCGTCCGGCCCGACATAGACGCCGGTGGCGAACTGCACGTCCTTGGGGATGTCGATCAGCACCGGGCCGGGGCGCCCCGACCGCGCGATGTGGAAGCACTCATGGATGGTGCGCGCCAGCTCGTTGACGTCACGGACCAGGACGTTGTGCTTGGTGCAGGAGCGGGTGATCCCGACGGTGTCGCACTCCTGGAAGGCGTCCGAGCCGATCAGGTGGGTGGGGACCTGCCCCGTCAGCACCACCAGGGGGATGGAATCCATCAGGGCGTCGGTGATGCCGGTGACCGCGTTGGTCGCGCCCGGCCCCGAGGTGACCAGGACCACGCCGGGGCGCCCCGTCGAGCGGGCGTAGCCCTCGGCCGCGTGGGTCGCGCCCTGCTCGTGGCGGACCAGGATGTGGCGCAGGCGCTCGCCGTGCTCGGTGTTGTCCTGGAACAGGGCGTCATAGATCGGCAGGACCGCCCCGCCCGGATAGCCGAACAGGGTGTCGACGCCCTGGTCGATGAGCGCCCGCACGACGATCTCCGCGCCCGTCATGGTGCGGGTGATCGGGGTCGTTTCGGTGATCGGTTCTTGCAGGCTCATCGGTAAAGCTCCAGGGCGGAGGGCGTTGGATTATAGGCATGAAAAAAGGCCCCGGGGGGCCTTTGGCGTGCGCGACCGCTTACGCGGGTTGATCCTCCAAGGGATCACCCGGCTACGGTCGCGCTCCGAAGTACGGTGTGCTGGCGCACGGTTGCCTCTCCAATAGACAGGCGATCAGATCGCACAGGGCTTTTAGCGGGTCAAGCTGGACCTCAAGGCTACGCTTTTGCGTTGATGCGTTCGAGGAGTATCCTCCTCTCAGCTTGCACACCTCGGGAGGGCTCCATGAAGCCGCCTCTAGTGCTTATGGCCTTGATGCTCTGCGTATCAGCCGGCGCCGCCGCCGCCGCCATCTCCTCGGACGAGCTCATCCTGCGCAGCCGCGCCCGGGCGCCCGCGCCCAAGACCAATGTCGTGCTCCTGACCGTCCAGGGGGTCGAGGCGCCCGAGGCCCTGCCCGGCGCCTGCAAGGTCAGCGCCCTGGTCGAGGAGGTGCTGGAGGGAAGCTCCCTCACCAAGGGGATGGTCATCACCGTGCCCGTTCCCTGCGGCGCGGCGCCCCGTTTCCGCCGCGCGGGGACGCCCCTCACCCGGTTCGAGCCGGAGGCGCTCACCGGCGCCAAGCAGGGCCTGGCCCGGCTGGACGAGGCCGGCGCCCTGGTCTGGCAGGGCCGCGCCAAGCTCTATCCGCGCTGGGGCTCCATCGTCGGTTTCCGCATCGTCGGCGAGGGCAAGACCTTCGTCGCCCCCGGCGGCGACCGCGTCTGATCTAAACAGCGAAAAAAATCTAAGCGCCGCTCAGTTTTTCCTTGACGCCTCTCCCCCCAGGTACCATTTAGTCCATGCCCTTCCTGGGCGTTTCCTCCCTATGAACTCCAAGCCCCGGCCTCACCGCCGGGGCTTTTTTTCATTTCGCCTTGAGCTCGATTCCGGCCCGTTCCTCCATCGCCCGCACCACGTA
Organism: Caulobacterales bacterium; assembly: GCA_947474395.1. Taxonomy (GTDB): domain Bacteria; phylum Pseudomonadota; class Alphaproteobacteria; order Caulobacterales; family Caulobacteraceae; genus CANJID01. The sequence continues at coordinate 8,474 of CANJID010000039.1, forward strand.
GCTGACGCTTGCGGCCGGCGGCGCGACCGCCTGCACCGCGCGCCACAGGGCCCGGGCATGGTCGTTGAGCGGAACCTCGATCCCGCCCTCCTCGGCCACCCGGCTGGCGATATCCATGTCCTTCATCATCAGGTCGAGCTTGAAGAGATCGTCGAACTTCCGGTTGAAGACGCGGCTGCGATACTGGGTCTTCGAAACCCAGGAGCCGCCGGTAGAGACGTCCAGCACGTCGTTCATCACCACCGGGTCGAGGCCGGCGCGGGCGCCCGCCAAGAGGGTTTCGGTGGTGGCGATCAGGGTGGCGGCGCTGAGCAGGTTGTTGAGCGACTTCATCACATGGCCCGAGCTGATTGGGCCGAGGTGGAAGGACTGCTTGCCCATCACATCGAGGAGAGGCTGGACCCGCGCGATGTCGGTCGCGTCGCCGCCGACCATGAACACCAGCTCGGCCGCCCTGGCGCCCGGCTCCGCGCCGGAGACGGGGGCGTCGACCATGGCGATCCCCAGCGCCTTCAGGCGGCCGGCCGTCTCAAGGGTCAGCCAGGGCTGGGCGGAGGATGTGTCCAGGAGCAGGCTTCCGGCCTTCAAGCCCTCGATCAGCCCGCCCTGCCCCAGGGCGGTCTCCCGCACCTCCTTGCCCGAGGGCAGCATGGTCACGACGATGTCGGAGGCCTCGGCCACCGCCCGCGGCGAGGCGGCGATGGAGACGTCGCCCCCGGCCGCCTTCACCCCCTCAGCCGCCGCCGGGTTGAGGTCGAACACGGTCAACGGATATCCGGCCGCCGCGATGTGACGGGCCATGTGCCCGCCCATGACGCCCAGGCCAATGAATCCGACGCGCTCGACCGCCATGATTGTTCCAATCCTTGAAAATGCGGCGTCATCGAAGACGCCACGACGCTAATGCGCAAGAGCCGAGGGCGAGTTGCGCCCGCCCGCCTCGTCGGCCACGGTGTGGGCCAAGAGGAAACCTTCATGCAAGGCGCTACCGTGAGCGAGTACGACTACATCATCGTCGGCGCCGGCTCGGCCGGCTGCGTCCTGGCCAACCGGCTGTCGGCCGACCCGACCGTGAAGGTCTGCCTGATCGAGGCCGGCGGCTCGGACCGCAAGCTGCCGGTCAAGGCCCAGATCGAGGTGCCGGTCGGGGTCGTGACCCTGATCGCCAACCCCAAGCACAACTGGATGCACAGCTTTTCCGCCGGGCCGGAACTGGGCGGGCGCGACATCTTCTGCCCGCGCGGCCGGGTGATCGGCGGGTCGAGCTCGATCAACGGCATGGTCTATAGCCGCGGCCACCGGGCCGACTACGACCAGTGGGCCGCCATGGGCGCCAAGGGCTGGTCCTACGCTGACGTGCTTCCGGCCTACAAAAAGGGGGAGAATTTCGAGGGCGGGGCTTCGGACTTCCATGGCGTCGGGGGCGAGCTGAATGTCGCCGAGGAACGGACGCTCAATCCCGTGACCGAGGTCTTCCTGGAAGCCGCCGGCCAGTGCCAGCTGCGCGAGAACCGCGACTTCAACGGCGTCGAGCAGGACGGCGTCGGGCCCTTCCAGGTCACCCAGAAGAACGGCGAGCGCTGGTCGAGCGCGCGGGCCTTCCTCCACCCCGTCCTGAACCGGCTGAACCTGACGGTGCTGGAGAACACCCTGACCCGCCGGATCAATTTCGAGGGCAAGCGGGCCGTCGGCGTCACCGTCATCCGCGACGGGCAGGAGCAGGTCTTGCGCGCCCGCCGCGAGGTGGTGCTGTCGGCCGGCGCCATCGCCTCGCCGCACCTTCTCATGTTGTCGGGGGTGGGCGAGGCGGCGCAGCTGAAGGCGCACGGCATCCCCGTGGTGCTCGACCTGCCGGGGGTCGGAAAGAACCTGCAGGACCACCAGGACATCCCCGTGATCGCCGCCGGGCGCACCGGCCACTCCTTCGGCCTTTCCTTGCGCGCCCTGCCCTGGATGATCGCCGCGCCCTTCCAGTACCTCTTCGGCCGGCGCGGACCCCTCACCACCACCACGGTCGAGGCCGCCGCCTTCGCGCGCTCCAGCCCGGAGCAGGAGCGGCCGGACCTGGAGCTGATCTTCGCGCCGCTCCTGAAGAACCAGCTCGATAAGCTGATGCCGTTCGGCCACGGCTACACCATCCATGTCCAGGTCCTGCGGCCCAAGAGCCGGGGGCAGCTGGTCCTGACCTCCGCCGATCCCGCCGCCAAGCCGCGTCTGGAGCCCAACTTCATGTCCGCCGAGGAGGACCTGCGCGCCATGGCCAGCGGCGTGCGCCTCGCGCGGCGGATCCTGGCGGCGCCGGCCTTCGCGGCTTACGGCGGCGCCGAGCTGGCGCCCGGTCTGGACATCCAGACCGACGAAGAGCTGGCCGCCCACATCCGCGCCAACGTCGCCACCGGCTTCCACCCCGCGGGCACCTGCAAGATGGGGGACGAACCCGACGCCGTGGTGGACGAGAAACTGCGGGTGCGCGGGCTGGAAGGGCTGCGCGTGGCCGACGCCTCGATCATGCCCACCATCGTCGCCGGCCACACCAACGCCCCGGCCATCATGATCGGCGAGCGGGCGTCGAGCTTCATCCTGGAGGCCGCCGCAGGCGAAACCGCCGTAGCCGCCTGAGCCGTTATTGCGGCGCGCGGGGCCAGTCAGGGGTCTGGTTGCGGAACCAGGTCAGCTGCCGCTTGGCGTAGCGGCGGGTCTCGCGCTGGGCGAGTTCGGTCGCCTCGGCGAGGGTGATCTCCCCGGCCAGATGGCGGGCAAGTTCGCGGACCCCCAGCGCCTTCATGGCCGGCAAGACGGGATCGAGGTCGCGCGCCACCAGGCGGCTGACCTCCTCCAGGGCGCCGTCCCCGACCATCGCCTCGAACCGCGCGTCGCAGCGGGCGTAGAGGACGTCGCGGGGCGGCTCGACCACCAGTGGCCGGAAGGCGAAGGCCCCGCCCTCTGAGGACGCGGCCTGCCAGTCGGTGAGCGCCCGCCCGGTCGCCTGCAGCACCTCATAGGCCCGGGAGAGGCGCTGACGATCGCCCGGCGCGATCCGAGCCGCGGCGACGGGATCTTTGCCGCGCAGCATTTCCCGGAAGTCGCGCTCACCCATCCGGTCGAACAGGGCGCCGACCTCGGCCCGCGCCTCGGCCGAGATGGCCGGGATGTCCGCCAGGCCCTCGGTCAGGGCGCGAAAATACAGACCCGTGCCGCCGACCACCACGGCGGGACGCCCCCGCGCGGCGATTTCCGCCAGCACCCCTTGCGCGGCCCGCAGCCAGCGGCCCACCGACCACGCCTCGCCGGCGTCCGCGACGCCGTAGAGGTGATGGGGAACGCGGGCCGTCTCCGCCTCCGTCGGCCGGGCGGTCAGCACGGACAGGTCCGCGTAAAGCTGCATGGAGTCGGCGTTGACGATCTCGCCGCCCATCTCCTCGGCGAGCTTCAGCGCGAGCGCCGACTTGCCGCTTGCGGTGGGGCCCGCGATCAGCCAGACGGTCGGCCCTTCCTGAGATGGGTTCCCAAGTCTCTCCAATGCTGCTCGCCCTCACCCTCGTCGCCGACGGCCCGCACGGGCTCGCCATGGCCAGTCGCCTCGCCGCCGAAGCCGTGGCCGCCGCGGGGGGAGCCGTCAAGGCGCCGACGCCGCTGGGACCCGGCGCTCTGGACTGGATCGTGGAAGGCGCCGAACGCGCGGACGTACGCGCCGCCGTGGAATCCGCCCTGGCCGAGCTGCCGGTGGACGTCTGCGTGCAACCCGCGGAGGGACGCAAGAAGCGCCTGCTGGTCGCCGACATGGATTCCACCATCATCGGCTGCGAGTGCATCGACGAGCTGGCCGACTTCGCAGGGTTGAAGGCCGAAATCTCGGCCATCACCGAGCGGGCCATGCGGGGCGAGCTCGACTTCGAGGGCGCCCTGACCGAGCGGGTGGGGATGCTCAAGGGCATGGACACCGGCGCGCTGCAGCGCTGCTACGACGAGCGGGTGCGGCTGAACCCCGGCGCCAAGACGGCGACGGCCACCATGGCCGCCAATGGCGCGCGCTGCGTCCTGGTCTCGGGGGGGTTCGAGTTCTTCACCAGCCGCGTCGCCGAGGCGGCGGGCTTCCAGGCCCAGCGCGGCAACCGCCTGTTGGAAGCGAACGGCGCCCTGACCGGGGAGGTGGGCCGCCCCATCCTAGGCCGCGAGGCCAAGCTGGCGGCGCTGCGGCAAGAGGCGGAGGCCTTGGGCATCGGTCTCGACCAGACCCTGGCAATCGGCGACGGCGCCAACGACCTCGCCATGATCGGCGCGGCGGGCCTTGGGATCGCCTACCGCGCCAAGCCGGTGGTGGCGGCCGAAGCCGACGCCCGCATCGACCACGCCGACCTCACCGCCCTGCTCTACTTCCAGGGCTACCGCGCCGAAGAGTTCGCCGTCCGGGATTAGCGCCCGTTCGGGCCCTTCTCAAAGTAGCGGAAGAAGTCCGAGCTCGGGTTCAGGATCATGGTGGTGTCCCCCTGGCCGAGCGCGCCGTCATAGGCCTGCATGGCCCGGTAGAAGGCCGCAAAGCTGGGGTTCTTGCCATAGGCCTGGGCGAAGATGGCCGCGCGCTTGGCGTCGCCCTCGCCTCGGACCTTCTCGCCTTCCTCGGTGGCGGTGGCGAGCGTGATGGCCACCTCCTTGTCGGCGCCGGCGATGATCTCGCGCTTCTGCTGCTCGCCGACGGCGCGGCGCCGCGCGGCCTCCTGCTGGCGGGAGGTCTGCATGCGGCGGAACACGGAGAGCTGGATCTGCTGGGGCAGGTCCACCCGCTTGACCCTCACGTCGATCACCTCAATGCCGAGCTGCGACTGCCGGGCTCGGGTGGTGACGTCGGCGCGGGTGGCGCGCATCAGCTCGTCCCGGCGCCCGGCGACGATGTCGCTGGACGTCACCCGGCCCAGCACCTGGCGCAAGCTGGAGTTGACCAGCCGCTCCAGCCGGTCGGCCGCCGTGCGCTCGTCGCGCAGGGTGCGGTAGAACTGCAGCGGGTCGGAGATGCGGTAGCGCAGGAAGGCGTCCACCACCAGGCGCTGCTGGTCGGCGGCGATGATCTCTTCCTGCGCGGCCTCCAGCGGCTGGTTGCGCTTGTCGAGCATCAGCACGGTCTCGAAAAACGGCACCTTCAGCTTCAGGCCGGGGTCGTTCTCGCGGAAGGCGTTGACCACCCGCACCGGCTCGCCGAAGCGGGTCACCACCGCCTGCTTGCGCTGGTCGACCACGTAGAAGGTGTTGAAGATGAGGATCAGGCCGAAGAGGAGGCCGACGCCCCAGACGATCATGCGTTGCTGGTTCATCGGGCGGCTCCCTGGGCGGCCTGGGCCGCTTGCGCTGTCTGCTCGGGCGTGGGCGCCTGGACCGCCACCGCCGGCGTATCGCGGCGCAGGATGGTCGAGGGCAGGACGATGGGGGCGGTGCCGCCCTTGCCGTCGACCACCACCTTGTTGGAAGCGCGCAGCACCCGCTCCATGGTTTCGAGATAAAGCCGCTGGCGGGTCACGTCCGGCGCCCGGCGGTATTCGGCCTCGATCTGGGAGAACCGCGAGGCCTCCCCGCCCGCGACACGGACCACCTGCTCGCGGTAGCCTTCGGCCGACTGGGTGATCTTGGCCGCGTCGCCCTTGGCCTCGTTGATCACCCGGTTGCGGTATGTGTTGGCCTCGTTGGCGGCGCTTTCAGCGTCCTGATCGGCGTTGGTCACCTCGCGGAAGGCGGCGATCACCTCCTGCGGCGGGTTGGAGTTGCGGATTTGCACTTCCACCACCGAGACCCCCGAGCCGTAAGCGTCGAGGATACGCTGCATCAGTTCGGCCGCCTGCGCCTGAACCTGGCCGCGGCCGGTGGTCAGAATTGCGTCCAGCGGGGTCTTGCCGACGATCTCGCGCATGGCGCTCTCGGCGACCATCTTCACGGTGGCGTCCGGGTCGGCGACCTTGAACAGGTAGTCGGCGGCGTTGTTGACGCGCCACTGCACCGAGAAATTGAGATCGACGATGTTCTCGTCGCCGGTGAGCATCAGGCTCTCCTCGGGCACGGCCGCTCCGCCGGGGCCGCTGGCCCCGCCGATGTCCAGCCGGTTCAGGCTGGTGACCGAGATCTTCTCCATATGCTCGATCGGCCCGGGCAGGCGGTAGCGCAGGCCCGGCCCCTCGGAGCGGGAATAGGCGCCGAAGCGGGTGACCACCGCCTCCTGGTCGGGCTGGACCACGTAGAAGCCAGACATGGCCCAGAGCGCGACGGCCACGCCGCCGATGGCGGCGAAGGCCCCCGGCTGCACGCCGCGTCCGCGACCGCCGCCGAAGATTCGGTCAAAGCGCTCGCGAAGCTGGGCCGAAAGTTCGTCGAGATCGGGGCCCTTCGGACCACCCGGACCGCCGAGCGGCCGACGCGGACCGTCACTGCGGGGACGTCCCGGGCCACGGCCGCCGCCGGAACCGCCACCCGAACCGCCCCAAGGCCCCTTGCGCGGGCCCGACGGTTCGTCGGAAGACTTCTCGTCGTCGCTCGGGCCCTCGCCGTCACCGGAGGAGCCGCCTGAACCGCCAGGGCCGGAGCCCCATGGGCCGGGTTTGATATTGTCGTTCCAGGGCATGGGGTCGTGTCGTCTTTTGCTGAGGCGCGCGGAAGCGCGCGCCGCCGGCCTTGCAGACAAGGCCATCGTTTCGGATATGTGCAGAGCTTGCCGTCAGCGCAAGCAAACTCGGAGAGCCAGACCTTGAGTTCCTCGTCAGACGGCCCGGCTCCCCTCGACCGCAAGACGGTGCTGACCGCCCTCGACAGGGTCTTGGATCCCAAGAGCGGGCTGGGCCTGGTGGCCGCGGGCCTGGTGCAGGGACTGGCGATCGGGCCGGGGCGGATCGGCTTCATGATCGAAATTTCCCCCGCCGACGCAGCGATCTACGAGCCTGTGGCCGCCGCCGCCGAGGCGGCCCTGAAGGCCCTGCCCGGGGTGGAACGCGCCGCCGTGGTCCTGACCGGCGAGGGCGGGAAGGCTCCGGCGCCGCCCTCCGGCCGCGCCGCGCCGCCGGCGGCGACCGAATTCGCGCCCACCGTGCGCGTGCGCAGGGGCGGCGGCGTGCGCATCTCCGACGACGCAAAGGCGCAGGGCGGTCCCGAACCGCACCAGCCCCCGCCGCTCAAGCCCGACCACGTGGGGCTGATGCTTGCCGTGGCCTCGGGCAAGGGCGGGGTGGGCAAGTCCACCGTCTCGGTCAATCTCGCCTGCGCCTTCGCGGCCCTGGGCTACCGGGTCGGACTGATGGACGCCGACGTCTACGGCCCCTCAGCACCGCGCATGTTCGGCATCGAGGGCGAGCCTGAGATCGGCCCTGGGGGCAAGCTGGTCCCGATCGAGGCCTGGGGCGTGAAGGTCATGTCGATCGGCTTCATCGTCGATGAGGGCGCGCCGATGATCTGGCGCGGACCCATGGCCTCCTCGGCCGTGAACCAGTTCCTGCGCGACGTGGCCTGGGGCAGCGAGGCCGAGCCCCTCGACATCCTGGTGATCGACATGCCCCCCGGCACCGGCGACATCCAGCTGACCCTGGTGCAGCGGACCGCCCTGGCCGGGGCGGTGCTGGTCTCCACCCCGCAGGAAGTGGCCCTGATCGACGTGCGCCGGGGCGCGGCCATGTTCGAGAAGACCGGCGTGCCGATCCTCGGCGTGATCGAGAACATGGCCTATTTCACCAACCCCGCGACGGGCGAGCCGATCGAGATCTTCGGGCGTGGCGGGGCGAAGCAGACGGCCGCCGACCTCGGCGCCCCGTTCCTGGGCGAGATTCCCATCGAGGTCGCCCTGCGGGAAGCCTGCGACGACGGCAAGCCCCTGGTCGCCACCCAACCCGACACCCCCGCCGCCCGCGCCTTCATCGCCGCCGCCACCACCCTGGCCGCCAGCCTCATGGCCGGCGACACGGCCAAGCCGGCGCCCAAAATTGTGTTCGAGGACTGAGAATGACCGCAGACGTCCTGTTCCGTCCCTTCGCCTGCAAGTCGCTCAAGCTGAAGAACCGCATCGTCATGGCGCCCATGACGCGGTCATTCTCCCCCGGAGGCGTGCCCACGCCGGAGGTCGCGGCCTACTACCGGCGCCGGGCGGCGGCCGAGGTCGGGCTGATCGTCTCCGAGGGGACGGTGGTGGACCGGGCGGCCGCCTCCAACGATCCGGCGGTGCCCCGCTTTCATGGCGACGACGCTCTGGCCGCCTGGAAACAGGTGATCGACGAAGTGCATGCGGCGGGCGGGGTGATGGCGCCCCAGCTCTGGCATGTCGGGGCGATCCCCGGGAACGGGCCGGAGTGGAAGCCCTTCGGGCGGATCGACAGCCCCTCGGGCCTGGGCGGCGCGGACCGCGTTGTCGGCGAGCCCATGACGCCCGAGGACATCGCCGACACCATCGACGCCTTCGGCAAGGCGGCGGGGGCGGCAAAGGCGCTCGGCTTCGACGCGGTCGAGCTGCACGGCGCCCACGGCTACCTGATCGACCAGTTCTTCTGGGGCGACGTGAACCGGCGCGAGGACCTGTTCGGCGGGCCGGGCGTGGCCGAGCGCAACCGCTTCGGCGTCGAGGTGGTCAAGGCCGTACGCGCGGCGGTGGGCGAGGACTTCGCCGTGATCCTCCGCCTATCTCAGTGGAAGATCCCGGACTTCGACTTCAAGGTCGCCCGCAACCCCGCCGAGATGGAGGCCTGGCTGACGCCGCTGGCCGAGGCGGGAGCGGATATCCTGCACTGCTCGCAGCGCCGGTTCTGGGAGCCCGAGTTCGAGGGCTCCGACCTGAACTTCGCCGGCTGGGCCAAGAAGCTGACCGGGCGGCCGACCATCACCGTCGGCTCGGTGGGCCTGGCGGGAGAGTTCATCGGCTCGTTTCGGGGCGAGACCTCGGCGCCGGCGCCCCTGGATGAGCTGGTCCGGCGCATGGAGCGCGAAGAGTTCGACCTGGTGGCGGTGGGGCGCGCCCTTCTCGCCGACCCGCAGTGGGCGAAGAAGGTGCACGAAGGCCGGCCCGATCAGCTCGCGGACTTCAGCCGCGAGGCGATGGCGACCCTGAGCTAGGATCAGGCCTCGGTCGGCGCCTCGGCCTTGGGCTTGCGCTTGCGGGGAGCCTTGGGGGCCGCGCCCTCTTCCGGAGCCGAAGCGGCCTGCAGGAAGGCGGGGGCGTGGCTGACGCCGCCGTCCCGATCGCGCAGCACCGCCGTATTGTCGGACTCGGCGCCCGGGCCGGTCAGGGGCGTCGCCTGCGGCTCGACCACGGCCAAGGGATCGCTCCGGCCCTCTTCGCCGTTGCGGCGCTGGTCGTCGCCGTAGCGCGGACGTTCGTCGCGGCCGAAGTCGCGGCGGCCCTCGAAGCGCTGACGGTCGCCGCCCTGACGATCATTGGGCCTATCATTGGGACGGTCGTTCTGGCGGTCGCCGCGGCTCTCTCGGTTTTCTCGGCTTTCTCGGTTTTCTGAGCGCCCACCCTGGTTTTCGGAGCGCGGCGGCCGGTTGTCCTGGCGCCCGCCCTCCCGGTTCTCGGACCAGTTCTCGGAACGGTTCTCGGAGCGGTTCTCGGAGCGGTTCTCGGAGCGGTTCTCGGAGCGGTTCTGGCCTTCGGGGCGGTACTCGCGGTTTTCCTGGCGACCGCCCTGGTTCTCGGAGCGGTTCTCCGGACGGTATTCGCGATTGTCGCGGCTTTCGTAGCGGCCCTCGGAGCGACCGTTGTCGTTGCGGTCCCGGTTCTGGTCGCCGCCGTTGAATTCGGGCTGGCCTTCGCCGGAGGGCGCCTCGCCCTCCTCGCCGCCGACGGCCTGGGCGCCGGTCTCATCCTCGAAATCGATGTCGAAGTTGGAGCTGAATCCGTCACGGCCGACGATCTCGGTGTAGGGCCGGGTGGGCTGCATGGTGCGCAGGACCCGATAATAGTGCTCGGCGTGCTGCAGGTAGTTCTCGGCCAGCACCCGGTCGCCCGAGCCCGTCGCGTCGCGAGCGAGCTGTTGGTACTTCTCGTAGACGTGCTGCGCGTGGCCGCGGATCTTCACCCCGTCCGGCCCATTGGAGTCGAACGCCCGGTTGGCGTTGTGGCTCGGCTTGCCGCCGCCGCTACTACCGCCCCCGCCGCTATTGCCGCCGCGATTACGGCCGCGCTGACGTTTCATGCCCTTGAAGTCTCTCATCGTGCGATACCGTATGCCGGCTTAAGTCGGACCTTCGTCGAGCGTCCGGCAGCTTGAAGCCTGGTTCCAGGGGACGCGGATCGTCCCCAAGTCGCTTCGTCTATGCCGCGTGACGTTCCGTCCCCGCCCCCGCCGTCCGCTCCCCGCGGCCGCGCGTCGCGCCCCTCTTGCCGGGCGTCGGCCGCAACAGCAGCTTCAGACGCTTCGGCGATGTGGGTGGAGACAAGCCATCATCTAACGATTCGAATTCAGTTTTCCAAGGGGTTCTTGGCGCCGGTGACCACTCGGTCCCGGTTGGCGAGGTCCTTGACGGTCCGCACCTCAGCCCCGCCGGCCTCCCGGAACAGGGCTTCCACGGCCTTAGACTGGTCGAATCCGATCTCCACGACGAAGATTCCGCCCGGTTTCAGCATGCGCAGGACCTCAGGGGCCAGGATTCGATAGGCGTCCAGGCCGTCCGCGCCCCCGTCCAGGGCCAGGCGTGGCTCATGGTCGCGCACCTCCGGCTCCAGGGTCTCGATCACCGCCGTGGCGATGTAGGGCGGGTTGGAGACCACCAGGTCGAAGGTCTCTCCCTCCAGGCCGGCGGTCCAGTCCCCCCGCAGCAGGGCCGCGCGGCCCTGGAGCCCGAGGTTGGCCGCGTTCTCCCGCGCCACGGCCAGGGCGTCGTCGGAGACGTCCACCCCCAGGCCCCTGGCGTTCGGGCGCTCGGCGAGGATGGCCAGGAGGATCGCGCCCGAACCGACCCCGAGATCGAGCACGCTGAAATGCCGATGCTCCTCGAAGGCCTCGAGCGCGACCTGCACCACGGTCTCGGTGTCCGGGCGGGGAACCAGCACGCTGGGGCTGAGGCCGAGGGCGATCTTCCAGAACCCCTTGCGGCCGAGGATGCGGGCGACCGGCTCGCGCCGCTCGCGGCGGGCGAGGTAGCCCTCCAGCACGGCGGCCTGTTCGTCGGTCAGGGCGCGATGGGGGTCGGTGATCAGCTCGAGGCGGGAGGCGCCGGAGGCGGCCTCCACCAGCAGGCGGGCGTCGATCACCGGGCTGTCGAGCCCCACGGCCTTCAGCCGGTCGCGGGCGCTGGTCCAGGCCTTCAGCAGGGTAAGGCTCATGCCATCTCCGCCTTGTCTCCCACGGCCACGGCCCCGCCCTCGGTCACGTTCAGATAAACGCCGCAGAAGGTGTGGCCGTAGTGGCGGTGCAGGTCGCCGGTCAGGTCGAGGTCGCGCTCCCCGCTCTTCGGATCGACGTGGGTGGCCATGCAGCGGACGATCGGCTTCTGCACCACCATCCGGGCCGCGCCGACGCTGACGTCCGTCGCCTCCATCTCCGACCAGGCCGGCCAGCCCTCGACGTAGAGGTTGGCGCGGAACCGCAGGGGATCGACCACGCGTCCCGTGCGGGCGGCAAGGTCGCGCACGCTCTCCAGGTTGACCAGGGACACGTAGCCCTGGGGGTGGTCCATGAAGCGGTGGGGCGGGCCCGAGATCACCTTCAGCGGCGCCTTGGCCTCCTCGCCGAGGAAGTCCGACAGCCAGGCCGCCAGGGCTTCGCGTCCGGACCTCTCCGTCAGGCGGGCCTCCAACGGCGGGCGGCCTTCCGCCTCCACGGTGAAGAGGCCGCTGTCGTCCTCGTAGCGGGTGTGGACCCGGGCGAGGCGTGGCATGTGGGCCAGGACCGTGAACTTCCATTTCGACATGTGGCCGGGGGCGTCCGGATCAAAGCCGGAGGGGCCGTTCTCCACTGCATAGAGCCGGTCGCAGGGAAAGTGCGCCCCGGTGGTGAGGGTCGCGGCGCCCAGCCGCTCGGGCGTGAAGCCCTTCACGGGGTGGCGATAGAGGGCGTCGAGGCGGCCGGCCATGCCCGCCAGATGACCTGCGCCGGGCCGCGGCGCAAGCGCGGGGGAACACCCGCAGCTGTTTCGGATTGAGCATGGGGAACCACGGCCAAGGTCGGGCGGGCGCATGTTTGGACGCAGGAAAGACCCCAGGCCGCCGAAACGGCCGCGCCTCCACCGCACGGAGGCCGTCGCCTGGTACGCCGCGGCCCTGGCCATCGTCGCCTGGCCGTCGGTGGAGCGCGCCCTCCAGAACTGGCGAAAGCCCGTCGCCCTGACCCCCGGCGCGGAAGTCGCCTCGGTCGCCGCCGCCGAGCCCGGCCGGGGCCGCGCCGCCGAAAGCCCGCAGGACATCCCGGCCCGCGGCTGGCGGGATATCTTTTCCAGGACCTGGCGGGAGTTCAACTCGGACCGCATCCCCGCCGTGGCGGGGGGCGTGACCTTCTTCGGCCTGCTGGCGGTTTTCCCCGGCCTGGCCGCCTTCGTCTCGCTCTACGGCCTGTTCGCGGACGTGAAGGCGGCTCGCGAGCAGCTGCGCCTCCTGGCCGGGCTGGTGCCCCGGGACGCCCTCAACTTCATGGGCGAACAGATGATCCGCCTGGCGGGGGACGAAGCGCCCAAGCTCGGCCTCGCCTTCGCGTTCAGCCTGCTGCTCTCGCTGGTCAGCGCCAACGCCGGAATGAAGGCGCTCTTCGACGGGCTCAACATCGCCTACGAGGAGCGGGAGAAGCGGAGCCTGATCAAGCTGAACCTGATCTCGCTCGGCTTCACCCTGGCGGCCCTGGTGTTCCTGCTGACGGCCTTCGCCGCGGTGGTGGCCGTGCCCATCGCCCTGGCCCTGGTCGGGCTGAAGGGGGTGGGGCTCATGGCCGTGCTGCGCTGGCCCCTGCTGTTCGGGGGGGCGGTCCTGGCCCTGGAGGTGTTCTACCGCTACGGCCCGAGCCGCGAGCGGGCGCAGTGGCGCTGGATCACCTGCGGCAGCGTGGCGGGGGCGGGGCTTTGGCTGGCCGCGTCCATGGCCTTCTCGTTCTATGTCTCCCACTTCGCCCACTACGACCGCACCTACGGCTCGCTGGGCGCGGCCGTCGGCTTCATGAGCTGGATGTGGCTGTCGATCATCGTGGTGCTGGCCGGCGCCGAACTGAACGCCGAGATCGAACACCAGACCGCCGTCGACTCCACCACCGGGGAGCCGCAGGTCATGGGCAAGCGCGGCGCCCGCATGGCTGACACCCTGGGCAAGACCGCCGAAGGGGTGGAGCGCACCCCAAAGAACCGCCGGCCGCCCCGCTTCGCCACCGACGACGCCAACCGCCCAGGCAGCCACGCCTCGCTCAGCGAGCCGCCGCCGCGCTGAACCTCGATCGGCGAAGGTTGTGTATCCGACACAGCGATCGCGGCATGGTAAACAAACTCCTTAGGAACAAAGCAATCAAAGGGCGCGTTTTTCTAGCAAGATCACGAAATTCGAGAGTAACCGTTCAGGCAGTTACATCCATTCATACTTTTGAAGGGATAAGTTCAACGCCCATTAACTGTTACTGGCTAAGGTGACCGTATTGAGTGATCGCCATGCTAGATACGAGGCTACGGAAATGAAGAGCTTTGTGACCCGTTTCGTCCAGAACGAATCCGGCGCCACGGCCATCGAGTATGGCCTGATCGCCGCCCTGATCGCCGTCGTGATCATCACGGCCGTGACCGCCATCGGCACCAACCTGAGCGGCAAGTTCAACAACGTCGCCAACTCGGTGAAGTAAGCGAGAACCGCGCGGGGGCTGCGTGTCGCTCCCAGCACGGTCCAAGACCTGAGCACCGGCCTCGATCCCCTCGGATCGGGGCCGGTGTTTCTTTGTTCCGGGTTTCACAAGGTCCTTGAGACTGGAATTCGAATTCCACTGAGCGGCGCCATTCTCGCAATTCCCCGTTTCAAGGCGGCCAGCGCGCCGCTATAGGGCTGTGAGTCACACCGCCCAGGGGCCCGCCACGCATGGCTGCGAACGAAACCATCCGCAAAGAGACCGTCCTGGTCGAATTCGACAACGGCATCGCCTGGGTGACGATGAATCGTCCCGAGAAGCGCAACGCCATGAGCCCGACCCTGAACCGGGAGATGCTCGAGGTAGTGGACCTGCTGGAGCAGGACGACCGCTGCGGCGTGCTGGTCCTGACCGGCGCGGGCGAGAGCTTCGCCGCGGGCATGGACCTGAAGGAATATTTCCGCGAGCTGGACGGCAAGGGCCGCGGCGCCACCATCGCCACCCGCCGCACCGCCTACGACTGGCAGTGGCACCGGCTGATGTTCTTCGAAAAGCCCACCATCGCCATGGTCAACGGCTGGTGCTTCGGCGGGGCCTTCTCGCCCATGGTCGCCTGCGACCTCGCCATCGCCGCCGACGAGGCCCAGTTCGGCGTCTCCGAGGTCAACTGGGGCATCATCCCGGCGGGCAACGTCACCAAGGCGGTCGCCACCACCATGGGCTGGCGCGACAGCCTCTACTACATCATGACCGGCCTGCCCTTCGGCGGGCAGAAGGCCGCCCAGATGGGCCTGGTCAACGAGTCCGTGCCCCGCGACCAGCTGAAGCAGCGGGTCCGCGAACTGGCCGACATCCTGCTGGCCAAGAACCCAAGCGTGCTGAAGGCCTGCAAGGACACCTACAAGCGGGTCTACAACATGGATTTCGGCACCGCCGAGGACTACATCACCGCCAAGCTGGAGCAGATGTTCCAGATCGACGGCATGAAGGGGCGCAACGAAGGCATGCGCCAGTTCCTGGACGAGAAGTCCCTGAAGCCGGGCCTCGGCACCTATGATCGCAAGAAGGGCGGCTGACTTCCGGCCTCAGCCGCCGCGAACCCGTACCCGCGCCGCGACCTCGCGGCCCGCTCCGTCGACGGCGGTGAGGCGGTAGAATCCAGGGGCGGCGGGCTTCCACACGACCCGGCCGCTGGCCGGGTCGGGGGCCAGGGGCCGCCCGTCCACTTACCAGACGATGCCCTCCCCTTCGGCCGCGAGGACCAGACCGCGCCCCTTTTCGCCGAAGGCGTCCACGGCCACCGCCGCTCCATCCGGCGGGAAGATCAGGCGGGGTCCGGAGGCCTCGGGCGAGGCGCCGGTCAAGCCTCCCGGCGCGGCGCGGGGGGCGATGGGCCGAGCGGCGCTCGCGCCGGTCTGAAGCAGGTCGAAAGTCTCGAACACCAGGGGCAGGGCCGCCTCGCGCCCGGTCAGGCTGGCGCGCGCCCCGCCGTCCGGCCGTCCGGTCCAGACGGCGACCACGTAGCCGCCGCCCACGCCGACCGCCAGGGCGTCGCGGTAGCCGTAGGAGGTGCCGGTCTTGAAGGCGAGCTTGGGCCCGCCGGTGGTCAGGGCGGTGGGGGCGCGCCCCGCCGGCGCCGGGCTCTCGCGCAGGATGTCGAGCACCTGTTCGGCGGCGTCCGCGGTGGTCAGGCGCACGCCGGTCTGCCGGGGGCGCAGGGCCGCCTCCCGTTCCGTCCAGGCCAGCGGCTTGGCGATCCCCCCATCGCCGAGGGCCGCGTAGAGCATGGCGAGGTCGCGGAGCGATATCCCCTCCCCGCCGAGCGCCAGGGCCAAGCCCGGATCGGTGAGGCCGACCCGCGGGCGCACCAGCCGCGCCCCGGCCGAGGTCAGGCGGCTCTCGAACACCGCCGGCCCGACCTTGGAGAGCATGAACACCGCCGGCACGTTCAGCGAATAGGCCAGGGCCTCCCGGGCCGAGACCTGGCCATGGAACACCCGGTCGAAGTTCTCCGGCGCATAACCCGCGAAGGGCGTGGGCGCGTCGGCCAGGGCCGTGTCCGGAGCGGCGATCCCGGCCTCGAAGGCCATGGCGTAGATGAAGGGCTTCAGGGCCGAGCCGGGCGAGCGCAGGGCCCGGGTCATGTCGATCCAGCCGCCGGGACGGTCCCGGCCCGCCGAGCCGACGGCGGCGCGCACCGCGCGGCTCTTCACCTCGATCACCAGCACGCCCACGGACACCGCGTCGCCCTGGCGTTGGGCGACGGCGGCGGCCAGCGGCTCCAGCCGCGCCTGCAGGCGAGCGTCGAGGGTGGTGTCGACGGACGCCGCCTTCACCGGGGCCTTGCGCGCCAGCTCTCCCGCCGCGTGCCAGGCCAGGACCGGGAAGGGCGTGCGGCCCGGCAGGGGCTCGGTCTCGGCTTCGTCACGGGCGGCGTCGGTCATGACGTGGGCGGCGGTCAGCTTGCCCAGCACTTCCGCCCGCGCCGTCTTCGCCGCGGCCGGCCGGCGGTCGGGGCGGCGGGCCTCGGGCGCCTGCGGCAGGGCGATCAGCAGGGCCTGTTCCCCGTCGGTCAGGCTCGACGGCTCATGGCCGAAGTAGGCGAGCGAGGCCGAACGCACCCCTTCCAGGTTCCCGCCGTAGGGGGCCAGGGTCAGGTAAAGGGCCAGAATCTCCTTCTTGCTCAGCCGGGCCTCCAGCTGCAGCGCGCGCATCGCCTCGATGAGCTTCGCGCCGACGGTGCGGGGCCGCTGCTCCAGCCGCCGGGCGACCTGCATGGTCAGGGTCGAGCCGCCTGAGACCACCGAACGGGCGAGCAGGTCGCTGATCCCCGCCCGCAGGATGGCGATAGGATCCACCCCCGCATGCAGCCAGAACCGCGCGTCCTCCACCGCGATCAGCCGCCTGACGAACACCGGGTCGGTGCGCGCCAGGTCCGCCCGGATGCGCCACCGCCCGCTCTCCACCGGCAAGGCCCGCAGCCACGCCCCCTCCCGGTCCAGCGCCACCGGCGAGGATCGCATCGCCCGGGCGAGGTCGGGGGGGAAGGCCGTGTCGAGGGCGAAGACCAAGCCCTCCGCCGCCACGAGGAGACACAACGCTCGGACGAGGCGGGGGACCCAGAGCGCCCCTCCCCCCCCGAAGGGGGAGGGAATCCTCATGAGCCCGCCGAAATCCGAGCCCGCGACGGAGCCGACCGGGCCGCCACGCTCGGCCGGTACATGTCGCGGACCTCCACCCCCGGCAGGAAGAAGTCTCCCGGGGTGACGGACCGGGCCACATAGGCCACGGCGTAGGGCTTGCCGCCGGCGAGGTCGAAGGCGGCGATGTAGCGGTCGTCGCGCTTCTCCTGCACCGCGACGTCGGTGAGCTTGCCGAGGAACTTGAACGGCCCGTTCTGGGCGTCCTCCGGACCCAGCACCGTCTCGATCTCCCAGCCCGCCGGCAGGGCGTCATCCACCACCGTGCGGATCGAGCGGCCCTGCTGCGACACCCCGGTCAGCAGCACGATCACCCGTCCCCCTTGCGCAAGCGCGCCTGCATCGGCCCCGCCGCCGGTCAGGGCGAAGAGGCGCTTCTGCACGGTCACACCGGACCCGCCCGCGGCCGGGGCGGCGGTGGGCACGCCACGCACCGTCACCGTTCGCCAGAGGCCCCCCGCCGAGCGGTTGGTGAACCTGGCGTCGGCTAGACGGCCCACGGACCAGCGCCGGGCGCCGTTGGGCTGGGCGCCCGCGGCCTCGACGTTGATGGCGCCCGCCGCCCGCAGCATCCGGTCGGCGGCCTGGAGCAGGCGGGCCTGTTCCTGGGTGTTGAGGCTGTCGGGGTCCTTCACGCTGCCTTCCAGCCTTCCCTGCAGCTGGCGGGCGATCCCCGCCTCGCCCGCGTCGTAGGCCAGGGCGATGACGCCCGCGAGGTCGCGCAGGCTGCTCTGATAGGTGTCGGTCTCCTCGCGGAAGCCGAGGGCCTTCACCGCCTCCAGGAAGCTGTCGTGGGCGCGGGCGCGGTCGCCCATCAAGGCGAGGCCCGCCCCGACCTGGGCGCGGGCCAGCGGCGAGGGCTCATCCTTCATCTGCACGTCGTGGAACCAGCGCAGGCGCGCGAGATCCCCCGCCTTGCCCTTGGCCAGGACATAGAGGGCGTAGGCGGACGCGCGGCTGCGCATCCGGGCCGTGGCGACCTTGGTGGCGGCGGGATTGGCCGTCCACCAGCCGGGGTATTCGGTGACATAGCCCACCGAGACGAAGCCGCTCGGCTTGGAGAGCAGCCGCATGGCCGACAGGCCCCGCGCGACGGCGTCGTCCGGCACCGGCGCGCCGAGAGCCTTCGCCTCAAGCAGGAAGTCGGTGACGTAGGCGCCCAGCCACGCGTCGGCCAGGCCGTCGCCGGGCCGCCACAGGCCGAAGGAGCCATCCAGGGCCTGACGGTCCAGGATGCTGGAGACCGCCTGCACCAGCTGGCCGGGCACGACCCGGAGCTTGGGATCGGCCGAGACCTCGCGGGCGTACATCAGGGGATAGGCCGCCGAGACCAGCTGCTCGGTGCAGCCGTAAGGATAGCGGCTGAGGGCCTCGGCGACGGGCGCCGAATCGAAGCCGCGGAAAGGCGAATAGGAGACGGTCATCGACACCGTCCCCGCCGTCAGCCCCGACATCAGGGCCCCGGCCGGGGTGAAGGTCGTCCCCGGCGCCTGCAGCTCGGTGGTCGCCCGCGTCACGGGTCCCCAGCCGAGCCGGGTCTGGATCGGATAGGAAACCGTCTGGTTGAAGCTTGGGCCGGTGACGTTCATCGACACCTGGCTGATCCCGCCGGACTGCGGCGCGTCCAGCGGCGTGCGCTCCACCGACCGGGCGCCGAGCATGAGCTGGTAGAGCTTCTGGAAGGTCGCCACGACCCCGCCGGTGGCGCTGACCTTGGCGGTGTAGCCGCCGGGCCGGCCCTCGACGTTGTTGAGCTCGAGCGTGGCGAAGGCCTTGTCCCCCGGCGCCAGGAAGCGGGGCAGGGAAAGCTCGGCCACCACGGGTTCCCGCACGATCATGTCGGCGGCCGACGAGCCCACCGCGTCGTCGGTCCAGGCCACCGCCATCAGCCGGATCTGGCCGTTGAAGTCGGCGGCGGGCAGGCGGACCAGGGCCTTGCCGTCGAGGCCGGTCTCCACCACGCCGGACCACAGGGCCACGGTCTTGATCGGGGTGACCGTCAGGCCCTCCCCGCCGATCTCGTCGCCGCCGTAGTTCACCGCCGTCGGCGCGCCGAGGTTGGGGTCGAGCAGGCGGCCGTAGTCGTCGCGATAGTCCAGGGTCAGGGCCCGCTTGCCGAAGTACCACTTCACCGGATCGGGGTTCTCCTGCTTGGTCAGGCGCAGGATCCCCTCGTCCACCGCCGCGACCGTGACGTGGGCGCGGGTCCCCATCTTCAGGCCCTGCACCTGCACGGGCACGACCACCGGCGCCTTGGAGCCCTGTTTCTGCGGCGCCCCGAGGGCCACCGTCAGCTTCCGGTTCTTGGGGTCCAGCGGCACGTAGACGAGGCCCAGCGCCCGGCGCGGCTTGGGCGTCACCGCCGGGTCGCGCGGCTGGATCACCGAGACCAGTACATAGGCGCCCCCGCCCCACTCGCCGTTGGTCTTCAGCTTGATAGAGCCGCCGTCCTTGCCGAGGGTGAGGGTCTTGAAGTCGATCAGGCGGTCGGTGGCCACCGCGACCTGCGCCTCGCCGCCGTAGGGCGCCTTGATGCGCACCTCCACCGTGTCGCCTTGGGCGTAGGTCTCGGCCACCGTCGAGACGCGGGCCGCGTCCGGGGCGTCCTCGCCCGCGGCCGGCTCGCCCCAGCCCGAGGCCAGACGCAGCACCGTACGCGCGCCGGTCTTGGCCTCGGTCAGCTCCAGGCGGTAGTCGCCCCAGGGCAGGCGCCGGTTCAGCCGCACGGGGTCCCGCGCGTCGATATTGGCCACGCCCTGGGCGATAGCCCGGTCGCGGCTGGTGCGCTTCCACTGCCAGCGTCCGTCCTTCTGGAACCAGTCGTAGTCCCAGTTCTCCGCGATCAGGGTCCAGGCGACCCCGGCCGCCGCGATGCGCTTGCCGGCGGCGTCCACGGCGATCACCTCGAAGTTCTGCGTCGGGTTGCCGCTCGCGCCCGTCTGGGTGGTCTTGACCCCGAGGTAGAGGGGCTTGGCCCGCAGCTTCAGGGTCAGGCCCTCGCGCACGGGCCTCCCGCCCGGCTCGAACACCGAAACCGTGACCGCCGCCGCCAGGGGAATCGCCGTGTCGCCCGCCTGCGCACCGTCCAGCATTTCCGCCGCCCGGCCCGCCCCGTCGGTGACGGTCTGGGGCAGCTCGACGTACTTCTCCTCATAGGGCTTCTGCTCGTCGCCCCAGCGATAGTCCTTGTACTGAGGGAATGGGTTGTAGTCGGCCCTGATGCGGGCCTCGCCCTGGGTCTGCAGGCCGGCGCCTGACGCGCCGTAGAGGAAGCGCGCCAGGACGTCGATGCGCCGGGTCTCGCCGGCCGCCATCGGCCGCGCGGCGTCGCCGGTAGCCTCTACCGCCAGCCGTTGCGGGGCGAAGTCCTCCACCGTGAAGGCGACCTCGCCGGAGGCTTCGTCGACGCCTTCCATCTCCAGCGTGGCGCGCCAGCGCCCACGCGGCGCCGTGGCCGGCAGCTTCAGGTCCTGGGCGACCGCGCCGTTGGCGGCCTTGTCGAAACGGATGCGTTGGAACTCGACGCCTGAGGGTCTGCGGATCACCAGCGAGCCCTTGCGGTCCTTCACCGCCTTGGCCGCCTGGTCGCGCACCAGGCCCACCAGGTGCACGGTCTCGCCCGGCCGGTAGATGCCGCGGTCGGCGTAGAGATAGCCGTCCACAGCGCTCTTGGCCTCGCGCCCCGCCGTCGGGGAGCCGGCGGCGGGCCGACCGCCGACCCCGTGGTTCGACAGGTCCACCGGCGAGCGTTCGAGATCCAGCGCCGCGAAGTCGGCCTGGGCGCCGTAGGCCATCACCATCCGCGCCTGGCCCGCCCCTTCGCCGGCCAGCAATGCGTGGGCGAAGCGGGCCCGTCCCTGCACGTCGGTGGTCGTGGTGGCGAGGTCCTCGCCGTTGCGGGCCACCAAGGACAGCTTGACCCCCGGCAGGACCTTGGCGGTCTTCAGGGAACGGACCACCACATCCAGGGCGTCCGAGCCCTGGTAGGCGATCAGCCCCATGTCGGTGAAGAGGATCCAGCGCCGGGCCTGGGCCGGGGGATCGCCCTCGCTGTCGGCGCCCTTGGGCTTGAGGTCGCGCCCGCCGGAGGCGTCCTTGGCCTTCACCACATAGGCGCCCGGCTTCATCTCCTTCAGCACCGCGCCCAGGGGGAAGACGGTGACCGCGCGCACGCCGGTCTGGCCCTTCACCGGCACCTCGCCGGTCCAGACCTTGCGGCCCTCGTCGTCGGGGGAGGTGTCGCCGTAGTCTTCCGCGTATTCGCCCTCGCCGGTGGGCTCGGTCTTGGAGATCGACTTACGAACCAGGTTGCGATCCGGCACGCGCCAGACCTCCACCGCCAGCTTGGACACGTTGACGGTCTCGATGCCGACGCCGTCCGCCTCCTCGCGGGGCAGGATCACGCCCTCGCCCTGGAAGCCGACGTAGGGCGGCTTCTCGCCGAACTCGAAGTCCACGTCCGCGTTGGCGGCGAGCACGTCGCCGTTGCGTCCGGGCAGGCCCTTCAGCAGGGTGATGCGGTGGCCGAAGAAGCCGCCCCCGGCGACGCAGAGTTCGTCCGGCGCCTTGACCGTCACCGCCGCCGGATGGCCGGGATCGGGCATGACCTGCACGAAATCCGAATAGGACCGCTCGGGGTTCAGGGGCCGGCTCATGCGGATGCAGGCCAGCGGCTCGGCGCCGGCGGTCTCCACCCGCGTGGTCCAGACCGCGAAGTCGGCCGGGCGCTGCTCGCCGGCCCGGCGGGCGGAAGCGGCGCGGGGCTTGCCGAAGAAGGGCCAGTTGAAGCCGCTATCGGCGGCCTGGATCGGCTTGGCGTTGTGGGGCAGGACCTTGGCGGTCAGGAAGCCGCCGCCGAACCCGAGCACGAGGGTGGCGGCCGCCACGACCAGGGCGCCGCGGTCGAATCGGATCGCCATGGCGTCCCCCTCATTTGCGAATGAGAAGATCACGACACGGCCCGCAGACGCGGTCAATCGCTACGCTGGAAGGCTTTTGGTGACTGCAGCGGAAAGGTCGGAATCAGCGCTTCGGGACGATCCTTAAGACCACCGCCGCGCTCTCGTCGGTCAGGACATAGAGGGCGCCGTCCGGCCCCTGGCGCACCGCCCGGATACGCTCGCAGCGATCGGTCAGCAGGCTTTCATGGCCCACTACGCGCCCGTTCCTCATCACCAGCCGGAACAGCCGCTTGGACACCATGGCGCTGACGAAGGCGTCGCCCTTCCACTGTGGGAACAGGCGTCCTGAGTAGAACATCACGTCCGACGGGGCGATGTCCGGGGTCCAGAAATAGACCGGCTGCTCCATCCCCGCCTTGGCGGTCAGGTCGCCGTTGATCGGGTCGTTCGAATATTCCCGGCCGTAGCCTATGGTCGGAAAGCCGTAGTCGCGACCCGGGCGGATGCGGTTCAGCTCGTCGCCCCCGCGCGGGCCGTTCTCCACCGCCCAGACGGCCCCGTCGCCGGCGCGCACGGTCAGGCCGTCCACCGCCCGGTGCCCCCAGGAATAGATCGCGGCCAGGGCGCCCGGCCGGCCCACGAGGGGATTGTCCTTAGGGACGGAGCCGTCGGTGCGGATGCGCAGCACCTTGCCGCCGTCCTTGTCGAGGGCTTGGGCCTCCTTGCCGTCGGCCGAGGCCGTGGAGAAGAAGAGCTGGTCCTTAGCCCCGACCGCCAGGCGCCTTGCCGCGCCGCCCTCGTAGAGGATCTTCTGGTCCTCCAGCCCATCCCCCGCCGCCGACAGACGCGCCCTGATGATGCGCCCCACGCTGGGCGCGGCCCGGCCCGGCTGGGCCCGTGCCGGATCGGGGGCGAAGTAGCTGTAGTAGAGCGTCCGGTTGCTCGCGAAGGCCGGGTCGAGCGCCACGTCGAACAGGCTCGGCCCCCGCCCCTGCGGGATCGGCGGCAGGCCCGCGATGGGCGCGGAAAGACGCCCCGCCTTGTCGATGGTCAGCATGCGCCCGCCCCGCTCGACCACCAGCAGCCGGCCGTCCGGCAGAAAGGCCACGGACCGGGGGAAGGAAAGGCCCGTGGCGAAGACCTGCACCGCATAGGCGGAGTCCTTGCGCACCTGGGGCGCGCGGGTCTGGTTCCTGAAGGTGGGCCGGGGCGCATAGGGGTCCGCGCCGTACGGAGGCGGAACGCATCCCGGCCCCTGGGTCAGAACGCCGTTGGAGAGCGCCGCCGCGGGGACCGGCGGAACGGCGGCCAAAGCCGCCACGCTCAGGGTCAGCATGGCGCACAAAGCCCGACGCATGGTCATACCCGCCCCCCACAGCGACTGCCGGTCGGGACTGTTTCGCATCCGCCCCCGCGCCGCAAGCGGGCGGCGGCCGCGCGGTCAGTCCTTCGGCTTCAGCTCCGGACGGGACGCCAGAAAGGCCGCCCGCTCGGCGGCCGTCAGGACCTTGCCGCGCTTCAGGCGGGACACCTTGGGCGTCGGCGCGGCGTAGGTCTGTCCGACCCGCGACGTGGAGCCTTGGGGACCCGTCTTTGTGGGGGGCTTCATGGGCGCTGGTCCCTCAACTGCGGTTCTTGCGGGCCGGGGCGCCGTAGCCGGCCCCGGGCTTGCGCGGCGGCGGGGCGCCCTTGTGCGGCGGCGCCTGGCGAGGGCCCGGCTGGCCGGCCGCCTCGATGGGCGGGTCTCCCCCTGCGGACTTGCCGAGCGCTTCGCGGAACCGGGCCTCGGCGCCGGGGAGAATCTCGAACTTGGTCTCGCGCGGGAAGATGCGGATCTCGCCGATGTCCTTCTTGGTCACGTGCCCGCGCCGGCAGATCAGGGGGATCAGCCACTTCGGGTCGGCCTTGTCGGCGCGGCCGATCGGCATGCGGAACCAGGCGCCGGTCCCCTGTTCTTCGGCCCCGTACTCGGCGCCGTAGGGCCGCCGTTCGCGCATCGGCCGCGGGCCTGCCGGCGGCTCGTTCCCCCGCGCGTCGCCGCGCCCGTCCCCCCGCCCGTCGTCGAAGATGTCCTCCGGCTCGGGCAAGCGGGACCGGTGCAGCCGGACCAGGGCGGCGGCGACCACCTCCGGATCGGTGCCGAGGAGCAGCCGGCGGCCGAGGGCGAGGTCCTCGTCGGAGGGGGCCTCCTGCAGCATCGGGCTCTCCAGGAGCCGCTGCTGGTCGCGGGCGCGGATCTCGTCGGCCATCGGCGGCGGCGACCAGACGGCGGCGATCTGGGCAGAGGCGAGCAGTTGCTCGGCCTTGCGCTGGCGGGTGTAGGGGACCAGCAGGATCGACACCCCCTTGCGGCCGGCTCGCCCCGTGCGCCCGCTGCGGTGGAGCAGGGCCTGTTTGTTCTGCGGCAGCTCGGCATGGATCACCAGGTCCAGGGCCGGCAGGTCGAGGCCCCGGGCGGCCACGTCGGTGGCGACGCAGGCCCGGGCGTGGCCGTCGCGAAGGGCCTGCAGCGCATCGGTGCGCTCCTTCTGGCTGAGTTCGCCCGAGAGCTGCACCGCCTGGAAGCCCCGCTCCCGCAGCGACCCGTAGAGATGGCGCACCGCCTCGCGGGTGGCGCAGAAGATCAGGGCGCCGGGCGCATCGAAATAGCGGAGCACATTGACGACGGCCTGCTCCAGCTCGTTCGGCGCGATGCGCATCGCCTTGTATTCGATGTCGCCGTGCGGCTCGTCGCGGCGCACGGTGTCGATCCGCACCGCATCGCGCTGGTAGCGCCGCGCTAGCGCCACGATCTCCCGGGGGAGGGTGGCGGAGAACAGGAAGGTCCGCCGCTCCGCCGGTGTCCCGTCCAGAATCTCCTCCAGGTCCTCGCGGAAACCGAGGTCCAGCATCTCGTCCGCCTCGTCGAGCACCACGACGCGCACGGCGGAGAGGTCCAGATTGCCCCGCTCCAGGTGGTCGCGCAGGCGCCCCGGGGTCCCGACCACGAGGTGGCAGCCGGCGCTGAGCAAGCGTTGCTCGCGGCGGGCGTCCATCCCCCCGACGCAGGTGACCATGAGCGCGTTCGCCGGCGCGTACAGCCATTCGAGCTCGCGGCTGACCTGCAGGGCCAGCTCGCGCGTCGGCGCTATGACCAGCGCCAGCGGGGCGGCGGGCGCGCCGAAAGCCGGCGCCTCGCCCAGGAGCTCGCTCGCCGCGGCCAGTCCGAACGCCACCGTCTTGCCCGACCCGGTCTGGGCCGAGACCAGCAAATCGGCGCCCCGGGGCGCCTCCAGGATGGCGGACTGGACGGCCGTGGGCTCCTCATAACCCTGAGCCTTCAGAGCGCGGGCGAGCGCGGGATGGGTGTTGGGAAACGGCATCGATGACCTTGCAAGCGCGCCGCGGGGAGGCGGCGCGCCGTCTATAGCAGCCTTCCGGCCATCCAGGGTGGCGCGGGCGCCTCACCCCTTCGGCGTAATCCTCAAGACCACCGCCGCGTCCTCGTCCGTCAGGACATAGAGGGCGCCGTCGGGGCCCTGGCGGACGGCGCGGATGCGTTCGCAGCGGTCCGTCAGCATTGCTTCCTGGCCGACCACCCGCCCGTTCTTCATGACGAGGCGGATCAGCCGCTTGAACACCAGGCCGCCGACGAAGGCGTCGCCTTTCCACTGCGGGAAGAGGCGGCCCGAATAGAACATCAGGTCGGAGGGGGCGATGTCCGGGGTCCAGAAATAGGCCGGCTGCTCCAGCCCGGCCTTGGCGGTCAGGTCGCCGTTGATCTTGTCGTCCGAATATTCCCGCCCGTAGCTGATGATCGGAAAGCCGTAGTTGCGGCCGGGGCGGATGCGGTTCAGCTCGTCGCCCCCGCGCGGCCCATGCTCCACCGTCCAGATCGACCCGTCCCCCGGATGGAGGGCGAGGCCGTCCACGTCCCGGTGGCCGTAGGAATAGGCTGCGCCCAGGGCGCCCTGCCGGCCCGCGAAGGGATTGTCCTTCGGGATCGAGCCGTCGGTGCGGATACGCAGCACCTTGCCGCCGTCCTGGTCCAGGGCCTGGGCCTGGGCGGCCTTGCCGTCCGCCGAGACGGTGGTGAAGAAGAGCTGGTCCTTGCCGACGATCAGGAGGCGCCGGACCGTGCCGCCCTCATAGATCGTCTTCAGGTCCTCCAGCCGGTCGCCCGCCGCCGAGAGGCGCGCCTTGACGATGCGCCCGACGCTGACGGGCGGGCGCCCGGGCTGGGCCGCGCGGGAGGGGTCCGGGGCGAAATAGCTGAAATAGAGGGTGCGGTTGGCGGCGAAGGCCGGGTCGAGCACCACGTCCGTAAGGCTCGGGCCGCGGCCCGCCGGGATCGGCGGGACGCCCGCGATCGGGGCGGAGACGCGCCCGTCCCGGTCGATGGTCAGCATCCGCCCGCCCCGTTCGGCGACCAGCATCCCGCCGCCCGGCAGGAAGACCAGGGAGCGGGGGTGGGCGAGACCCGTGGCGAAGGTCCGCACCGCATAGGCCGAGTCCCGGCGGACCATGGGCGCGCGGGTCTGGTTGCGGAAGGCCGGCTTGGGCGCATAGGGGTCGGCCCCGTACTGAGGCGGAACGCATCCCGTCCCGGTGGCCCGGAAGCCGGCGGTGGCGGCCGGCGCCGCCGCGAAGGATGGCTGGACGGCCGCGATCCCGAGCGCCAGCACGGCGCAGAAAGCCCGACGCACAATCATTCTTGCCCCCGCATCCGATCGTCGGATGCGACTGTTTCCCATCCGCCCGCGCGCGGCAAGCGACGGGGCGGCCTCAGCCGTGGGCGACGGGCTCCAGCATGCCGAGACCCGCGACGGCGGCGAGGACGCCAAGGCCCAGCAGGGTCTCGATGACGAGGCTGGCGCGGAGGGCCCGGACCTCCCCGGCGGCCGTTCCCCCAAGCGCAGCGCCGAGCTTCGGCGTCAGGTGGCGGCGGTTGGTCCAGGCGAGGCCGAGCATCACGGCGAAGAGGGCGAGCTTGGCCAGGAGCAGCAGGCCGTAGGGACTGATCGCCAGCAGGGCCACGCCGGAGAGGCCGACCAGGAACCCGCTGTTGACGAGGCCGCTGAGGATCAGGACCCCGACCACGGCGGGTCCGACGGCGGAGAAGCGGTTCAGGCCCAGGTGCAGGGCTTCTAGGTCGGGGCTTCGCGTCAGGACGGCGGCGACGAGGACCGCCAGGGCTCCGAGCCAGGCGCCGGCGGCGAGGAGGTGCAGCACGTCGCCCCCCTGGTGCAGCAAACCAGCCGCGCCGTCCTCCCCGGCTCCGTGGCCGGTCCAGGCGAAGCTCGCGGTCACGCCTGCGCCCAGCAGGGTCAGGAGGATGGTCCGCCCCGGCGATGCGGCGACCCCGGCCAGCACGGCCGCGAAGCCCGCCGCCAGGATCAGCCGCGCCGAGACGCCCTTGCCGAAGCCGGTGCCGCTGGCCACGTCCCAGATCGCGGGCAGCCTCAGGGCGTCGCCCGCCTCCCCGGTCATGCTGGCGGTCTGGGCGGAGAGGGAGACCAGGGCGCCGAGCAGGACGGCCCAGGCGGCGCCCCACAGCATCCGCCCCGAGGCGGCGGCGCTACCCCTGGCGTAGAGTTGAAACAGGGGCGCGCCGAACAGCACCATGGCGCCGGCGAACCCCGCCAGCCGCGCGGCTACCGCCAGCGCCAGCACGGCGCGGCCCTACTTTACGGTGAAGTTGTAGTCGCCCTTGGACTTGTGCCCGTCGGCGGAGACCACGTGCCACATCACCATGTAGGCGCCCGGCGCCAGCGGGGTCTTCACGCCCACGTCGATGGCCTTGGCGTCCTTGGCCGAGACGGCCGAGGTCACGGCGATGGCTGTGCCGCTCGCCTTCATCAGCTCGACGGCCGAGAACTTGGGCTCCAGCTTCTCGCTGAACTGCAGCTGCAGGGTGGTCGGGGCGCCGACCTGGGCGTTGGCGGCCGGGGTGGCCTTGACCAGGTGGGCGTGGGCCTCGGCCTGCGTAGCCACGAGGAGGGCGGCGGCGGCCAGCAGGGCCGTCGGCGCGAAGCGGGTCAGTGACTGTTTCATGGCTCTCTCCTTACTCCGGCGAACCTGTCGCCACGCTGAACGGGGCCTCAACGGATTTTCAGCCTCACGAACGCCATACCCCCGCCCGGCCCGTCGCCGTAGGCGCTCCTCAGGCCCGAGGGGATGAAGTTGACCGCATAGAGGGCCCCGAAACCGATCACGGCGTGTTCGGAGACCTCGAAGTCGCGGATGGCGCCGATGGAGACCTTGCCCACGGTGTAGGTCGGGCCGTGGTGGCCGCCGACGGTGGTCAGCTCGTTGTTGTCGGTGCGCTCGGCCCGCGCGAAGATCGTCCAGTCCGTATTGGGCCTGACCGCGGTCTCGAGCACCAAGGCGTCCAGGGTCTCGTGGTCGGCGATGCGACGTCCCCAGGCGGCGGTCACGGACCAGGAGCCGCCGTCGCCGAAGGGGACGGTGCGGATGGCGCTGGCCGACCACTTGGTCTGGTCCTCGTCGGGGTCGAGCTGTTCGGGACTCTTCACCCGCGCCCAGGAGGCCTGCAGCGACCAGATCGGGCTGGGGTTCCAGGACAGGCGCGCGGCCGTCGAATCCAGTCCGCCCGTCTCAATGTTGTAACGCCGCTGGTCGGGCTCGCGGCCATGGAAGCGCGAGGCCTCGATCTTCCAGGGGCCGTGGATGAAGCCCGCGGTCACGACGCCGAAGGTGATGTGGGTGGAGTCCAGCCAGTGGTGGGCGATCGGCGCCTCGGGGCTGTCCTGGATCGACATGCGGTGCATGAAGGCGGGCGGCCCGAAGGCGGGCTCGCCGGGCAGGCCGCCGTAGACGAAGACGCTATCCTCGTCGGTGAAGCGGTGGCTGAGACTGGCCGACAGTTCTATGACCATGTCGTGCGGATGCTGGCGGTCGACCAGGGACGTGGTCCCGTCCGCCGTCTCGCCGGAGGCCAGCAGCAGGGGGTAGCCGCGCTTGCCCATCAGGGGGTCGGGGCTGACCATGGCCTTGAGGGTCAGACGGTCCTTGTCGCTTAAGGGCCGGGCGGCGCTGAGCATCACCATGCCGGAGAGGAAGGCCTTGTCGTCGCCGCGTCGGCCGCCCTGGCTGGAATAGGTCCCGTTGAAGAGGGCGTGGCCCATCAGGCTCCAGCCGCCCTGGCTCCAGTGGATGCCCTCGTGGGCCGAGGAGTCCGGCTGCCAACTGGTGCCCGAGGCCTCGCGGGTCATCAGGTAGTCGCCGAGCGCCGCCGACATGTCATGGCCGCCGTGGGCTCCATGAGCCTCCTCGCCCTCGGCCGGCGCCGCGTCCTCGTGAGGCTCGTGCGTCGTCACCGGGGCGTCGTGCTGGTGTTCCGCCTGCGCCATGGCCAAGCCGGGCGTCGCCAGGATCGCCGCGGCCATGAGGAACGCACGCATGGAAACCCCTATCGGTCGGACTTGGAAAAAACCTCGATCAGCTCGGCCACCTTCTGCCGCTGCTGGTCCGGGTCGCCGCTGACGATGGCCTGTTCGACGCAGTGGCCGAGATGGTCGGCCAGGACGATCTGCTCGACCTTGGCGAGCGCCGCCCGCGCGGCCCGCACCTGGGCCACCACGTCCAGGCAATAGCGGTCCTGGCGCACCATCTCGGCGAGCCCCCGGACTTGCCCCTCGACGCGGGCGAGCCGCGTTTCGACCGACTTGCGGGTCTGCTGGTTCATCGGCGCCTCATACCCATCAGGGGTATGAATGACAAACCCCTGGGGGGTATGTCAATCGGCCTTGGCCATGGTCATCCCACCGCCGCAGATCAGGGCGTCGGCCCGCGCCTTCTGGGTCGGGGTGAAGGCGGCGTAGAGAGGATCAAGGGCGGCGGTGAGCTTGCGCATCGCCGCCAGGTGCTCGTCGAGCATCTTCTCGTGCTCGTGCAGCCGGGCCGGCAGACCAGCCTTGTCCCCGGACATCGTCATCATCTTCCCGTCCATCATCGGCGGGACGGCCTTCAGGGCCTCGGCGAAGGGCGTCCAGAGGGACAGTTGCGCGGGGGTGATCTCCAGGGCGGTCTTCAGGGCGTCGGGGTCGCGGGCGGGACAGTCCTGCATCCCCATCATCATCTTCATCATCCCGCCGTCCTTCATCATCCCGCTCCCCATCTTCATGGCGGGACGGACTTCCTTCACCGCCAGGGGCCGATGGCCGGTCGTGTCGGCGACGGGCGGCACGACCGCGGCGGCGATGACGGGAGCCGAGTGGTGGGAATGGTCGGCCTGGGCGAGGGCGGGAAGGGCCGTCAAGGCGGCCAGGGCGATAGCGGCGGGGAGCGGGAAGCGCATGGTGGACCTCGTCGGTCGGCGGGTGTGGTCAAGGATCGCCGCGCGCGGCCCGCAATGCGTTGATCCACGTCAACCGGTGCGGGGAGCGGACGAGGCAAGACTGTCCTGTTCGGGGCGCCCTTGCCCGAACCCGCTCCGGGGTCTATCTATATACCCCCATGGGGTATCTGAATGACTGACGCCCACGTCCATCGGCCCGCCGCCGGCCCCGAGGCCGTGAAGGACCCCGTCTGCGGCATGACTGTCGATCCGCTGACGTCGCCCCATCACGCCAAGCACCAGGGCCGGCCCTTCCACTTCTGCTCTGCCGGCTGCCGGACCAAGTTCGTCGCCGATCCGGATCGCTACCTGTCGCCCAAGCCCGAGCCGGCCCAACCTGCCCCCGCGGGGACCATCTACACCTGCCCCATGCACCCCGAAGTGCGCCAGATCGGCCCCGGCGCCTGCCCGATCTGCGGCATGGGCCTAGAGCCGGAGACGGTGACGGCCGAGGCGCCGCCAAATCAAGAGCTTGCCGACATGACCCGCCGGTTCTGGATCGGCCTGGCGCTCACCGCCCCGGTGTTCGCGCTGGAGATGGGCGGGCACCTATTCGGCCATGGCCTGATCGAGCCGCGCCTCTCGGCCTGGATCCAGTTCGCCCTCGCCTCCCCCGTGGTCGCCTGGGCCGGGGCGCCCTTCTTCGCCCGGGGCTGGCGCTCGGTCGTCACCCGCCGCCTCAACATGTTCACCCTGATCGCCCTGGGGACCGGCGCGGCCTATGCCGAGAGCCTGGCGGCCCTGTTCGCCCCAGGCGCCTTCCCGGCGGCCTTTCGCGACGCCCACGGCGCGGCGCCGGTCTATTTCGAGGCCGCGGCCGTGATCACCGTCCTGGTGCTGCTGGGCCAGGTGCTGGAGCTGCGCGCCCGCGAACGCACCTCAGGCGCCATCCGCGCTCTCCTCGACCTCGCGCCGAAGACCGCGCGGCGGGTTCGCTCCGACGGCGCGGACGAGGACGTGGGCCTCGACCAAGTGCAGGTCGGCGACCGCCTGCGGGTGCGCCCCGGCGAGAAGGTCCCCGTCGACGGCGTGCTGCTGGAAGGCCGCGCATCCCTGGACGAGTCCCTGGTCACCGGCGAATCCATGCCGGTGACGAAACAGATCGGGGACGCGGTGGTCGCCGGCGCCCTCAACGCCACCGGCGCCTTCGTCATGCGCGCGGACAAGGTCGGCGCCGACACCCTCCTCGCCCGCATCGTGCAGATGGTGGCCCAGGCCCAGCGCTCCCGCGCGCCGATCCAGCGCCTGGCCGACCAGGTCGCGGGCTGGTTCGTGCCGGCCGTCATCGCCGTGGCTGTCATCGCCTTCGCCGTCTGGACGACGGTCGGGCCGGAGCCCCGCTTCGCCCACGCCCTGGTGGCGGCGGTCTCGGTGCTGATCATCGCCTGTCCCTGCGCCCTGGGCCTGGCGACGCCGATCTCGATCATGGTGGGGGTGGGGCGCGGCGCGCGGGCCGGCGTCCTGATCCGCGACGCGGAGGCCCTAGAGCGGTTCGGGTCGGTGGACACCCTGGTGGTCGACAAGACCGGCACCCTGACCGAGGGCCGACCTTCGGTCACCGCCATCCGGCCCGCCGAGGGCTTCGGCGAGGAAGAGATCCTGAGGCTCGCGGCCAGCCTGGAGCGCGGGAGCGAGCATCCCCTCGCCGACGCCATCCTGCGCGCCGCCGCCGAACGCGGGCTGGCCCTGACGGAGGCGGCGGACTTCGACTCCCCCGTCGGCAAGGGCGTGCACGGCGTGGTGGAGGGCCGGGCGATCGTGCTCGGCGGGCCCGTCTTCCTGGCCGAACGGGGCGTGGACGTTAGCGCCCTCGCCGACGTCGCCGAGGCGCTGCGCCGGGACGGGGCCACGGCGGTGCTGATGGCGGTCGACGGCAAGGCCGCCGGCGTTTTCGCCATCGCCGATCCGATCAAGGCCACCACGGCCGAGGCCATCCGCGCCCTGCGCGGGGAAGGCGTACGGCTGGTGATGATGACCGGCGACAACCTGACCACCGCCGAGGCCATCGCCCGGACCCTCGGCATCGACGAGGTCGCGGCCGAGGTGCTGCCGCAGGACAAGGCGGAGGTGGTGCAGCGCCTGCGCCGCGAGGGCCGCGTGGTCGCCATGGCCGGCGACGGGGTGAACGACGCCCCGGCCCTCGCCGCCGCCGACGTGGGCGTGGCCATGGGCGCGGGCGCGGACGTGGCGATCGAGAGCGCGGGGGTGACCCTGCTCGGCGGCGACCTGATGGGACTGGTGCGGGCGCGCCGGCTGTCGCGGGCGGTGATGCGCAACATCCGCCAGAACCTGGCCTTCGCCTTCGTCTACAATCTGGCGGGCGTGCCGATCGCGGCGGGGGCGCTCTATCCCCTGTTCGGGATCACCCTCTCACCGGCCATGGCGGCGGCGGCGATGTCCCTGTCCTCGGTCAGCGTGGTGGCCAACGCCCTGCGGCTCCGCGACGCAAGTCTACAGCCAAGGTCGACGGATGACGGGTTAAGACCCTAGATAGGGATTCAGTGTCCGAATCGGAGCCTTGATGGCCGAGCATTCCCCCACACGCACTCCCATCGCGGCGAGCCGGCGGCCCTCGGGCAGCCGGGGCGTCGGTTCAGGCGTGCTGGCCACCTTCCCGGTGGAATCCCTGCTGGGCCGCCCGCCGGTCGACCTCGACATGGCC
>CANJID010000040.1 GCA_947474395.1 Caulobacterales bacterium
AAAGACCGAGCGGGTCCACCACCGGGTCTACGCCACCAGGGACGAGGCCCGGCGCGATCTGTTCGGATACATCGAGGGCTTCTACAATCCCCGCCGCCTGCACTCAGCCCTGGGCTACATCAGCCCAGCCGAGGCCGAGCGTAGGCGTAGAGCGGCTTAACCCCGTCCACTTATTCGGGGGAGGATCAAGGTCTTATGCGCAAGACCATTCGTTTCGGCCGGCTGCGGCTGACCGAGGCGAACGGTGCTTCTGAGGTCTACGGCGACGGCTCAGGGCCGGAGCTGCACATGCGGCTTTTGCCCGGCGCAGCGCTCAAACTTGCTCTCAATCCGAACCTCAAGCTTGGCGAATGTTTCGTCGACGGCGAGGTGATTCTGGAGCAGGGCGACGTCTACGAGCTCCTGGACCTGATCGCCCGCAATCTGCTCGCCACCCGCAAGCCCCGCACCTGGTTCGACGACCTGCGCTTCGCCACGCTGCGGCGGCTGCAGCAGATGAACGACCGGGTCGCGGCCCGGCGCAACGTCGCCCATCACTACGACCTCTCCTACGACCTCTACCGGCGCTTCCTCGATCCGGACATGCAGTACTCCTGCGCCTACTTCCCCTATCCGGGGGCGAGCCTGGAGGAGGCGCAGGTCGCCAAGAAGGCCCACCTGGCGGCCAAGCTCGACCTCAAGCCCGGACAGAAGCTGCTCGACATCGGCAGCGGCTGGGGCGGCCTGGGGCTCACCCTCGCCGAGGACATTCCCGACGGCCAGGTGCTGGGGGTGACCCTCAGCCAGGAGCAGCTGGCGATCGCCCGCCAACGCGCCGAGGCCAAGGGCGTGGCGAACAGCGTCCGTTTCGAACTGTGCGACTACCGCGACGTCACTGGCCCCTTCGACCGCATCGTTTCGGTCGGGATGTTCGAGCACGTGGGCCAGCCGCACTATCAGGAGTTCTTCGACCACATCGCCCGGCTGCTGGCGGACGACGGGGTGGCGGTGATCCACTCGATCGGGCGCAAGAACCCGCCGGGCATCACCCAGCCCTGGATCGCCAAATATATCTTCCCCGGCGGCTACATCCCGGCCCTGTCGGAGGTGCTGCCCGCGATCGAGCGCGCGGGGCTCTGGGTCACCGACATCGAGATCCTGCGCCTGCACTACGCCGAGACCCTTCGCGAATGGCGGCGGCGGTTCATCGCCCAGCGCGAGGAGATCGCCGGCCTCTACGACGAGCGGTTCTGCCGGATGTGGGAATATTATCTGGCGATCAGCGAGATCGGCTTCCGTCACCTCGGCCTGATGAACTTCCAGGTGCAGCTGACCAAGAAGGTCGACGCCCTGCCGCTGACCCGCGACTACATCACCGCCGCCGAGGCGCCCCGGGTGCCCAAACGCGGTTCTCGGGCGGCCTAGAGCCTTTTAGGGTCGGATGGAATCATCTGACCCGTGTAAAAAGGCTCTAATTCAAGCATTTGAGCGCGTTCGAGCGGCGAGCCGAAGGCCGGCGAAGCCAAACCGCTCACACTTTCGCCTAACGCGCTCTAGCCCCTAAACATTCTCCCAGGGTTTTGTGCGCAGACTGGGCCGGGGCAAGCTGGCCCGAATCGGCGCGGGGGTTTGGGAGTACGGATGGCGGGGCGGGTCCGCGCGGCTGTTTCGTGGTTCGTCTTCGTCCTCGCCCTGGTTCCGGCGGCGCTCGCCCTCGCGGCCCTGGGCGGCGCCTGGAACGGTCGGCTCGACCTCCTGACCCACCTGTCGACCCTGACTTTCACGGCCGCGGCCGTACTGCTGGCCGTCGCCTCGCGTGTCGGCGGACCGGCGCGGCGGGGGAGCCTGGGCGTCACGCTCCTGACCCTGGTCTGCGCCGGCGCGCTGATGGGGCCCGACATCGCCCGGAGCTTCGCGCCGAAATCCCGCGCCGCCCCGACCCTGACCCTGATGACCCTCAACCTCTGGCCCGAGAACGTCGATCCGGAGGGGACGGCGCGCATCGTCCTCGCCGCCGATCCGGACGTGGTGGTGCTGGAGGAGGCTACGGCCAAGGGCCAGATCGCCGCTCACGCCATCCGGGCGCGCTATCCCTACGGCGTCGGCTGCGAGGGCCCGACCGAGTGCGCCCTGGCCATCTATTCGAAGCTGCCCATCGCGGCGGGGGAGGCCAAGGCGCAGGACTGGAACCGCCGGCCCTTCGACACCCTGCGCACCGCCTGGGCGCGGATCGAGGCGCCGGGCAAGCCGCCCTTCACCGTGGTCGCCACCCGCTACGGCACGCCCTCGGCGCCTTGGCTGCAGCGGGACCAGAGGCGGCGGCTTGCCACCTTCCTGGGACAATTCGACCGGTCGAGCCTGATCCTGGCGGGGGACTTCAACTCAAGCCCCTGGTCCTTCGCCATGCGCGAGCAGGACCGGCTGCTGCAGGGGCTGGAACGCCGCACCCGCGCCCTGCCCACATGGCCGGCGCGCTGGCCAATTCGCGGGTTTGGGGGCAGGGCCGAGCCTGTGCCCTTGATCCCCATAGACCACGTCTACGCGGGGGCGAGTTGGAAGACCGTCTCGGTGAAACGCGGCCCGCGCACGGGCTCGGACCACTATCCGGTGATCGTCGCCCTGGCGCGGTAGAGGTTACGCGTCCGCGGCGACCTTCATGGTGACGATGCGCCCCGGATTGGCGGGGGGCTCGCCCTTGGGCAGGGCGTCGACGGCCTCCATGCCCTCGGTCACCTCGCCCCAGACGGTGTACTGGCCGTCGAGGAAGCGGGCGTCGTCGAAGCAGATGAAGAACTGGCTGTTGGCCGAGTCCGGCATGGCGGAACGCGCCATGGAGCAGACGCCGCGCACGTGGGGGACGTTGTTGAATTCGGCCTTGAGGTTCGGCTTGGAGGACTTGCCGGTGCCGGTGCCGGTGGGATCGCCGCCCTGGGCCATGAAGCCCGGGATGACCCGGTGGAACACCACGCCGTCGTAGAAGCCTTCCCGCGCCAGCTCCTTGATGCGCGCCACATGGCCGGGCGCGACGTCGGGGCGCAGCTTGATGGTGACCGGGCCGGTCTCCAGGTTCAGAAGCAGGGTGTTCTCGGGATCGTCGGCCATCTGTCGGCTCTCTCTTGCAGGGGAACGGGGCCTTCTAGCGGCGGATCCGTGAGAGGGCCAGGGGTGAGGCGGGTGAACGCATCGTTAACCATGCGCCCGGCAATTCTTGCCCATGAGTGCGACTCCCATAACCGGCTTCGGCGCCATCGAGGGCGCGGTCCGCAAGGCCGCCAGCGCCACGGGCATCAAGTTCGACTTCCTGATGCGCACCGCAAAGCGCGAGAGCGGCTTCGATACCGGGGCCAAGGCGCCCACGTCCTCGGCGGCCGGCCTGTTCCAGTTCGTCGAGCAGACCTGGATGGCCACGCTGAAACAGCATGGGGGCGCCCACGGCTATTCCGATTACGCCGACCTGATCCAGAAGGGCGGCGACGGGCGCTACCGGGTGGCGGACGACGCCGCCCGCCAGGCGGTCTTAGGGTTGCGCTACGACGCCCACGCCTCGGCCCTGATGGCCGGCGAACTCGCCTCCGACCATGCCGCCTACCTCCGGGGCCGCGTGGGCCGCGAGCCGACCGGCGGCGAGCTCTACATGGCTCACTTCCTGGGGCCGCAGGGCTCGGCCCGGCTGATCGAGGCCAATGAGGCGACGCCCGGTGCGGCCGCGGCCTCCCTGTTCCCCGAAGCGGCGTCGGCCAATCGCTCGGTGTTCTACCGCGACGGTCGGCCCCTGACGGTGGCGGAGGTCTACACCGGCCTCGCCAACACCACGGGCGACGGAGGCGTGACGGCTCCGCGGGACGCCCTGTTCGCGTCCGATGCGGGGTCCGCCCGCGACGCCCGCAAGAGCGCGGAGGCCGAGCTGATCCGCATGCTCCTGGACCAGGGGAACGGCATGGCCGGCCCCGCCGGGTCGATGTTCTCGGCCGAGATGCTGTCCATGCTCTCGCAGGCCCGCAAGGAGCGCGACGGCTAAGCTTAAGCTCAAGGTAAAGGGCTCATTAAGCCTGTCGGGCCCATGATCGGCTCAGGCGTGGGAGTCGCGCCGAGCATGGGGGAATCCATGACCACCACCCGATCCGCCCTGAGCGACGCGGACGTCCGCATGCTGGTGCGAGGCGCCACCGAAGACGAGCGCGCCGCCGCCGCCCACAAGCTCTGCCGCCGCATCGACGCCGGCCTGGACGAGAGCGAAAGGGAAGCCGGCGCCGAGGTCCTGCGCCTGATGGCCGCCGACGCCACCGAGCTGGTGCGCCGGGCGCTCGCCGTCACTTTGAAATCCTCGCCGAACCTGCCGCACGACGTGGCCCTGAAGCTGGCCGCCGACATCGACACCATCGCGGTGCCGATCCTCTATCACTCGCCGGTGTTCGACGATAACGACCTGGCCGAGATCGTCCGCACCATGGGGGCGATGAAGCAGACCGCCATCGCCAAGCGCACGACCCTGTCCGAGACCGTCACCACCGCCATCGCCAAGTTCGGTTGCGAGGACGCGGTGCGGACCGCCTGCGCCAACGACAACGCCATGTTCGGCGAAGGCGGGCTGAAGGCCGCCGTGGACCGCTTCGCCGAGAGCGAGGGCGTGACCACCGCCATCGCCTTCCGCAAGATGCTGCCCCTGTCGATCTCCGAGCGCCTGGTGGACCTGGTCTCCGATTCGGTTCGCCAGCATCTGGTCGATCACCACTCGCTGTCGCCGCAGACGGCCCTGAAGATCGCCGTCGGCGCCAAAGAGCGGGCCACCGTGGACCTGGTGGACCAGGCCGGCCGCGCCTCGGACCTGGCCGCCTTCTGCACGCACCTGAACAAGGCCGGCCGACTCAGCTCGTCGCTGTTGCTGCGGGCCGTCGCCCACGGGCACATGGCCTTCTTCGAATGGTCGCTGGCCGAGCTGTCGGGGGTGCCGCACCACCGCACCTGGCTGATGGTGCACGACGCCGGCGCCCTGGGGCTCAAGGCGATCTATGAGCGGGCGGGCCTGCCGCAGCGGATGTTCCAGGCGTTCAGGGTGGCCGTGGACACCTATCACGAGCTGCAGGCGGACGGGAACCTGGTCGACATGGGCCGCTTCCAGGAACACATGCTGCAACGCTTCCTGACCACGCCGAGCCCCACGCACCGTGAGGACCTCGACTACCTGCTGGAGCGCCTCGACCGTATCGGGCGCCGTCCCGAGGAGTTCATCGCGCGCAACTCCGGCCGGGCGGCCTGACCGGCGTTTTCCGGACCCTTCCAGACAAAGGAAAAAAGGCTGTGTTCACGTTGAGTGTGGGTGGCCTCAAAAGTCGGGAAAGCGCGCGTCCAGATCGGGCACCACATAACCTTCATCGTGCTTCACGAACCGAAACGCGGCTTTGATCATGCCGAACAGCAGAGCGTCTTGAACGCCCGTATCGCCGCCTCCCCCTACGAGCAATTGACCGCTCGCCCCCTTATCCCAAGTGATCTGCAAGCCATCAGTTTTGTTGCCCACGTGAGCTACCGCGCTTTGAAAACTATAGAGTTCCCGCAAGGGTCCGATATCGACGCCTAAGGCTTCCAGCCGTTTGCGAACCTCCACCGGTTTCAGGCTTTGCTCTGCCTCATAGTGAGAGGCAGTTGTGGGGTCTTTCACAACAAGCCAGTAGAAAGCCGCCGCCTCCAAGGCGGCGCGAGAGCAATTGAAGGCATCAAGCAGCAGCCCTCTCTCGATCAGCATTAGTTGGGAGAACTGGTGGTTGATGAATCGGGCCGTCAGGGCGAGTCGGACAAGGCTCGGATCACACCATCCCTTGAACCGAAATGACGCTTGATCGCTGGGCTGATCCTCCCCCGAATAAGTGGACGGGGTTAAGCCGCTCTACGCTCGGCCTCGGCTGGGCTGATGTAGCCCAGGGCTGAGTGCAGGCGGCGGGGATTGTAGAAGCCCTCGATGTATCCGAACAGATCGCGCCGGGCCTCGTCCCTGGTGGCGTAGACCCGGTGGTGGACCCGCTCGGTCTTTAGGGTGTGGAAGAAGCTCTCCATTGGGGCGTTGTCCCAGCAGTCGCCCTTGCGGCTCATCGACGGCGTAATCCCCGATGCAGCAAGGGCCTGGCGGTAGGCCTCGGCGGCGTATTGGATGCCGCGGTCGGAGTGGTGGACCAGCCCCGGCGCGGGCCGCTGGCGCTCGATGGCCATGTTGAGGGCGTCCAGCGCGATCTCGGTGTGCAGGGTCTGGCGCATGGACCAGCCGACGATCTTGCGGGTGTGCATGTCGAGGATCGCCGCGAGGTAGAGCCAACCTTCGCCGGTGGGGATGTAGGTGAGGTCGGCTAGCCAGATCTGGTTGGGGGCCGCCGCCTGGAAGTTACGGGCGAGCCTGTTGGGCGCGATCGGATAGCCATGACGGCTGTCGGTGGTCCTGGCCCGACGCGGCAGGGCGGCCAGGCCGCGAAGGCCCGCACGGCGCATCAGCCGCTCGATCCGGGAGCGCCCGACGCGGCGGCCATGGCCGCGCAGGATGGCGTGCACGCGGGGCGAGCCGTAGGTCCCGCTGCTCTCGGCGTGGATCAGGCGGATGTCCTCGGTCAGGGCGGCGTTGGCCGTGGCCCGTGGGCTCTGCGGCCGCCCGCGCCAGGCGTAGTAACCGCTGGCCGACAGGCCCAGCACGGTGCACATCAGCCGAACCGGCCAGACCTTGCGATGCTCATCGACGAACCCGAACCTCATCGGGAGGCCGCTCCGAGGATGAGCGCGGCTTTTTTTAGGATGTCGCGCTCCATGCGCAGCCGGTCGTTATCACGGCGCAGGCGGGCGTTCTCGGCCGCTAGGTCAGACGGCGACGGGGCCGGCGCTTGCGTGTTGGGGCGCCTCGCCGTCCCCGTCGCCTGCGTCCCATACTGCATCATCCACCGGCGCAGCACCGTCTCGTGCAGCCCCAGCTCGGTGGCGACCCGGCCCGGCGACAGGCCGCTGCTGGAGACCCGATCAACGGCCTCGCGCTTGAATGCGTCCGGGAAAATCCGGCGCTGACGACGTTCCATCCGACACTCCTCTCCAGCTCCGAAAAGCTAGCATGGGTGTCCACTGAAACGAGGGAGGATCAGGCTGTTTCGCCTCGCTAGCCGTTCGCTCGGCTTCCTCCGCGCGAGCGAGATATTCGGCGCTCTGTTGCATCCCTAGCTTCTATCAAACGACCCCGGGCCGCGCGAGCGTTGCCATGGGCGCGTTTGCAAAAGGCATAATCGCCGTAAAAAGGCTCTAATTCTAAGCATTTAGAGCGTGTTCGAGCGGCGAAACCGCTCACACTTTCGCCTAACGCGCTCTAACGAAAAAGGGGCGGCCGAAGCCGCCCCTTTCCACAATCTCAGTCGGCCGAAGAGTTAGGCGTTGCCCTGCGGCGTCATCGCCGCCGCGTCGCGCATCATCGAGCGGACGATCAGCCGGTCCCAGCCCATCAGCGACATCAGGTGGGCGTGGATGGCGTGCAGGGCGCCGGACTTGTGAAGCTCCAGCACCGAGCCGTCGCTCAGCTTGCCCAGCTTCTCCTCCGAGATCGCCCAGTATTCGGCGATGGTGATCGGCTCGGCGACGCTGCCGTCGGTGGTCTGCGGGGTCCAGGTCGCCGTCTTCAACTCGAACATGTCGAGAGTCTTCAGGAGCGAGATAAAGGAGTTGGTCCGCTGGACCTCGGTCTCGAACTCCTTGCAGAACTGCACCGCGTTCTTGGTGTACTCGGTCGGCTCGTCCCCATCGAACAGGCCGACCTCGCCGCCGGGCACCAGGGCCTCGGCCGCGCGGTCGATGCAGACCACCATCTGCTGTTCTTCCTGGTTCGCCGCCAGGACGAAGGGATAGCGCCGCACATAGGCCGGCACATAGGCCAGGGGATCGAACACCCCGCCGGTGATGAACAGGTTGTCGTCCGGCTGCAGGCTCATCACCCCCACCGGCACCTTCTCCTCGCCGACGAAGATGATCGGATAGGACAGGGCGGCGGGACCGAACTCGGTCACCGCCAGGGGCACGAAGTGGGCCTTGGCCGCGAAGGCGAAGGGGTTGTCCAGCCGCTGCATGCCGAGACCACGGTGGGCCTCGATGCTGAGGGGCTCGGGACGCGAATAGAGCATCACATCGCCGGTGATGCCGTCGTTGTTCGCGGGGATATCGCTCGCCATGGACGGTCTTACGCCTTCGCTCTGAATTCGGTTCGGACGGCTTCCTAGCGGATGGGAACGGGGGCGGCAACGCACGGAGCGCCGCACGCGAAGCGCGGCGCCCGCGCCGGGGCGCTTGCGAAGGGCGGCCATGGGGGCTTAGCTCGCCCGCGATGACCGATTCATGTCTCTCCAAACACGCCCGGCGGCTCCCATGACGGCAAGCGGCCCGGTGGAGGTCTGGCGCGGCGGCGTCAACACCTGGGAAATCGACATGATGGGGCACCTCAACGTGCGCTTCTATGTCGCCCGGGCGATGGAGGGGCTGGTCGGGGCCGCCGCGGCCCTCGGCATGGCCGGCGCCTTCAAGGCCCACGCCGCCGCCACCCTGATCGTGCGCGAGCACCACATCCGCTTCCTGCGCGAGGCCCGCCCCGGGGCCGGCCTGCACATGACCGTCGGCGTCGTCAGCATGGACGAGACCGAGGCGGTGCTGCTGCAAACCCTGGTTCATTCATCCACCGGCGAGGCCGCGGCGACCTTCCTGACCCGCGTCGTCCACGCCGTGCCGGCGGACGGACGGCCCTTCCCCTGGCCCGAGCGCGCCCACGAGGCCGCCGCGCGCCTGAAGGTGGAGGTTCCGTCTGAGGCGGGACCGCGCGGGATATCCGGCGAACCCTTCGTCCCCGCGGCCGGCCTGGCCCGCGCCGACGCCCTCGGCCTGCCGTGCGCCGGGCGCGGCGCGATCCTGCCGCAGGACTGCGACGTCTTCGGGCGCATGAGCGCCGAAGGCTTCCTCGGCCGCATCTCGGACGGGATGGGCGGCTTCATGGCCCCGATGCGCGACGCCATGAACGCGGCCCTGGAGGGCAAGCGCATCGGCGGGGCGGCGATCGAATACCGGCTGGTCTACCTTGCCTGGCCCCGGGCCGGCGACGGAGTGGAGCTGCGCTCGGGCTGGTCGGGGGCGGACGGCAAGGTGCAGCGGCACAACCACTGGCTCCTCGATCCCGTCACGGGCCAGGCCTGGGGGACTTCGGAGGCCGCGTCGGTGAGCCTGGATCTCGACGCGCGAAAGCTGGCGACGGCCCCGCCGGAAGTGCTGGCCGAGATGCAAACCTGGTTGACGCCCGGGATGTCTCTCTAGCTAGTCGGCCGCGTCCAGCAAGGCGTCGCGCACCACGTCCGGACGCTCCATCGGCAGGAAGTGGCTCGTCCCGGGGAGCACGATGACCTTGGCGTCGGGCTTGCGGCGCAGGAGGTCCGCGCCCCCCTTCCCGATCTCGCAGGCTGAGCCGTTCTCCGCCCGGTAGAGACTGAGGGGCGCCTGCAGCCGGCGCAGCGCGCCCCAGGTGTCGTTGGCCTGGGCCGCGAAGTTGGAGGCCTCCCACGCGGGCGTGCAGGCCAGCGTCACCTTGCCGTCCTCGGTGGGGATGAAGCCGCCGGCCACATAGTCGGCCAGCACAGTCTCCGGCCAAGTCTTGAAGGCGCCCCGGCCCTTGTAGGCGGCGAAGGCGGCCTCGGCGCTGTCGAACCCGGGGCGCCGCTTGGCCGCGCCCTTGGCGATGGGAATCTCCCGCCAACGCCGGCCGGCGTTCCAGGGCAGCCAGGCCCGGAAGGAGCGCCAGGGCGACAGGATGACGGGATCGAACAGGACGAGGCTCTTGACCCGATGCGGCCGAAGGTCGGCGGCGAGGATCGAGACGGCGCCGCCCAGGGAATGGCCGGCGAGGACCACCGGCTTCTGGTCCAGCACGTCGAGCAGCTGCACGAGGTCGTCGCGGGTGTCGTCCCAGGACCGGCGCACCAGGCTCGCGTCGGCCGGCAGACGGCTGGCGCCATGCCCGCGCAGGTCCACCGCCAGGATGCGCAGACCCATGGAGAGGGGCCCGAGGATCGAACGGTAAGTCATCGCGTTGAAGCCGTTGGCGTGTGAGAACACCACGTCGACCGGCCGGGCCGCGTCGCCGAAATCCAGCGCCGACATCTCCCCGTCGCGGAGCGGGATCATCCGCCGCCGCGGCTCCTGGAACAACGCCGCGTCCATGCTTGCCTCCGCGATCGCCCTGTCTCCTACATTGAGACTTCACCGCCGGGGACGG
The DNA here is from genome assembly GCA_947474395.1 of Caulobacterales bacterium. Taxonomy (GTDB): domain Bacteria; phylum Pseudomonadota; class Alphaproteobacteria; order Caulobacterales; family Caulobacteraceae; genus CANJID01. The sequence goes on from CANJID010000040.1 coordinate 10,244, forward strand.
CCGGCGTTCTTCGCCCCCGCCCGGTTCGAGGTCAAGCACGCATGAATCCCATCGCCACCATCGGTTACGAACGCGCCCCGCTGGAGGATGTGATCGCCCGCCTGAAGGAGGGCGGCGTCGAGCTGGTCATCGACGTGCGCGCGGTCGCCGCCTCGCGCCGCGCCGGCTTCTCCAAGACCATCCTGGCCGCCAGCCTCGACGCTGCGGGCGTCGGCTACATGCACCTGCGCGACCTCGGCACCCCGAAGCCGGGGCGGGAGGCGGCCCGCAAGGGCCATATCGAGGAGATGCGGGCGATCTTCGAGACCCAGCTCGCCACCTCGGCGGCGCAAGCAGCCCTTGAGACCGCTATCTATGCGGCCGGGGAGAAGCGCGCCTGCCTGCTCTGTTTCGAAAACGACCCGACCTGCTGCCACCGCCTGATCGTCGCCGACCGCATGGCCGAACGGACCGGGGCGAAGATCATCCACCTCTAGGCGGACGCACAGCCTCTGCCAGTCGCACCCAACGCCTATTGACTCAGAGTACTCTGTATTACAGAGTTATTGGCGGGGGAGGTCAGCGGACCTCCCGGGGAGGCAAACCGATGACCATCGACAGACCCGCGGCGGCGGAAGCCCTGGCGGAGATCGCCCAGAGCCAGGAACGCAGCGCGCACCTCTACGCCTACACCAAGTTCGCGCCCTATCTGATGCTCACCGGCGCCATGTGGCTGACGGCCGATGTGGTCTTCCAGTTGGTCCCCACGGCCAGGGCCTGGATCTGGCCCGCCGTGACCCTCGTCTCCACGCCGCTCTTCATCCTCATCGCCGCCCGCCAGGCGGCCGGTCGCGGGAAACAAGCGGGCGCCGGCCGCCTCGACCGCCGGTTCTGGCGCGGCATGGCCACCTGGCTGCTGATCTCGGCCTTCGTGTTCGGGACCTTCGCCATCTTCTGGCCGGTCCACGGGGTGCAGACCCACTCGTTCGCGGGTCTGCTGGCGGGCGTGGCTTACGCCATAGCCGGCCTTTGGCTGGGCCGGCGGGTGCTGGGGATCGGTCTCGCCGTCGCCGCCCTGACCATGGTCGGCCACTTCTACGTGCGGGAGTACTACACCCTCTACATGGGCGTGGTCGGCGGCGGCGGGATGATGCTGGCCGGCTTCTGGCTGAGGCAGGTGTGATGAGCACGCCCGACGAGATCATCCACCAGACGGTGCGCCTGAAGATCATGGCCACCCTCAACGCCCTGCCCGAGCGGGAGGCGATGGAGTTCACCCGGCTGAAGCAGATTCTCGAGGCCACCGATGGCAACCTGGGCGCCCACCTGACCACCCTGGAAAAGGCGGGCTACATTGAGGTGCTGAAGGATTTCGCGGGTAAGAAGCCCCGCACCCGAGTGGTGATGACCGGTTCCGGCCGCCGGGCCTTTTCAGGCCACGTGGCTTACCTCAGGACCGTGCTCGAAGGCTGAGCCTCAGCGCCCCATCTCGGCCTGGGCGAGCTTGGCGCCCTCGAGCTTGGCGCCGGTGCGGTCGCTTTCCAGCAGGCGGGCGTGGCGCAGGTCCGCCCCGGTGAGGTCGGCGCCGCGCAGGGAGGCCCGGGTCAGGTCGGTGCGCAGGACCCGGCCCTCGCCGATCATCAGGGGGCCGAGCTTGGCGCCTCTGAGGTTGGCGCGCACGAACTGGGCGTCGGCCAGACGGGCGCCGCGGAGGTCCGCGCCTTCAAGGTCCGCGCCGCGGAAGTCCGCGCCGGTGAGGTCGGAGCCCTGCAGCTGGGCGCCCTTCATCTTCATGCCGAAGAATATCCCTCGCGGAGCGCTGATCGCCGTGAGCTGGCGTCCCGCCAGGCTCGCCAGGGAGCGGAAGTCCACGTCCTCGAGCTTGGCCGCCTCGCCGTCGGCGCCGTCCGTGTCGCACCAGCGCTTGTGGGAGGCCAGCACCTCGCTGAGGGGCACGTCGTCGATGTAGAACACGGTCGGCGGCGCCTTCAGCACCTCGTCCATGTGGCCCGGGTCCAGGAGGGCGTCCGCCAGGTTGGTGCCGACCATCACGGTGCGCTTCATCGAGGCGCCGGCGAAGTCGGTATGGAAGAGCTGGGCGTTGGTCAGGTCGGCGCCGTCCAGCACGGCGTTGCACAGCCTCGCCCCGCTGAGCGAGGCGCCGCTGAGGTCGGCGTCGCGGAAGTCGGCCGAGCAGGGCACCTGCCCCGATACCTGGGCGCGTTCGAGGTTGGCCCCGGTCAGGAGGGCGTAGGAGAGCTCCCCCGCCTTCTTGTCGTGGCGCAGGATGCGGAAGCCCGTGTCCGCGTCCAGCAGGGCGATCAGCCCTTCGCGGAGGTCGCATTCGGTGAGGTCCGCCCCCGCCAGGTTCGCGCCGCGGAGGCACGCTCCCCGCAGGTCCGCCTTGACCAGGGAGACGCCGCGCATGTCGGCGTCGCGCAGGTCCGCGCCGAACATCACCACCCGGTCGAGCCGCGCGCCGGACAGGATGGCCCCATTCAGCAACACGCCGGTCATCTCGGCTTCGGTCAGGTCCACGCCCTGCAGTGCGCAGTGAGAAAGGTCGACGTGGTTCAGCACGGCGCGGCGCCCGCCGCTCTTGCCCGTCAGGTAGCGGCCGTGGGCGTCGATCGCCTTCTTAAGCTCGGCGAAGTCCATCGACTGGACGAGTTTGCTGGCCTGGATCATGGGCGCGCCGGAAATCTCACCGGGAAAGGCTTAGCCCTTCCGGCTTTAAGGAACGGTGCATGGCGTCCCCCGTGCGGCGCTACAGCCCGAAGGCGAGGGTCGCGCGGACGCCCTTGTGACGGGGGTCGATCTCCAGCTTCGAGGCGAGGCTCTTGGCCATGGCCGACACCACCCTCTGACCGAGGCCCGTGCCCTGGGCGGGGGCGCCCGCGACCATCCCCTGGCCGTCGTCCTCCACCGTCAGGCGCAGCTTGCCGCCCTCCAGGCGGAGCGTCACCCGCACCTCCCCTGGCTCTCCTCCGGCGTAAGCGTATTTGCAGGCGTTGGTGACCAGCTCGGTCACCATGACCCCGACCGATACCGCCTTGTCGGTCTTGAGCAGGACCGGGTCGGCCGTGAGGCGCACGGGCGGATGGGTGCGGCCCGATCCCAGCGACTGCTCCAGCTCGCCCACCAGGCTCTTCAGGTACTCCTGCATGTCGCCGGTCTCGACGTCGTCGGACGTGTAGAGCCGCCGGTGCACCTGCATGATGGCGGCGATGCGCGCCTGGGTGTCGAGGAGGGCGTCGCGGGCGGCGCCGTCGGCCACCGCCATGGTCTGCATCTGCACAAGGGACGAGACCAGCTGCAGGCTGTTGGCGACCCGGTGGTTCACCTCCCGCAGCAGGGCCGCCTGGCGGGCGACGATGGATTCCAGCTGTTCGTTGGCGTCGCGCAGGGCCTGCTCGGCCGATTCCTTGCCCCGGCGCAGGCGCACCCGGTCCAGGGCCTGATCGAGGGCGCTGCCCAGCAAATCGAGGAAATCCTCCGCCCCGCTCTTGACCACATAGTCCGAGGCGCCGGCCTTCAGGGCCCCGATGGCGATGCGCACCTCGTCCGAGCCGGTGACATAGATGATCGGGGGCGGATCGTTGCCCGCGCTGAGTTGGGCGAGGGTCTCCAGCCCGTCCATCTCGGGCATGTAGTGGTCCACGGCGATGACGTCGAAGCTCCGGCCGGCCGCCGCCGCCACGCCGTCGCGTCCGCGGCCCGCGGTGACCACCTCGAAGCCGCGGCGCGACAGCCCCCGCTGCACCAGGTGGCAGAGGGCCTCGTCGTCGTCGATGTAGAGCAGACTTGGCCGCGCAGCCCCGCCCGTGTCGTCTGTCACGGGGCCGCCTCTGGCACCTGGATCACCGCCAGGAACAGGCCGAGCTGGCGGATCGCCTCCGCGAAGGCTTCATAGTTCACCGGCTTGGTGATGTAGACGTTGCAGCCGAGGTCGTAGCAGCGCTGCACCTCGACCTTGTCGTCGGTGGTCGTCAGCACAACCACGGGTGTCCGCTTCAGGACCTCGTGGCCCTTGATCCTGGCCAGGATGTCGGTGCCGCTCATGTCGGGCAGGTTCAGGTCCAGGAGGATCAGCGCCGGCCCGTTCAGGACCGGGCCGGCGTCGGCCTTGAACAGGAACTCCAGGCCGGACGAGCCGTCCCGGAAGTGTTTGATCTCGTTGAAGATACCGGCTCGGCGGATGTTGCGTTCGATCAGCCGGGCGTGACCCTCGTCATCCTCGATCATGACGATGGTGACGGGCTTGTGGTCGGTCACGCGGCGATCCCCTGTTCAGGAGCCATACTGAGCGGCAGAGAGAGGCGGAATGTCGCCCCCCGGTCAAGTTCGGACTCGCACGTAATGGTCCCCCCCAGGCGGTAGACCAGAGCCCGCACATTGGCGAGGCCGATGCCCTCGCCAGGCTGGTCCTGGGCGCCGGAACGGCGGAACAGCTCGAAGATCCGCTCGTGGTCCTTGGGGTCGATCCCCCGCCCATTGTCCTGGACCTCGTAGATCGCCCGACCCGCCTGGACCCGTCCGCGCACAGTCACCACCCCCGGCCGCCCGGGCTTGAGGTACTTCACCGCGTTCTCGATCAGGTTGGAGAAAACCTGTTCGATGGCCAGCCGGTCGGAGACCAGCTCCGGGGGATCGCCCTCGACCTCGATCACCGCCCCCTTCTCGTCGAGCTGGTGGCGCATGGAGGTGGCGGCGGTCTCGACCACCCGCCGGACCGACAGGCGTTCGGGCCGCAGGGTGCGCCGGCCCTGCCGGGACAGCTGCAGAATCGCGTTGATCAGCCGGTCCATCTTCTGGGTCGAGGCGCGGATGAAGCCCACCGCCTCGGGCAGGTCGACATCCACCGCCGCCCGGGCCTCCTTGGTGACGATTTCCGGCGCGACCGTCTCGGCCCTGGCGACCAGGGCCTTCAGGGGCTGGGAGGCCAGTTCCAGCTCGGTGGTGAACCCCATGACATTGACCAGGGGCGAACGCAGGTCGTGGCTGACAATATAGGCGAAGCGCTGGATTTCCTCGTTGGCGCGGGTCAGGTCCGCGGTGCGCTCCCTGACCGCCTCTTCCAGGCCCCGGTTCAGCACCTGCAGCTCGGCCTGCGAGCGCTGCAGGTCACGGGCGTAGCGGCGCATGATCAGCAGCGAACTGAGCGCCAGGACGGCCAGCAGGGCCCCCGCGCCGGTCACCACGCCCATCAGCAGCCGGGCGTTGGAAACCTGGCGCTCGTTGCGCAGGGCCAGCAGTCGGTTCTCCTCGTTCTGCATCTCGGACAGCAGCTGGCGGATTCCCGTTATCTGCGGCCCGTTGGCCTCCTCCAGGAACAGCTTGCGGCCCCCCTCCAGGTCCCCCGTGCGCGCCCGCTCCACGGAGAGGGACATCTGCTGCATCAGGATCTGCATCTGCGGCCGCAGGCTGGTGATGCGGTCGCGCTGGGCGGCGTTGTCGAGGGTCAGGCGGGCGAGCTCGTCGATGGCCGGTGGAATCTGGCGCCAGGTCTGGTCGAACACGTCGCGGTAGAAGCTCTCGCCGCTGATCAGGTAGCCGCGGCGGCCAGCCTCGGTCCGCTCGAACAGCACCCGGAGGTCCGCGACCTGGGTCTCGACCTGGTAGGTGTGGTTGACCAGGGCCGAGAATTGCTGGCTGCGCCCGGCGAGCCACAGGGTGGTCCCGACGATCAGCAGCATGGTGGCGAAACCGGCGCCCGGGAGGCCGAAGATCAGCCGGCTGAACAGCGTCTCGGAGAGCCGACGCAGCCTGGGCGTGGCGACCGGGCTCACGCCTTCCATGCGGTTCCTCTCGACGTCATCCGGTTAAGCTTCCCCTTGCTCCTGCGGCAACGCTCGGGATTTGCCCGGGTTGCATCACGCCGGAACGGTCTCGACCTCGACTATCCGATCGGGGCGGGTGAAGACCGCATGCCCGTCCGCGCGGGCCAGGGCCACCAGGGTGATGTCGGCCTCCTCCGCCTTGCGGATCGCGAGCGCCGTGGGCGCCGAAATGGCCACGATCATCGGGAAGCCCGCCACGGCGGCCTTCTCCACCATCTCGAAGGAGCAGCGGCTGGTCAGCACCACAAAGCCGGCGGAAGGATCGAGGCCCGCCCGCAGACCCCCTCCGACCAGCTTGTCCAGGGCGTTGTGGCGGCCCACGTCCTCGCGCACCATGAGGAGCAGTCCTGACGCGTCGGCCCAGGCGGCGGCATGCATGGCCCGGGTCAGGCGGCCCAGCGCCTGTTCGGTCTCCAGGGCGGCGAGGGCCCTCTGGATGGCCTGGCGGCCGACGCGCAAGCCTCCGGTCACCGCCGGCACGGGACGCACCGCCTGCTTCAGTTGCTGCACGCCGCAGAGGCCGCAGCTAGACCGGCCCGCGAGGGTGCGGGCGCGGGCCATCTCGCGCCTGGCGTCGATGGTTAGCTGGAGGTCGACCTGCACGCCCTCGTCCTGCTCGGTGACGGTCACGCCGCGGATCGCGGAAAGCGGCGCGATACGCTCGGAGAGGGTGAACCCGACCGCAAGCTCCTCGACGTGGGTGGGGGTGGCCATCAGCACCACGTGCGGGCGGCCGTCGTAGGATATTCCCACCGCGGTCTCGTCCGGCAGGTCGCGGACGATGGCCTCGACCCCGGCCTGGCCGATCCGCCACTGGGCGGCGGGGCGGGACTCGATGGCGGAGAAGCGAGTCATTCGTAACCCGAAGTATTGCCCGCGGGCGGCCTTATGGGTACGGAAGATAGGACTTTCTCGGGGATGCGGCCAGGGCAAGCACTGTTAAGATTGATTTTGAGGCCCTTTTCCCCCATCAAGCGCGCGCGTCTGAGCACCCGGTGAACGATGGCATCTTACGAACCCTGGAATCCCCAACGGGCGGTGGAGATCATCGCCCAGCACGCCGACCGGGAGGGGGCGCTGCTGCCCATCCTGCATGAGCTGCAGGAGACCTTCGGCCATGTGCCGGACGCCGCCACGCCGATCCTGGCGGGGGCCTTGAACCTGTCCCGCGCCGACGTGCATGGGGTGATCACCTTCTACCACGACTACCGCCGCAAGCCCGCCGGCCGCCACGTGCTGAAGCTGTGCCGGGCCGAGGCCTGCCAGTCCCGCGGCGGCGACGCCGTGGCCGCGGATGTGGCCAAGCGCCTGGGCGTTCCCATCGGCTCCACCACCGCCGACGGCATGGTGACCTTCGAGGCCGTCTATTGCCTCGGCCTGTGCGCCTCCGGCCCCGCCGCCATGGTCGACGACCGCATCGTCGGCCGCCTCACCGTGGGCGACCGGCTGGACCGCGTCATGAAGGACGTCCGGGGATGACCCCGGGGGCCGACCTCGTCATCGTCGGCGGCGGCTTCGCCGGGCTGGCGGCTGCGAGGGCGGCGGCCTTGCGCGGGCTGAAGGTGGTCCTGCTTGAGGCGAAGCCCGCCCTGGGGACCCGCCTGCACACCACCGGCGTCTTCGTCCGCGAGGCCGCCGACGCCTACGACATCCCCACCAATCTTTCCCGCCGGGTGCGCAAGGTGCGCCTCTACGGGCCGAGCCGCCGCTCCGTCGATCTGGACGCGCCGGGCTACTACTTCCTGACCACCGACACCGCCGCCATCCTGCAGTGGCTGGGGACCGAAGCCGAGCGCGCCGGGGTGGAGATCCGCACCGACGCCCGCTTCGAGGGGGCCGAGCGCCAGGATGGGCTGTGGACGATCCGCGTGGGCGGCGAGGCGATCACCGCGCGCTATCTGCTGGGCGCCGACGGGGCCCGGTCGGCGACGGCCAAGGCGGTCGGGCTCTCGGCCAACCAGCGGTTCCTGAGCGGCGTGGAGCGGGACTATTCCGACCCCGGCCGGCTCGACCCCGGCTTCCTGCACTGTTTCCTCGATAGCCGCACGGCCCCGGGCTACATCGCCTGGGCAGCGGTCAGCCCCCGGGCGGCGCAAGTTGGCCTGGCCGTCTCGCACGGCCGCAAACCGAAGATCGAGGCCTTCGCCCGCGAGGCCGAGGCCCTGTTCGGCCTCGATCCCGCCGACGCCAGCGAGCGCCGCGCCGGGCTCATCCCCTGCGGCGGCGTGCTGAAGCACTGGTCCGCCCCGGGCGTGATGCTGGTCGGCGACGCCGCCGGCATGGTCTCTCCTCTCACCGGCGGCGGAATCCACCCGGCCCTGGCGCTGGGCCGCCGCGCCGGCCAGGCCATCGCCGACCACGTCGCCGCCGTCGGCCCCGCGCCGGAGCAGGCGGTGGCCGCGGAATTGCCCAACTGGATGGCTAAGCAAGCTCTGCGCGGCCTGATGGACGCCGTGCCGCCCAACTGGATGTTTGAGCTCGCCCTCTCCACCGCTCCCATGGCAAGCCTGACCCGCCGCATCTTTTTCCACCGGGCCGCCCGGGACAGGACCGACGCGACGTCGCCTGCTCCCCTCGCCGCCCCCCGCACCTTGGACGAGCCGATATGAGCCTGCGTTTGTATGTTTCCGGCGACGCGGCGGCGGTGGCCGTCGGCGCCGATGAGGTGGCCGGGGCCCTGGCCATAGAGGCGGCGAAGCTGAGCCTCAACATCGAGATGGTGCGCAACGGCTCGCGCGGCATGCTGGAGCTGGAGACCCTGGTCGAGGTCGAGACCTCTGACGGGCGTATCGGCTACGGCCCGATCTACCCCGAGGATGTCCCGGGCCTGGTCGCCGCCGGCCTGTTCGAGGGCGGCCCCCACGAGAAGCGCATCGGCCGTCCCGAGGAGATTCCCTTCCTCAAGAACCAGACCCGCCTGGTCTTCGCCCGCTGCGGGATCACCGACCCGCAGAGCCTGACCGACTACACCACCCTCGGCGGCTACGAGGGCCTGACGCGGGCCCTGGCCCTGGGCGCAGCCGGGATTCTCGATGAGATGGGCAAGTCGGGCCTGCGCGGCCGCGGCGGCGCGGGCTTTCCCACCGCCATCAAGTGGAAGACCGTGGCCGACACCGCCGGCGACCGGAAGTACATCGTCTGCAACGCCGACGAAGGCGATAGCGGCACCTTCGCCGACCGCATGATCATGGAGGGCGACCCCTTCCTCCTGATCGAGGGCATGACCATCGCCGGCGTCGCCACGGGGGCGACCTACGGCTACGTCTACATCCGCTCCGAATACCCCCACGCCGTGGCCGCCATGGACCGGGCCATCACCACCGCCCGCGCCCGGGGCTTGCTCGGCCCCAACGTCATGGGTTCGCCCTTCGCCTTCGACATGGAGGTGCGCGTCGGGGCCGGCGCCTACGTCTGCGGCGAGGAGACGGCGTTGCTGGACTCGCTGGAGGGCAAGCGCGGCCAGGTCCGCGCCAAGCCGCCCCTGCCGGCTCACAAGGGCCTGTTCGGCAAGCCCACGGTCATCAACAACGTCCTGTCCCTGTGCTCGGCCCCCTGGATCCTCGCCAACGGCGGCGAAGCCTATGCGGCCTACGGCATGGGCCGTTCGCGCGGCACCATGCCGATCCAGCTGGCGGGCAATATCCGCAACGGCGGCCTCTACGAGACGGCGTTCGGCCTGACCCTGGGCCAGCTCGTCGACGACATCGGCGGCGGGACCCTGACAGGCCGCCCGGTGCGGGCGGTGCAGGTCGGCGGGCCTCTGGGCGCCTATTTCCCACGCGAACTGTTCGACACCCCGTTCGACTACGAGGCGTTCGCGGCCAAGGACGGGCTGATCGGCCACGCCGGGGTCGTGGTGTTCGACGACACCGTGGACATGGCCAACCAGGCCCGCTTCGCCCTGGAGTTCTGCGCGGTGGAAAGCTGCGGCAAGTGCACCCCCTGCCGGATCGGCTCGACACGCGGGGTGGAGACGATCGACAAGCTCCTGCGCGGCGACCGACCGGCCGCGCAACTCGAAATTCTCAAGGACTTGTGCGAAACTTTGAAGTTCGGATCGCTTTGCGCCCTTGGCGGGTTCACGCCATATCCGGTGCAGAGCGCCATGACGCATTTCCCGGAGGATTTCCGGGCGCGCGAACCGCGCCTGGTTCCGGCCGAATAGGAAGCTCAGATGCCTTTGGTTCCCGAGATCGATTACGGCACGCCGGCCTCAAAGTCGGAAGCGATGGTCACCCTCACCATCGACGGCCAGACCATCAGCGTCCCCGCCGGCACCTCGCTGCTGCGCGCGGCCAAGGAGATGGGCACCTCCATCCCCAAGCTCTGCGCCACCGACAGCCAGGAAGCCTTCGGTTCCTGCCGCATGTGCCTGGTCGAGATCGACGGTCGCGCCGGCACGCCCGCCTCCTGCACCACCCCGGTCGGCGCGGGCATGGTGGTCCACACCCAGACCGAGCGGCTGAAGCGCATCCGCAGGGGCGTGATGGAGCTCTATATCTCCGACCACCCGCTCGACTGCCTGACTTGCTCGGCCAACGGCGACTGCGAGCTGCAGGACACCGCCGGCGAGGTCGGGCTGCGCGAGGTCCGCTACGGCTACGCGGGCGAGAACCACCTCGACCTGGCGAAGGACGAGTCCAACCCGTACTTCACCTACGAAGCGTCGAAATGCATCGTCTGCTCGCGCTGCGTCCGCGCCTGCGACGAGGTTCAGGGCACCTTCGCCCTGACCATCTCCGGCCGCGGCTTCGGCAGCCGAGTGTCTCCCGGCCAGGACGAGTCCTTCATGTCGTCGGAGTGCGTGTCCTGCGGCGCCTGCGTCCAGGCCTGCCCGACCGCCACCCTGAACGAGAAGTCGGTGATCGAGATCGGCGCCCCCGAGCATTCGGTCGTCACCACCTGCGCCTACTGCGGCGTGGGCTGCACCTTCAAGGCTGAGATGCGCGGCGAAGAGATCGTCCGCATGGTCCCCTACAAGGACGGCAAGGCCAACCACGGCCACTCCTGCGTCAAGGGCCGCTTCGCCTTCGGCTACGCCACCCACAAGGAGCGGATCCTCAAGCCGATGATCCGGGCCAAGACCACCGACCCCTGGCAGGAAGTCAGCTGGGAAGAGGCCATCGCCCACACGGCCTCGGAATTCCGCCGCATCCAGACCCAGTACGGCCGCAACTCGGTCGGCGGCATCACCTCCTCGCGCTGCACCAACGAGGAGACCTACCTCGTCCAGAAGCTGATCCGGACGGGCTTCCGCAACAACAACGTCGACACCTGCGCCCGGGTCTGCCACTCGCCCACGGGCTTTGGCCTGAAGACCACCTTCGGCACCTCGGCCGGCACCCAGGACTTCGATTCCGTCGAACATACCGACGTGATGATGGTCATCGGCGCCAACCCGACCGACGCTCACCCCGTGTTCGCCTCGCGGATGAAGCAGCGCCTGCGCAAGGGCGCCAAGCTGATCGTGATCGACCCGCGCAAGACCGACCTGGTCCGCGTCGCCCACATCGAGGCCGACTACCACCTGCCCCTGAAGCCGGGCACCAACGTCGCCATGCTGACCTCGATCGCGCACGTGATCGTCACCGAGGGCCTGGTGGACAGGGCCTATGTCGAGGAACGCTGCGAGGCCGACGCCTTCGCCGCCTGGGCAGAATTCGTCTCCCGGCCGGAGAACAGCCCCGAGGCCATGGAGGCCCACACCGGCGTGCCGGCCGCGGACGTGCGCGGCGCCGCCCGCCTCTACGCCACCGGCGGCGCGGGCTCGATCTACTACGGCCTGGGCGTCACCGAGCACAGCCAGGGCTCGACCACCGTCATGGCCATCGCCAACCTGGCCATGGCCACCGGCAACGTCGGCAAGGTCGGCGTCGGGGTGAACCCGCTGCGCGGCCAGAACAACGTGCAGGGCGCCTGCGACATGGGCTCGTTCCCGCACGAGTACCCCGGCTACCGCCACGTGTCGGACGACGCCACCCGCGAGCTGTTCGAAAGGGAATGGGGCCTGGACCTCGATCCCGAGCCCGGCCTGCGCATCCCCAACATGCTCGACTCCGCCGTCGACGGGGAATTCAAGGGCATCTACATCCAGGGCGAGGACATCCTGCAGTCCGACCCCAACACCAAGCACGTCTCCGCCGGGCTCGAGGCCATGGAGTGCGTGGTGGTGCAGGACCTGTTCCTGAACGAGACCGCCGTCCACGCCCACGTCTTCCTGCCCGGCTCCACCTTCCTGGAGAAGGACGGCACCTTCACCAACGCCGAGCGCCGCATCCAGATGGTGCGCAAGGCGATGAGCCCGAAGAACGGCTACGCCGACTGGGAAGTCACCCAGCTCCTGGCCAACGCCCTGGGCTGCGAGTGGAGCTACACCCACCCGTCGCAGGTGATGGACGAGATCGCCCGCCTGACCCCGTCCTTCGCCAGCGTCTCCTTCGAGATGCTGGAGCGCGAGGGCTCGGTGCAGTGGCCCTGCAACGCCAACGCCCCGCAAGGCTCGCCCACCATGCACATCGGCGGCTTCGTCCGCGGCAAGGGCCACTTCGTGGTCACCGAATACGTCCCGACCGACGAGAAGACCGGGCCGCGCTTCCCGCTGCTGCTGACCACCGGCCGAATCCTCAGCCAGTACAACGTCGGCGCCCAGACCCGCCGCACCGAGAACTCGCGCTGGCACGAGGAAGACGTGCTGGAGATCCACCCCTCCGACGCCGAGAACCGCGGCATCCGCGACCGCGACTGGGTCCGGCTGCAGAGCCGGGCGGGCGAGACGACGCTGCGCGCCAACATCACCGAGCGCGTGGCGCCGGGGGTGGTCTACACCACCTTCCACCACCCCACGACCCAGGCCAACGTCATCACCACCGAATACTCCGACTGGGCCACCAACTGCCCCGAGTACAAGGTGACGGCGGTGCAGATTTCGGTCTCCAACGGCCCCAGCGAATGGCAGGAAAGCTACGACGCCTTCGCCAAGCAGAGCCGCCGCATCGGCGCGATGGAGCCGGCAGAGTGAGCGAAGAGCACGAACACCGCCACGATACGGCGGCCCGGCTGGTCTATATGGCCAACCAGATCGCCACCTACTTCCGCTCCCAGCCGGGCGGCGCCCCTTCGCTCGGGACCGCCGACCACATCAAGAGCTTCTGGACCCCGACCATGCTGCGGGACATCTACAAGCATCTGGATGGAACCGGCGGCCAGGGGCTGAGCCCAGTGGCCCTCGAGGCCGTCCGTATCCTGAAGGCCCGGCCGACGCACAAGAAGCTCCAGGGCGTGCTGGAAAGCGTCGGCGAGCACTCCCGCATGGAACACGGCGACGACGCGGGCTAGCCGCCGTCCCTAGAGCCTTTCAGGAGCAGATGGACCCATCTGATCCGTTAGAAAGGCTCTACATTTTAACATCTTAGAGCGCGTCCGGGCGGCGAAACCGCACACACTTTCGCCTGACGCGCTCTAGGAGGCCGCGGGCTCCGGCTCGTCCTGCCGGGACTTCGCCAGCGCAGCCCTGACGGCGGCCTGAAGGTCGCCGATCTGGAACGGCTTTCGGAGCACGTGGTCAGGGTCGATGACCTTGTCCACCGCCTTCATGTCCGCATAGCCGGTGGCCAGGATGATCGGCAGGCCCGGAACGCGCCGCCGGGCCTCGGCCACGACCTCCGCGCCCGTCATGCCCGGCATGGCGAAATCCACTACCAGCAGGGCCGGCCGCTCCGTCGCGAGACGCTCCAGCCCCTCTCGCCCATCGGCCGCCTCGATCACCGCATAGCCCGCGACCTCCAGGCACTCGGCCATGAAGCGCCGGACACCGGCGTCGTCCTCGACCAGCAGGACCTTCTCCCGCTTCCCATCCTTCGCCGCCTCGGCCAGAGGCGAGACGACCTCCCGTTCGGCGTCGGCGCGCGCCACCGGCAGCCAGATCTCCACCCTGGTCCCGGCGCCCTCGGCGCTGTCGATCCGCACGGTTCCGCCGGACTGCTGGGCGATTCCGTAGACCTGGCTCAGGCCCAGGCCCGTGCCCTTGCCGATCGGCTTGGTGGTGAAGAAGGGGTCGAACACCTTCTCCAGCAGATGCGCCGGAATGCCCATGCCGGTGTCTCCCACCCCGATCACCACGTAGATCCCGGGGCGCAGGGCGCCGTCTTCGGCCGGCGACTGGAGGCTTGAGATGCGCAAGGTCCCGCCCGCCGGCATGGCGTCGCGGGCGTTGATGGCCAGATTGAGGATCGCCAGCTCCACCTGGTTGGAATCGGCCATGGCCCAGGGGTCGGCGGGGTCGAGCGCCATCTCGATGGCGAACTGCGGTCCGAGGGTGCGGGCCAGCAAGTCATCCATGCCGCGGATCAGGGCGTTGATGTCCACCGGCTTCAGGGTCAGCCGCTGGGTGCGGGAGAAGGCCAGGAGCTGGCGGGTCAGCTTGGCGGCGCGGTCGTTGCCCTGGAGGGCGAACTGGGCGAGGCGGACGATCCGCTCGTCGGTGGAGCGGCGCTGGATCAGCTCCAGATTGCCGCCGATGACGGTCAGGAGGTTGTTGAAGTCGTGGGCGATCCCCCCGGTGAGCTGGCCGACCGCCTCCATCTTCTGCGACTGCACCAGGGCGGCCTGGGCGCGCTCGCGCTCGGCCACCTCCTGCATCAGCTGGTCGTTGGCGCGGGCGAGTTCGCGGGTGCGGTCATCGATCCGCGTCTCCAGGCTGCCGTTGAGCTGGGTCAGCCGCTCTTCGGCGCCTTCCAGCGCCTGCAGGTGGCGGCGGGCCTCGTACTGGCGGCGGCGGGCCCGCAACGCCGAGGCGGCGGCGCTGGCGAGGGTCTCTCCGTGGATCGGCCGCTCCAGCACGATGACGTTGCCGAGCTGCTCCAGGACCCGGGCCGCCTCCTTGGGCCGGCGGCCGGACCGCTTGGTGGCCAGGAGGATGAAGGGGAAGTCCGACCATGGCTGCTGCGCGTCGAGCCAGTCGGCCAGCTTGCGGCGATCCGTGTCGGCCAGGGACTCCTCGGTCACCAGGGCCGTGCCGGCCCCCAGCGCCAGCTCAGTGGCCAGGTCGTCGGCGTTGCGGCAGATGCGGCACACGTGACCCTGCCGCGTCAGAAGCTGCTCGATCACTTCAGCGTCGCGGCCTCTGAGGGCCAGCAGGAGGACCCGTTCCTCCACCTCAAGCCCCGGCCGCGGCCGTTTCCGTGGGCATCAGCGGGGTCGCGCCGCGGTAGGCCGGCAGGCCGCTGAGCACCCCTTCGAAGTCTTCCAGAGGATCGCCCACCTCAACGCCCGACGCGCCCAGCTTGAACTCGCGGATGCTGGTCTCGTGCGCGGTGGTGCGGCTCTTGGCGACGGAGAGCGCCTTGTGCAGCCGGCCCCGCGCCTCGAAGTAGCGGAACAGGATGATCGTGTCGGACAGATAGCTAAGGTCGACGTCGGAGCGTATCTCGCCGAGCACCCCGTGCTGGCCGAGCACCAGAAGGGTGATGATCCCCTGCTGGTTCAGGTAGCTCAGCATCTCGTGCATCTGCAGCAGCAGGTACTTCTCGCCGGGCATGGCCTGGAGGAAGGCGTTCAGGCTGTCGATGGCCAGGAAGGTCACCCCGTCCCGCTCGACCGCCTCACGCACCCAGCTGGCGAACTCGCCCGGGGACAGCTCGGCGGGATCGATCTGCACGACCGCCAACTGGCCGCTCTGCAGATGCGGCTCCAGGTCCATCCCCATGGCGCTCGCCCGCGCCAGGAAGGTCGCCCGGCCCTCGTCGAACAGATAGTAGGCCGCCTTATCCCCGCGCTCGAGGGCGCTGAGGGCGCAGCGGATGGAGGTCGAGGTCTTGCCGACTCCGGACGGCCCGCTCAGCAGGGTGTTGGTGCCCGGCGTCAGGCCGCCGCCCAGCATCTCGTCCAGGGCCGGCACCCCCGTGGTGACCAGGTCCCCGAGGAAGGCGCGATGGTGCTCGGCCGCGATCAGGCGGGGGAACACCGCCACCCCGCCGGTTTCGATGACGAAGTCGTGGAAGCCGCCGCGGTATTTCACCCCCCGCATCTTCACCACCCGCAGGCGCCGGCGCTCGGAGCCGTAGTCCTGCGCGGTCTGTTCGAGGGTGATCACCCCGTGGGCGATGCTGTGGAGCTGCAGGTCGCCGGGGTCCGAGCTGCGGTCGTCGAGCATCAGGACCGTGCACTGGCGGGTGGAGAAATACTGCTTGAGGGCCAGGATCTGGCGGCGGTAGCGCAGGGAGTTCTGCGCCAGCAGCCGCATTTCCGACAGGCTGTCGAACACCACGCGGGAAGGGCGCAGCCGATCGACGCAGTCCATCACCCCCTGGATGGTCTCGCCGAGCTCCACCTCGGAGGGCTCCAGGATCGACTGCTCGCTCTCGGGGTCGAGCCCGTCCTCGCTGACCAGCTCGAAAAGTTCGATGTCGTCGAGGGTCCAGCTGTGGCTGCGGGCGACTTCGCGAAGCTCGGCGGCGGTCTCGGACAGGGTGATGTAGAGGCCCTTTTCGCCCGCCCTCGCGCCCTCCAGGAGGAACTGCAGGGCGATGGTGGTCTTGCCGCTGCCCGGCGTGCCCTCCAGCAGATAGGCGCGATCCTTGGTCAGCCCCCCGCCCAGGATGTTGTCGAGGTCGGCGATTCCGGTCGAAACCCGAGGACGTTCGGCGGCGGAATGTAGGGTCGGTCGCATCGGCTTTTCCAGGACCGGGCGCTCCCGACGAGCACCCTGCGACTGCAAAAAACGAGCTTGGCCGAATTTGGATGCATGACGCCTGCGAGAAGCTTCGCAGAGCCCCTTCAGGGCCTCGTCAGATCGTCCGGGCGGTTGGCGTTGGAGAAGGCCCGGGCGTCCGCGAACGCAATTGCCGCCGCCCCGAGGCTCTTCAGGAAGCCGATCACCGCCGGGTGCTTGCCCCCCGCGAGCGCCTGTTCGACATCGCCCAGCAGCGCCACGCGCCACGCGGAGCACAGGGGCTGCGGCCCGTCCACGGTCTCGGCGTAGGCCGCCTTCGCCCCCTCCAGTCCCTTCGCCAGCCGGGACACGAGGTCTTCGGGCAGGAAGGGCGCGTCACAGGGCGCGACCACCAGGGCCTCGGCGCCGCGCACCGCCGCCCAGGCCAGCCCCGCGCGCACCCCCGCCAGGGGGCCCTCGGGACCGAGGGGATCGTCGTGCAGGAGGTCCAGGCCGAGCCGCACGCCCAGCACCGCCGCCCCCGAACCTGCCCGGGCGCTGACCGCGACCGCGGCGCAGGCCGGCTGCAGCCGGGCCAGGACGTGGACCAGGAGGGGCCTGCCCTCCATCTCGGCCAGGGCCTTTTCCGAGCCGAACCGGCTGGACCGCCCGCCCGCCAGGACCAGGCCCGCGAGCCTCATAGCCGGGGGAGGCGCAGCACCTCGACCACCTCCCCCGCCGCGGCGGCAGGGGCGCTCGGCGGGCGGCGCAGCAGGGCGTCGGCGCGGGCGAAGACCGAGACCAGGGACGAGTCCTCCTCGGGGAAGGGCCGCACAAGCAGCGCCCCGTCGTCGCCGGAGGAAAGGCCCGCGCGCACCCAGTGCTCGCGCGGCGTATTGGGCTTCATCGGCGCGGTCAGGCGCGCACGCTCCAGCCGGGGGGAGGGGTCGGCGCCCTGCATCTGCAGCAGGATCGAGCGCAGGAAGAGTTCGGCCCCCACCATTGCCGAGGCGGGGTTGCCGGCCAGGCCCAGGACACGCCGCCCGTCCGCCAGGGTCCCGAAGAAGGTAGGCTTGCCCGGCCGCATGGCGATGCTGGCCACGGTGAGCTCCAGCCCGAGCTGCGCCAGGGCCGGCCGCACCAGATCGTGGTCGCCGACCGAGGCGCCGCCGACGGTCAGGATCAGGTCGCAGTCGATGTTGCGGATCGCCTCGACAATGGCCTCCAGCCGGTCCGCCAACCGGGGCTGCGGCAGGGGGGTCCCGCCCCAGCCCCGCACCAGATGCGCCAGGGTCAGTGTGGTGGATTCGAAAATCTGCCAGGGGCCCGGCGTCTCCCCCGGCGCCACCAGCTCGTCTCCGCCCCCGAAGATCGCCACCCGGGGCGAACGGGCGAGGGTCAGGGACGCCGCCCCCGCCGAGGCCGCCAGAGACAGCCGCCAGGGATCGAGCGCCAAGCCCGCCGCCAGCAGAGTCTCGCCTTCCCGGAAATCCCCGCCCCGGGGCCGGACATTGCCGCTCGCCTCGCTCAAGGGTCCGACGGTCACAGCCTCGCCCTCACGGACCGCCTCCTCCTGGATCACCACCGTGTCGGCGCCTTCGGGCAGGGCCGCGCCGGTGAAGATGCGCACCGCCTGGCCCGGCTGCAGGACCGTGCCGTAGCCGCGCCCCGCCGCGCTCTCCCCCGCCACCGTCAGCGTCGCCGCCCGCCCGTCCGCGTCGGCGAAGCGCACTGCATAGCCGTCCATGGCCGAGGCGCGGAACGGCGGCTGGTCGCGCAGGCTGCGCAGGTCTGCGGCCACCACCCGGCCCACCGCCGCGGCCTCCAACGCCACGGTCTCGGCCTCCAGCCGGCCCGCTCCGGCCAGCATGCGCGCGCGCGCCTCTTCGACAGTCAGGTTCTTCATCTCACCAAGCGAATAGCCCAGCCCTGGCCTATATGGGAACCGATGAAGGGGCGGGGCATTGGCCCTGCTCAGGTCGAACGGGGCTGGAGAACAGGTTTGCTGCTGCAGCCCGGATTGACCTGTTGGCGCGCCGAGCGGGCTGAGCGCGCCTCCATGCTGCTGGATTCGGGCGCCTATTTCGCCGCGGCCAAGGCGGCGATGAAGAAGGCCAAACGCTCCATCCACCTGCTGGGATGGGCCTTCGATCCCCTGACGCGGCTTGAGCCCAACGAGCGGGGCGAGGGGCCGGACAGCGACCAGGTCGGTCCTTTCCTGAACAAGCTCGTGGCCGAGCGGCCCGAACTCGACATCCGGGTGCTGATCTGGAAGTCGGCCTTGCCGATCGCCGCCTCCCAGCACTTCTTCCCCCACCGCGCCCGCAAATGTTTCGAGCACACGGGGGTGAAGTTCGCCCTCGACCCCACCGTCCCCTTCGGCGCATGCCATCACCAGAAGGTGCTGGTGATCGACGACGAGATCGCCTTCTGCGGCGGGGGCGACATCGGCGCCGACCGCTGGGATTCCAGCGCGCACCTCGATATCGATCTGCGCCGCCTGATGCCCTGGGGAAATGTCCACGCGCCGCGGCACGAGGTGATGATGCTGGTGGACGGCCCCGCCGCCGCCGCCCTCGGGGAACTGGCCCGCCAGCGCTGGCGAACCGCGACCGGGGACGACGTGCCCCCGCCTCTCGTCAAGACCGGCGAGGACCCCTGGCCCGACCGGCTGCGCCCCGACATCACCGAGGCCACGGTCGGGATCGCCCGCACCATGCCCGACTGGCGCGATCAGATCGGAATCCGGGAGAACGAGCGGCTGCACCTGACCGCCATCGCCGCGGCCCGCTGGCTGATCTACCTGGAGAACCAGTACGTCACCTCGCCGGTCTATGCCGACGCCCTGGCGGCCCGCCTAGCGGAGAAGGACGGGCCCGAGGTGGTGATCGTCTCCACCGCCCGCGCCCCGAGCTGGTTCGACCACATGACCATGGACCGCACCCGCTCGGTGTTCCTGCGCACGCTGATGGCGGCCGACAAATACGGCCGCTTCCACGCCTACTGCCCGCACACGCCGAAGGGCGAGACCATCCTGGTCCACTCGAAGGTCTCGATCATCGACGACCGCTTCCTCAGGGCGGGCTCCACCAACCTGAACAACCGCTCCGCCGGGTTCGACACCGAGTGCGACCTCGCCATCGACGCCGAAACCGACGAGCACAAGGTCGGCATCCACCGCTTCCGCTCGCGGCTGATCGCGCATTTCCTGGCCCGATCGCCGGACGCCTTCGAGGAGGCCTTCGTGAGGGCCGGGTCCCTCTCCGGCGCCATCGAGGCCCTGGACGTGGGCCCGAACCCGCGGCTGCGCGCGCTCAGGCCGGCCGGCCTCGGCCCCCTCGCCACCCTCATCGCCGCCTTCCACCTCGGCGACCCGGCCGACCCGTCCGATTCCTTGCGGCCCTGGCGGCGGGCGCAGGAGCTGGGCCGCGAACGCCGGGCCTTCCTGCACGACATCGAGGGCGCCGCCGAACAGCAGATGATCGAGCGGCGGCGCAAGGGCTCGCCCCGGCGCAAGGAGCCTGTCTAGGCCTTGCCTATGTGGAAGTCGGCCACCAGCGGCAGGTGGTCGGAGGCCGAGCGGCACAGGGGCCCGCCTGGAGCGTGGACATCTTCCACCACGATGGAGGGGCTGACGAACATGTGGTCGATCCTTAAGACGGGGGCGCGGCTGGGGAAGGTCGCCACGGTCTTGCGCCAGCGCGGCCGTCCCCGCAGGCCCACCTGGGCGTCGTGCAGCCGACTGCAGAGCTGGCGATAGACGGCGTAGCGGGTGTTGGCGTTGAAGTCGCCGAGCAGGATCGCCGGGTCCTTGAAGCCCGCGTTCCCCGCCCAGTCCTCGCCCAGGAGGCAGGCGACCTGCCGGCGCTGTTCGAGCGGCACGAGCCCGAGGTGGGTGTTGATGACCTGCAGCTCGACCCCGTCCACCTCCACCGCCACCCACAGGGCGCCGCGGCTCTCCAGCCCCCGCATCCGGGGCAGGGTCGGCAGGGGCCCGGAGCGCACCAGGCGCTCGGGCAGGGTGGTGAGGATGGCGTCGCCGTATTCCTCCTCCTCCACCTTCACGGCGGCATGGAAATGGAAGCTCATGCCGAGGCGCGTGGCGATGTCGTGGGCCTGGTCCACCGTGCCGGTCCGCTTGCGGCCCACGTCCAACTCCTGCAGGGCGACGATGTCCGGCCGGCATTGGGCGATGACCGCGGCGATGCGCCCGACGTCGAGCTTGCCGTCGACGCCGCGGCAGGAGTGCACGTTGTAGGTCATGATCCGCGGCATGAGCCGTCAGCCTAAGCCGAAACGGTAGAGGACGCGCCGGCGATAGGTCTCGCCGGGCCTCAAGACCACATCGGGAAAGCCCGGCGTATTGACCGCGTTGGGGAAGCCCTGCGGCTCCAGAGCCAGCCCGCAGAACGGGGCGAAGGGTTCGGCCAGGCCCTGGCCCGAATAGACCTGCATCCCCGGCTGGTCGGTCTCGATCTCAAGGCTGACGCCCGTCTCCGGCGAGCGGAGGGTGAGGGCGGGCCTGGCGTCCGGCGCCAGCACCCAGTTGTGGTCGTAGCCCTTGGCGAGGGCGATTTGCGGGTGGGCCTGGGCCATGGCGTCGCCGATGCGTTTGGCTTCGCGCAGGTCGAAGGGCGTGCCTTCCACCGGGGCGATCTCGCCGGTGGGGATCAAGTCTGGCCTCACCGGGGTCATCGCGGGGGAGGCGATGGACAACAGATGGTCCGTGACCGGATGGCGATGGTCGCCCGAGAGGTTGAAGTAGAGGTGGTGGGTCAGGTTCACCGGGCAGGCCGCGTCTGTGATGGCCTCGTAGCTTATCAGCAGGGACGCGGGGTCCGGCAGGCTGAAGCTCGCCCGCGCCGTCACGTTTCCGGGAAAGCCCTCCTCACCGTCGGGGGATCGGTAGGTCAGGACCGCCTCGCGGTCGCCCAAGCGTTCGAAAGCCCAGAGCCGGCCGTCGAAGCCCGGGATCCCGCCGTGCAGGCAGGTTTCGCCCTCGTTGGCGGCGACCTGGTGTTCGCGCCCGTCGATCGTGAAGCGGGCTCCCTCGATGCGGTTGGCGCAGCGGCCGATGACGACGCCCTGGTAGGCGCCGTCGGCCTCGTATTCGGCCAGGGTGGCGAAGCCCAGCACCGTCTCCACCGGCCCACCAGGCGTCGGAACCGTCAGGCGGCGGACGGTCGCGCCGTAGTCCAGCACCTCGACGGAAATTCCCCCGGGCCACGACAGGTGGGCGGCCGTGACGGCGCGGCCGTCGGCGAGGGTCCCGAACGGGCGGATCATGTCAGAGCCTGGCGAGGCGCCCACCATCGACGTTCAGGGCCGCCCCGGTGACGAAGGCGGCCTCCTCCGCGGCCAGGAAGGCGACGGCCGCGGCTATGTCCTCGGGCTTGCCCACGTCCGACGGATGGAGCTTCTCGGCCCCCGACTTCAGGTTCGGGTTTTCCCACAGCATGGGCGTGTCCACCGCCCCCGGCAGGACGGCGTTTACGCGGATGCCCTTCTCCTTGCCCTCGATGGCGGCGCTGCGGGTCAGGGACAACAGGGCGGCCTTGGCGGCGGCGTAGGGCGCCACCAGGGGCGAGGTCATGACCGCATGGACGGAGGCGATGTTGACGATGGCGCCCCCCGGCTTCATCCGCCGGAAAGCCTCCCGCGTGAAGTGGACGGCGCCCATCAGGTCCACGCCGAGGACCCGATTCCAGTCGGCCGAGGTGAGGTCGGCGATGGGGATGAAGGTCATCATGCCGGCGTTGTTGACCACCACGTCGAGGCGGCCCCAGCGGTCCATGGCGGCCTGGCAGGCCCCTTGCACCTGGACCTCGTCGGCGACGTCGCAGGCGGCCACGAGGACGTCCGGCGCCCCCGCCTCCTTCAGCCCCTCGATCTGGGCCTGGGCCTTGTCCGGCGAGCGGTCGGCCATGACGATGCGGGCGCCCTCCGAGGCCAGCCTCCGGGCTACGGCCAGGCCGATGCCGCTCCCGGCGCCGGAAACGATCGCGACCCGGTCCGCAAAGCGCATCACGTCCCGGCCGTGTTCTGAGCCGGTTGCTGGGCGGAAGCCTTGTCGGCCGCGGCCGGGTCCAGGTCCTGGTAGTCGGCGACCCAGGGCATGGCGTGCTCGTGCGGGGTGGCGATGGGCACGACCAGGCAGACGCTCTGGGTCGGCAGGACGTCGCTCCAGTCGCGGATCAGCTGCTTGTAGGCCCGGCCCACGGGGCGGATGTTGCGGTCGAGGTCGAACAGGCCCAGCGGATTGACGTTGCCGTTGTCTTCCCGGAGCGCGGTGTCCCAGTCGATCTGGTCGATCAGCGAGTACCAGGTGAAGCCGAGGATCGGGATGCCGTCGTTGCGCACCCGCAGCACATTGGCCCACTCCTTCCACAGCCAGTTCACCGCCTCGTCGCCGTTCGGGCCTTCCTTGAGGTTGGTCTCGGTGTGCATCACGGGCAGCTTGTAGCGGTCGTAGTAGTGGCGGGTGATCTCGCTGTAGCCGAAGATCTCGCCGGAGGGATAGGTCGAGCCGTCCTCCGCCACCCGGTGCTCGTTGGTGATGTAGTAGTCGTTGCCCAGGATGCAGTGCTGCTTGATCTTGTTGCCCAGGAAGAAGTGGTACTCCTCCCGGGTCATGCCGTTGTCCATCAGGTACTCGTACATCTCCGAGTCGACCCGGCGGCCATAGTTCAGGTCAAGCGACAGGAAGCGCTCGGAGTTCATGATCTCCGCCGGCTTGATCGCCGCCGGGTTCTCGGCGTGGAAATACTCCGAGGATTCCGACTGGATGAAGATGGCGTCGGGACGCACGTCCAGGATCGCCTGCATCGCCAGGACGTTGGCTTTCACCAGGTATTTCAGGGCATTGACGAAGCCTTGGTGGGTCGTCAGCTGCTCGTTCCACCAGCCGTACTTGGCCGAGAAGGTGGCGCAAATGTACATCTCGTTGACCGGCGTATAGAGCTGGACCCACGGGTAGCGCTTGGCGAAATCGCAGGCGTATTTCTCGAACAGCCGCGGAAAATCCGGGTTCTGGAAATTGCCGATCCAGTCGGGCACGCCGAAGTGGCACAGGTCCACGATCGGCACGATGTCCCTCCGCCTCAGATCCCCGAAGGTCTCGTCCGAGAAGCTCCAGTCGTAGCGCCCCTCCCCGAGCCAGGTGCGGTCGATCGGGGGGCCGAAGCGCAGGAAGCGGATCCCGAGCTCCTCCACCAGGGCGAAGTCGGTTTTCCAGTGCTTGTAGAAGCCGCACTTCTCCAGCTCGTCCACTCGATGCGTGCCGCCCTTGATGGTGGGGCAGCTGTTCTCGATGCCGGTGGCGAACATGAAGCTGAACATGCGGACGGTCTTCTCTGCGCGGTCGTCGGGAAAGCGAAAGCCGTCGTCCGCCGGCGCGGACCACCGGTTTAGCGCCTACTGGGTCTTGTTGGCGGCCTTTTCCTCGCGGGCCTTGGTGGCCGCCTGGTCAAGCTTCCTGTCGGCGGTGCGGGCCGCCTCGGCGACCTTGTGACCGGCCTTCACGGCGAGCGCGCCGGTGACGTCGGCGAGCTTGGTCAGGTCCTCGCCGGCCTTGTCGGCCAGTTTCTGCGCGGCGGGAGCCGCGACATCGGCCGCCCTGTCGATGACGTCGCCGGTCTTGGCCGCGGCGTTCTGAAGCGCGTCGCCGGCCTTGTCGGCGGCGGCGTCGGTCTTGGCCTCGACGTTGTTGGTGGAATTGCCGCAGGCGGCCAGGGACAGGGCCAGCGCGCCGCCCGCTAAAAGGACGAACAGGCCGGGCCGGCGGCGTCGCCGGCCTTGAAGGTCATGTGTCATGGGGTCACCGCTCGCGAAATCCGGGGATGCGCAGGGAAAACCCCCCTGTGCTGCCAAGGTTCCGCGAGCGGTGAGTATGTCCCGCTATATCGTCAGCGCTTGTAGATGGCGTCGAACACCCCGCCATCGGCGAAGTGGGCGGCCTGGGCCTTGGTCCAGCCTCCGAAGGCGCCGATGTTGGTCATCTGAATGTTGGGGAAGCGCTTGCCGTACTTGGCCATGATCTGGGCGTCGCGCGGGCGGTAGTAGTTCTCGGCGATGATCTCCTGGCCCTTCGCGGTGTAGAGGCCCTGCAGATAGGCTTCCGAGACGGCGCGGGTGCCCCGGCGGTCCACCACCTTGTCCACCACGGCGACCGCGGGCTCGGCCAGGATCGAGAAGGGGGGCACCACGATGTCCACCTTGCCCGGCCCCAGCTCGTCAACCGCCAGGAAGGCCTCGTTCTCCCAGGCCAGCAGCACGTCGCCGAGGCCCCGCTGCACGAAGGTCGTGGTCGAGCCGCGGGCGCCGGAATCCAGCACCGGGACCTGGCTGTAGAGCTTCTGCACGAAGGCCTTCGCCGAGGCTTCGTTGCCGCCGGGCTGGCGCAGGGCCCAGGCCCAGGCCGCCAGGTAGTTCCAGCGGGCTCCGCCGGAGGTCTTGGGGTTCGGGGTGATGATCTCGATCCCCGGCTTCACCAAGTCGCCCCAGTCCTTGATCTTCCACGGGTTACCCTTGCGGACCAGGAACACGATGGTCGAGGTGTAGGGCGTGGAATTCTGCGGCAGGCGGGACTGCCAGTTGGGCGCGATCAGCTTCGCCTTGGCGCCGATGGAGTCGGTGTCGTAGGCCAGCGCCAGGCTCACCACGTCGGCCTGCAGCCCCCCGATCACCGCCAGGGCCTGGGAGCCGGAACCGCCATGGCTCTGGCGCACGGTCAGGTCCTGGCCGGTCTTGACCTTCCAGTCGGCCGCGAACTGCGCGTTGTAGGCCTTGTAGAGCTCCCGCGTCGGATCGTAGCTCACGTTCAGGATGCTCACTTCCTTGGGCGCGGGGGCGCCGGCAAGGGCCTGGCTTGCGAAGCCGGGGGCGACGAGGCTGGCGCCCGCGCCGGCCGCGCCCAGCAGCAGGCCGCGTCTGGAAAAGTCGTGGATCATGATGGTCGCTCCTCGAAACGGATTCAGAACGCGAACTGGGAACGCAGGGAGACGACCTGGTACTTCTGGCCGACCTGCGCGCCGAGCGGCGTCTGGAAGGTGGTGGGGTTGGGGGACAGGCGGTTCACATCCACGTTCTGGAAGTGGAGCATGAAGCGGATGGCGTTGTTCAGGTACCAGTTGGCGCCGATGGTCCAGATGTCCATGTCGCCTCCCCGGACCCCGTCGGCCGGCGTCGCCGTCCCCGGCGCGCCGACGTTGTAGTTCAGGTCGGTGTCCGAATAGCGGAACGCCAGCTCCAGGGCGCCCCAGGTATGGTCCTTCGGGCTGAAGGGATTGGCGATCTGCGGCGGATCGAAGGTGGCGGTGGTCACATTGTAGCGGCGCGGCTCGCCGGTCAGGATCCAGCTGCCTTCCACGTACCAGCCGCTGAACTTCGGATCCGACAGGGTCGAGTTGCGGCGCTCGATGCCGAACTTCCAGTATTCGCCCTGGACGAAGAAATTCTTCCTCTGGGCCGCGAACTCGACGCCGCCGGTGTAGGCGCTCTCGGCCTCGATGGCGCCGGTGTCGATCAGGCGCGTCCCGTCGACCCGAAGCTCGGGACGCTCGCGGAACTGGACGGTGTAGCGGGGACCGGCGACGGGGGCGTCCGGACCCGCGGAGTCGGCCACGCGCAGGACCTTGCTGCCGTTGACGCCCACGTGGACGAGCCAGTCCTGGCCCTTCATCGGCGTGCCGGCGAGACGGCCCACCACGGAGAGCTGCTCGTCGAAGGACTGGGCCGGACCGCTTCCGGAGCCGGTGAGGTTGGAGACCCGGGCGCCCGTGACGGCGGTCGAGGCGAACCAGCGGTCGCCGTTGGCCATCAGTTGGGCGGAGATCCGGCTGTCAGCCCCGGCCAGGGTGCGCGTCGTGTCGGAGGGCGCGGGCCGTTCGAGCTGGGTCATGCCGTTGGTGGAGATGGAATCCTCCAGCCCCTGGTTGGGGATGAAGGCGCCGATCTTGAAGCGGAAGGGCTTGAAGCCGGAATATTGCAGCCAGAGCTCATAGAGCCGCGCCGGGTCCTCGACGCCCGCGCCGCCGAACTCCAGCAGGATGTTGTAGTCGAAGTCGGTGAACAGCTTGCCCTCGAGGCCGATGCGGCCCCGGCGGAAGTGGGCGCCGCTGCTGAGGTCGCGGGCGTGGGCGGTGTCGCCGGCCCCGGCGCCACGTCGGAAATCCGCGGTCAGGGGCCCGGGCGTGTCCTGGTTGTAGAGCGCGGAATCCAGCTGCATCACCCCACGGAAGCTCGCGGAGAAACGGCCGTCGGCGGTGGCGAAGCTCGGCCGCCCGTTGGCGAGGGTCACCGTCGGCGCGGCGGCGACCTGGGCGCGGACGTCGCGCACGCCGGCTGACGACTGCACCTTGAGATCGACGATCGCGTCCTGCAACTCGGCGATCCTCGCTTCGAGCGCGGCGATCTTCTCTTCCATGGTCGAGGGCTTGGGCGGAACGACGGCGGCCTGTCCCGGATTGGCTATGGGGGAGTCTTCCCCGGCCGGCTGGGCCAAGGCCTGGCCCGCCGCTAGGACGGCGATCAACGCGCCCATGCTGGCGGAGACCCGCCAACCTTGTCGCCGGATCCTGGCGTAAGACATTCAATTCTCCCCGATGGCGGCCGCTTCTAGCCCATAGAGGGAAGGTCGGAACATCCAGTTAAACTATAAGGCTTTGCAGTATTTGGCTGACGGCCACGCCCGCGGCCGCCGACCGATGCATTCTTCAAGTGCAGGTCCCTTAAGGGGGAGAGGCGCCGCTTTCCCAGAAGCGCCCGGACTCGGTCAGACAATTCCTCTATCGCCTACGGATAGAAATACTTAACCGTAATTTCTGCATCCGGCCTGGGCGGGAGACGGCGCCTGGCCGCCTCCCGCCCCAGCGCCATGGTCCTAGTAGCGGGCGCGCAGGGTGATGCCGTAGGTCCTGGGATCGCCGGGCTGACCGGCGATGAGGCCGGTGTTGCTCGGGCCGACAACCAGGAAGTCGAAGTAGTCCTTGTCGAAGGCGTTCCGCACCCAGGCCGAAATGTCGACGCCGTTGTTGGTGCGGAACCCGACGCGGAGGTTGGTCACCGCGTAGCCGTTGACCCAGGTATAGGCCGACGGGGACGGGTTCGAGGAGAAGCTCGAACGGTAGTTGCCTTCCACGCCGACGTAGAGTTCACCCGCCTGGGCGAGCAGGTGCGCCGGCCTGTTGGCCTCGACCCCATAAGAGAGCGACACCTTCGACACGCCCGGCAGCCGCTGGCCGGAGATGTCGCAGCTCGCCGGGCTCAGGGCGCCAGGGACGCCGGCGGCGCCCGCCGTCTGACCGGCGGCCACCGTGGTGCCGCCCGAGAGTTCCGGCGGGCACGGCGCATCGATGAAGCGCACGAACTTCGCGTCGTTGTAGCTGGCGTTGACATAGGCGCTCAGGAAGTCGGTCGGGCGGACGGAGAAGTCCGCCTCCAAGCCCTGGCTGCGGACCTTGCCGGCGTTGGCGAGGTAGCCGCGCAGGACGCCCAACTGGCCGTTGTTGACGTTGGCCTGGTAGTTGCGGATGTCGGTCCGGTAGATGGAGAGGTTCAGGGTCGCGCGGCGCCCCCAGAACTGTGTCTTGAGACCGCCCTCGTAGTGGTTGACCGATTCCGGCTTGACCGTTCCGGCGCCGAGCAGCGGGGCGCCCGCCGCGTCCGTCGGCAAGCCATTCTGGTTGACGCCGCCCGTCTTGAACGCCTTGGCGTAGGTGGCGTAGGCGAGGATCCGCGGGGCCAGCTTGTAGCTCGCGGTCAGGTCGTAGCTCAGGTTCGTATCGCTGAAGGTCGGCGCGGAAACCTGAGGCGAGTAGACCGCCAACTGAGCGACCCGGATGGGATCGGTCGAGCCGAGCAGAACGGGCGCGCCCGCGCCGTCGAAGACGCGCCGCTGATAGAAGCCGCTCTTCCGGTCGAAGTTGAGCCGGACGCCGGGCTGGATCGTAAAGGCGTCGGTCACATGCCAGCTGGCCTGGCCGAACAGGGCGTAGCTGGCGTTCTTCAGGTACTGGGTGTTCAGGGCCGTCAGCCCGTTCAGGACCGCCGGGTTATTGGAAAGTGCGCTGGACGGAGCGATCGACCAGCGGCTCGCCGCAGCGCCTTGCGCCTCGGTGCCCTGGGTGTCGATGCGCTGGTAGTAGTAGAAGGCGCCGGTGACGAAATCGATCTTGCGGGCCGAGAAGTTGTAGCGCAGCTCCTGGGTGTACTGGTTCTGCTGCGAAGGGTTCTGCGACTTCGAGACGATGGACAGGCCGAGGAAGTCCCGGTCGTTCTCAGGCCGCCAGTCCCAGAAGCGCCAAGCCGTGATCGAGGTCAGCGTGCCGGGGCCGACCTTCCAGCGAACGCGCGCCGAGGCGCCGCCGAAGGTATTGCCGCCGCGAAGGCTGGCGTCGACGTCGGTGATCCGATCGAACGGATTGGTGCTGGGCACGGCATAGTTCAGCGCGGCCGTCAGGGCGGCGTACTGGCGATTGAGCGCCCGCTGCGTCGATCCGGTGCGGACGTAGATCTGCGCCTGGCCCACCGGGTCCTGGTTGCTGTAGTCGCCCGCCAGGGTCACGTCGAAATCGCTGTTCGGCTGGTACAGCAGCTGTCCGCGGACGCCGATGTTGTCCTGCTCGTTGATGTATCGGCGGGAGGTGGTGTCGTAGAGCGTGCCCCGCCGGTCCGTGGTCGAGATCGCGAGCCGCGCCGCCAGCTTGTCGGTGAGGGGCCCCGAAACCGCAGCCTTGCCCTGCTTGTAGTCGAGGTTGCCGAGGGTGACTTCGCCGTTGGCCTCGAAGTCGAAGCTCGGCGCATTGGTGGTGATGTTGATGGCGCCGGCGGTGGTGTTCTTGCCGTAGAGCGTGCCCTGCGGGCCGCGCAGCACCTCGACGCGGGACACGTCGAGGAAGTCGAAGGTCGAAGCGGCGGCCCGGGAATAATAGACGTCGTCCACGTAGATGCCGACGCCCTGCTCGATGCCGTCGTTGGTCAGGCCGAACGGCGCGCCGATCCCGCGGATGTTGACCGCCGAATTGCGCTGGTTCGACGAGTAGAACTGGATCGAGGGCGCAAGGACCTGGAGCTTGCCAACTGTGGAGGCGCCGGTGTTCGCGATCGAGGAGGCAGTGATCACCGACACCGCCGCAGGGGTGTCCTGCACGGTTTCCTGGCGGCGGCGGGAGGTGACGACCACCTCGTCTCCAACCGGGATGCCAAGCTCGCCGGTCACCGCTGCGGTGGGCGTCTCGGCGGCGGCGGCCGTCGGGGTTTCCGACGCCGCGGCGGTCTGGGCGAAGGCGGGGGCCCCCGCGATCAGGGCGCCCACGGCCGTAGATATTGCCAGGGCAGCCTTTAGATTAACTGAGTTCATAATTATCCCCTCGACGCTGCTTGCGTCATTAAGTCCAGGAGATAGGGGGCGGCAGTCCCGAAAGTCGCTAGAGTTTTTCTAATGATCTTTTCAGTTGTGCACTGCGGTGCAGCGCCGGTCGTTGGATTTGCGGGCGCGACAACGGAATAATTTCGAGGCTCCCAATGGTTAATGCGGCGGCGCGCGGCCAAGCTCGCCCCGGAGCGCCCAGCCTTCAAAAAAGCTTCAAGATTCTCGGCGAGCGTCCTTTAGTTGCTTCGAGGAGACCTCATGCCGCCCCTGGCCCCGTCCCATCCCTGG
>CANJID010000041.1 GCA_947474395.1 Caulobacterales bacterium
CGCCGACAGCTTCGGCAATGTGGCGCACCTGGGCGAGCGCGACTGCTCGCTGCAGCGCCGCCACCAAAAGGTGCTGGAAGAGGCGCCCTCGCCCGCCCTGGGCGCGGCCGACCGGGCCAAAATCGGCAAGATCGTCGTCGATGCCGTGCGCGCCATCGGCTACCTCGGCGTCGGCACCATCGAGTTCCTGTGGGAGAACGGCGAGTTCTTCTTCATCGAGATGAACACCCGCCTGCAGGTTGAGCACCCCGTCACCGAGGCCATCACCGGCATCGACCTGGTGCGCGAGCAGATCCGCATCGCCGCCGGCCTGCCGCTCTCCTTCACGCAAGGAGAGGTGACCTTCGAGGGCCACGCCATCGAGTGCCGCATCAACGCCGAGAACCCCAAGACCTTCACCCCCGCGCCCGGGCTGGTCACCGACTTCCACGCGCCGGGGGGCTTAGGCGTGCGACTGGATTCGGCCATCTACGCCGGCTACTCCATCCCCCCCTACTACGACAGCCTGATCGGCAAGCTGATCGTCCACGGCCGCGACCGCGAGGAGGCCGTCTCGCGCATGCGCCGCTGCCTGGGCGAGATGGTCGTCGGCGGCATCGAGACCACCATTCCCCTGTTCCAGGAGCTGCTGGTCGAGCCGGACATCGTGGCCGGCAAGTACGACATCCACTGGCTGGAACGGTGGATGGCGGCCCACAACTAGGCGCCCCGCGCCGTGCCAGGTCCTTCCCGTGCCTGAATTCTCCGTCGACGACCTGATCGTCTGCTACCAGCGCGGCGTCTTCCCCATGGCGGAGAACCGCCGCGACCGGCGGGTCTTCCTGGTCGATCCCGAGCTGAGGGGCGTGATCCCCCTCGACGACTTCCACGTCTCCAAGCGCCTGGCGCGGACCGTGCGCGGCGATCCCTTCGACATCCGCATCGATACCGCCTTCGCCGAGACCGTGGAGGCCTGCGCCGCGCCCCGCGACGACCACCCGGAAAGCTGGATCAACGAGCCGATCAAGGACCTCTACAAGGAGCTCTATGGCCGGGGCCTGGCCCACAGCGTCGAGTGCTGGCTCCACGGGGAGTTGGTGGGCGGCCTCTACGGGGTGGCGCTGGGCGGGGCCTTCTTCGGCGAGAGCATGTTCTCGATTGAGCGCGACGCGTCGAAGACCGCCCTGGTGCATCTGGTCGGGCGGCTGGTGGTCGGCGGCTTTCGCCTGCTCGACGCCCAGTTCATGACCGAGCACCTGTCGCAGTTCGGGGCGAAGGAAATCTCCCGCGCCGACTACAAGATGAGGCTGGAGACGGCCCTGGCGGCGCCGGCGGACTTCTACCTGCTGCCGCCTCAGGCGGCGGGGGCCGCCGTCTTGCAGGCGATCAGCCAGAGATCGTAGACCGAGTGCTCCACCGGATGCAGGCTCGGCGAGCTGGCGTACATCCAGCCGCGATAGACCGTCCGCGCCGCCGCCACGCCCTCGGGACGCGACTGCACCTCCAGGTGAGCCATGGCGTCGGTCATGCCTTCGTCCGTCGCCGTGCCCTCGCAGGCGTGGACGGTGACTATCAGGCTCTTGTAGCGGACCGGCTCTCCCACCTTGGTCTCGAAGCGCAGGGTCTCGGCGGTGATCTTGTCCACGCCCTGCAACACGGCGGCGGCGTAGCGTGGGCGCTTCAGCGGCTCGGCCGGCGCCTTGGGCGCAGGGGGCGGCAGCTCCGTCACGGCCTGCTGGCTCGGCTTGGGCTGGGCCGGGATCGGCGCCTCGTCCGGGGGGGCGGCGACCTGGGCCGGCGCGGCGCCGGGGGTGGGAATGGTGATGACGGTCGGCGCGGGCGCCGGCGCGGCGGGGGTTGCGGCGGGCGCGGGCGCGTTCTGCGCCAGGCCGAGGCCGGCGACGCTCGCGCCGGCGAGGGCCAGCAGCAGCATCAGGCGGGCGCGTCCGTTCATGCGATCTACCCCGGATAGGGATCGGCGGCGGCGGGAGCCGCAGCAGCGGGAGCAGCAGCAGCCGGCGCGGCGCCCGACTGGGGCCGCAGCACCTGGCCGATAAGGCCGAACAGGTCCACCGCGCCCTGCACGTTCTGGAACTCGGAGCCGGGAGTCATGTCACGGGGCGAGCCGCCGGGTTCGATCGCCACGTGCTGGCCGCCCAGCAGGCTGTCGGACGTGATCTTGACGGTGGAATCCACCGGCAGCTTGACTTTGGGATCGACGTTGAAGGTCGCCTTGGCCAGGAAGGTCTTGGGCTCGAGCTCGATGGCCGCCACCGTACCGACCTTGACCCCGGCCAGCCGCACGTCGGCGCCGGGCGCCAGGGCCCCGACCTGGCCGAAGCGGGCGATCACCTCGTAGCCGGCCATGCCGCCGCCCACGTGGCTGAGGGCGTAGACCAGGAAGCCGCCGGCCACGAACAGAACCGCCGCCCCGACCGCAGTTTCCGCCCAGGCTTCACCGCGCGCCATACTGACCTACTCCGGCTTCCAGGCTTGATAGTCGCCGGTCGCCGCGGCCCGCTCGCCGCCGCGGGCGATGGAGCCCTTCGGCTTGTAGGCGAAGGGGGTGCCGGTCAGGTTGGGGACGTGGTCCTTCTCCCAGCTCCGGCGCTTCAGCGGAACCTCCGTCGGCGGCTCCTCGAAGGTGTGGTGCAGCCAGCCGTGCCATTCGGCCGGCACCTTGGAGGCGTCGGCGTAGCCCTTGTAGATCACCCAGCGGCGCCGGCGGCCGGCATCCCCGTCGATGATCTTCTTGGCCTCGAAGTAGCGGTTGCCGAACGCATCTTCGCCGATCGGCCTGGCCCTGCGCGCGATGGTGTTGCGCACCCCGATGGTGGAGCCGTTCCACCAGGTGAAGAGCATCTTGAGCACTGGGCGAACCTGAATCTGAAGCTGCGATTTCGGCCGGACTATAGGTCCCGCTCCCCCCGGCGTCCAGCGCCGGGCGTCCGGCCTTCGCACGCTAGATGTTGTGGATCACTCGGCTCCGACCCACGATATCTATTGCGAGGGCCCGGGCCGCCCACTAGCGTGCCGGGAGAGTGTGCAGGGATGACGGCCATGCGCTTCGTGAAGCGATTGGAACTGGGAATCGACGGGCTGGAGCCTCGGGAGGTCGAAAGGCCCTCGGGCGTGATCAGCGTTTTGGCGCCGCGCGGGTGGACCACGGCCCGGGTGGAGGCCTGGCTCGACTGGGCCGACCGCCAGCCGAACGACCTGCCCCCCGGAGCCACCCCGCCGGGCCTGGCGCCCGCCGAGGGCGAGGACCAGCCCCTCGCCGGCGCCCTCGACCGCTACGCCGGCCGCCTCGCCGCCTGGGGCTGGGCGCTCGGCCTGTTCGACCGGGGCGCGGACGCCCTGGCCTTCCGCGATGAGATCCAGGCCAGCATCCTGATGGGCGTCGCCGCCCCCGGGGACTCCCGGACCGACGGCGTGCGGGTTCCGCCGCTGGGAGACCGGGCCTCATTCGCAGCCGTCCCCCAGGCCCCCCTGTCAGAACCGGAAGCCCTCGACGCGCGCCTGCGTGACGTGCGCGCCGCCGCCGCCGGACGCGCCGGCGCCGCCGTGGTCGAGGCACGACTGACGGCGATCGGCGAGGCCGTGGCCCGCTGCGAAGGCGAGGCCGAGGCCTGCGCCGACCCGTTCCGCAATCCGGCCCTCGCCCGCGCCATCCGGGCGGCCCTGGCCGCCGGCGCCACCGAGGCCATGGTCGCCGACGTCCTGGCCCTGACCCGCGCGGGCGAACCGCGCGCGGCCCCGGTCCCCGACGCGCCCGCCGCCCGCACCACCCTGGTCATGCTCGCCGCCCGCGACACCGCTGAGGAAGGCCGGGGCTTCGCCGCCCGCGCGGCCCTGGCGGCCTGGGAGACCGGCGACGGGGCGATCGCCTTCACCGCGGCGGACGCCGAGGCCCTCACCCGAGGTCTGACCGCGGCCCGCGCGGCCCTGGACGTGCGCAGCTTCTTCGACGGCGAGACCTTCGACGCCGAGGGCTACGCCGCCGCCATCCGGCTCTGGGCCATTGCCCTCGAGATCGAAACCGCCGCCGGCTTCTGCGCCGTGGAGGCCGACGCCAAGGCCCGCTTCGCCTGGCGGCCCATCGCCCTGTCCCCCGCGGGCGTGCACGAAGTGCTGGCCGCCCGAGGGCTGGCCTACGATTCCGAGGAGGGCCGGCGCATCGCCGCCTCCCTTGCCGCCATGACCGCGGCGTCCGCCCTGACCGCCTCCGCCGAGATCGCCGTCACCTCGGGCGCCTATGCGGCGGCCGAAGTCCACGAACCTGCGCGCCGTGCCGACCTGGAAGCCCGCGCTGCGGGCGCCAAGGCCCTCGGCGGACCGATCGCCGAGGCCGCGGCCGCCCTCTACGGCCAGGCGCTGAAGGCCCATGGCCTGCGCCACGCCGAGACCTCGGCCGTGTTCGAGGACGGCGAGCTATCCTTGCGCCTCGGCGGCGCCTCGGTGGGCGCACAGCCCTGGAGCGGGCCGGTGGGCCTGGCCGAGACGGCGGACGGCCAGACCGCCCCGGTGCTGACCGAGGCGGCCCTCGCAGGGCTGGCCCGGCTGGGTCTGGACCCGGCCGAAGCCCGCGCCACCGCGCTCGGGACGCGCACCCTGGCCGAGGCGCCGGGGATCGACCATGCGGCCCTCAAGCTGAAGGGCTTTACCGACCACGAGATCACCACCGTCGAAGGCGCGCTGGTCGGCGCGCGGCGGCTGGCCGAGGCCTTCTCGGCCGGCGTGCTGGGCGAGGGCTTCGTGCGCGACGTCCTGGGCGCAAATCCCGACGAGAGCGGCTTCGACACCCTGGCGGCGGCGGGCTTCCCGGCCGAAGCCGTGGCGGCGGCGGAGGACTTCGCCCTCGGCCACGGCGACCTTTCCGCGGTCAGCCCGGCCCTGGCGGGTCCCGAGACCATCACGGCCGAGGCTCGGCTGGCGATGACGGCAGCGATGGAGGCTTTCACCTGCGCCCCGTCCCTGTCGCCGCTGCATCTGGCCGCCGGCGACGCCCCGGCCCGCGCGGTGGAGCGGCTGCAGGCGGGGGCCAAGGCAGGCCTGCGCGCTGTCCGACTGAAGCGCGACACGGACGCCCTGGTGCTGGACCTGCCCCCCGTCGAGGCGGAGGCCCCATCCCGCGCCCAGCGAGAGCCCCAGGCCGCCCCGACTGAACGCGTGGTCGAGCGGGTGGTGCAGGTCGAGCGCACCCGCGAGCGGCGCAAGCTCCCGGACCGCCGCAAGGGCTACATCCAGAAGGCCGCGGTGGGCGGCCACAAGGTCTATCTGCACACCGGCGAATACGAGGACGGCGAGCTCGGCGAGATCTTCATCGACATGCACAAGGAGGGCGCCGCCTTCCGCTCGCTGATGAACAACTTCGCCATCGCCATCTCCATCGGCCTGCAATACGGCGTGCCGCTGGAGGAGTTCGTGGACGCCTTCATCCACACCCGCTTCGAGCCGGCGGGGCGCGTGGACGGCAACGACACCATCCGCTCGGCCACCTCGATCCTCGATTACATCTTCCGGGAGCTGGGGGTCTCGTACCTGGACCGGCAGGACCTCGCCAACGCCGACCCGGACGCCCTGAACGCCGACGGCCTCGGCCGCGGGCTGGCCGACGGGCTGGACCGCGATCCGGAGCCGCAGTCGGCGCTGAAATTCATCTCCAAGGGCTTCTCCAGAGGCGCCGCGCCGGACAATTTGCTGTTCCTGCCCAGCGCCCGGCCCGCCAAGGGCTCGGCTCAGGACGGCGGCGAATACGACGTCTGTCCGGCCTGCGGGGACTTCGCCCTGACCCGGCGAGGATCGCGCTTATCTTGCGAATCCTGCGGCCAGGCGCCGGAGATGGCGGGCTAGTCAGCGGGCATTTTTGCCTGTCGCAACCTCAGGGTGCGCGCTCCTGCCGCAGGGGCGAATTAAGCATGATCCCGGAAAATCGCCCGAAATTCAGCATGAACCCTCAGTAAACGAGAGGGCTTCACCTGGCGAAGGCCGCACGCGATCCCTTACCAGTAAGGCCCTGCCGAAGACGACAATCCAACTGATCAACCGCTTATTTGGACAACTAGTCGCAGGAGCCGGATTAACCGAACAATGAAACCATGATTACGGTCGTTCTGTGCGACTTTGGGGAAATCGAAAGCGCGATGCCTCGGGAGCCGACTACTGTGTTCAAGATGATCTTTCTCATCGCCGCCG
This sequence comes from Caulobacterales bacterium, assembly GCA_947474395.1. Taxonomy (GTDB): domain Bacteria; phylum Pseudomonadota; class Alphaproteobacteria; order Caulobacterales; family Caulobacteraceae; genus CANJID01. Next base: position 6,175 of record CANJID010000041.1, read on the forward strand.
GTTGCTTCGTCTACACCATGGGCCATCACGCCGCCTCCGCCTCAACCGACGAGGCCGCCACCGCCAAGCCCCAGGCCGCGTGGGAGCAGGCCGCCACTACGGGTGGCGCCTGGATCGCCCGCGAGCTTCACGAACAGACCGCCTGGGCCGTCCAGTCCGCCCCTGACGAGGCGCCTGCCGCCTTCCACCTCCAGCCCGTCATCGACATTTCCGTCCGCTAGGAGCGGGAGGCGCGCAGGCCTGTTTCTCCTGCCTTCAGGCGGCCAGGATGGCGCGAAAATACGCATCGCCAGGTTGCGATCCGCCCCCCCCCCCACGCGGCTTATTCGGTCCGAGCGATGAGAAAACCCAACATAGCGTGGCCGTTAGGTGTACTGTGAGTGGGTCGATCCGGTGCGGTACGGAACGACCTGTGACTGGGCAGGAGTAGGCTTTCGCTTTGCGAGCCTTTCCTTCCCTGAAAGTCCGCCCGTGTCTGCCCATACGACGCTCAACGTCGACGATCCCGGACTAGGCCTCGCCCTTGCGATGGTCGTGTCCTCGACGGCGCCGCTGTTGCTGCTGGACACCGACCTGAAGGTAATCGCGTCAGCGCGTCGTTCTGCCAAGCCTTCGATATCGATCCCAAGTCCGTGCCGGGGCGCGAGTTGTTCGCACTCGGCGCCGGCGAATGGGACATCCCCTCCCTGCGCTCCCTGATGTCGGCCACCGCATCCGGAGACGCCAAGGTCGACGCCTACGACATGGACCTGGTCCGCCCGGGAAAAACGACCCGCCGCCTGGTGCTCAATCTGCGTAAGCTCGAGTACGCCGACCCCCGGGGCGTGCGGATGCTGCTGACCATCGCCGACGAGACCGAGACCCGACTGAGGGACAAGAAGAACACCGATCTGGTGCGGGAGAACGAGACCCTGCTGCAGGAGGTGCGCCACCGGGTGGCGAACAGCCTGCAGATCATCGCCAGCGTCCTGATGCAGAGCGCCAGACGCACGCAGTCCGACGAGGCGCGGACCCACCTCACCAACGCCCACAGCCGGGTGATGTCGGTCGCCGCTCTACAGCAGCAGCTCGCCGCCTCCACCCTCGGCTCGGTCGAGCTCAAGGCCTATCTGACCAAGCTGTGCGAGACGATCGCCGCCTCCATGATCGCCGACCCCAAGCTGCTGTCGATCGAGGTGGCCGGTCGCGACGCGGTGATCGAGGCCGGCACCTCCGTGAGCCTCGGGTTGATCGTCACCGAACTGACGATCAACGCCCTCAAGCACGGCTTCCCGGAAGGGCGTGGCGGCAAGATCAGGGTGGAGTTCGATGTGACCGGGCCGAACTGGATTCTTTCGGTCAGCGACACCGGCGTGGGCATGCCGAAAGGCCCGAAGGCGCCCGCGGGGCTGGGCACCAATATCGTCGAGGCCCTGGCCCGGCAGCTCCATGCCCGGATCGAGGTCGTCGACCAGACCCCCGGAACCAAGGTGTCGATCATCCACTCGGCGATCGGCACGCAGGGATACGACGCCGGCCTCGCCGGCGAAAAAGTCGCGGTGTAGCGAGTCCTTGGGCGGCCCAACTGCACATTGACAATACTGGTGAGAATCCTATGTATCCGGGAACTAGGCCGGGAGAGAACCGCGCCGCTCCGTAATTATTCCACGGAGCCTAGAATCCAGCGCCTCCCAAGCCGCCCTCCGACAGGTAGATGAACGCTTTCACCGCACTGGGGCTCAGCCCCGAAGTCGTCAAGGCCGTGCACGACGCCGGCTATGACACCCCGACTCCCATCCAGGAACAGGCCATCCCCGTCGCCCTTACAGGCCGCGACGTGCTCGGGATCGCCCAGACCGGCACCGGCAAGACCGCCGCCTTCACCCTGCCCATGATCGACCGGCTCGCCGCCGGCCGGTCCAGGGCCCGGATGCCGCGCTCCCTGGTGCTCTGCCCGACCCGCGAGCTGGCCGACCAGGTCGCCGCCGCCTTCGACAAATACGCCAAGGGCCACAAGCTCAACTGGGCCCTGCTGATCGGCGGGGTCTCCTTCGACGAGCAGGTCAAGAAGCTCGATCGCGGCGTGGACGTGCTGATCGCCACCCCGGGACGCCTGCTCGACCTGTTCGAGCGCGGGCGCCTTCTGCTCACCGGCGTGCAGATCATGGTGGTCGATGAGGCCGACCGCATGCTCGACATGGGTTTCATTCCCGACATCGAGCGCATCTTCAAACTGACCCCGCCGAACCGCCAGACCCTGTTCTTCTCGGCCACCATGCCGCCGGAGATCACCCGGCTGACCACCCAGTTCCTCAAGGATCCGACCCGGATCGAGGCGACGCGGCCGGCCATGACCGCCGACACCATCGACCAGTACCTGGCGCGCATTCCCTCGGCCGATCCGGCCGCCAAGCGGACCGCCCTGCGCGCCCTGGCCGAACGGGCCGACGTGAAGAACGCCATCGTCTTCTGCAACCGCAAGTCCGAGGTGGACATCGTCGCCAAGTCCCTGCGCAAGCACGGCTTCGACGCCTCCCCCATCCACGGCGACCTCGACCAGTCGACGCGCACGCGCACCCTGGAGAGCTTCCGCAAGGGCGAGCTGAAATTCCTGGTGGCCTCCGACGTCGCCGCGCGGGGGCTCGACATCCCCGCGGTGAGCCACATCTTCAACTACGACGTCCCGCACCACGCCGAGGACTATGTGCACCGGATCGGCCGCACCGGCCGGGCGGGGCTCAAGGGCCAGGCCTTCACCATCATCACCCCCGCCGACGCCCGCAGCCTGGATAAGGTGCTCAAGCTCACCAAGAAGGCGCCGGACGAGGTCGTCCTCGACATCGACTGGTCGCAGGTGCGCGAAGGCGGCGGCGATCGCAGCCGCGAGCGCTCGCGCCGCCCCCCCTCCAGCCGTGGCGAGCACCGCGAACGCCCCCGCGCCGACCACGGCCAGCGCGCCTCCATGGAGCCCGTGGCCCCTGGACCCGCCGTCCCGGTCGAAGCCAGGGCGGAAACACGGCCTGAGCCGGCCCCGGTGGAGCCCGTCGTCCACGCCGTGGTCGAAACCTCCTCGCCTCCGGCCCGCGACTCCGAACCCCGCAATCGCGGCCGGAGCCGGGGTCGTGGCCGGGATCGCGACCGCGCCGAGCGTCCGGCGGAAGAGCCCGCCGCCACCGTCGAGGCCCAGGAACGGCCCCAGCGCGAACCTCGTGAGGCACGGGAACAGCGCGAACCTCGTGAGGCACGGGAACAGCGCGAACCTCGTGAGGCACGGGAACAGCGCGAACCTCGTGAGGCACGGGAACAGCGCGAACCTCGCGAAGCCCGAGGACAGCGCGAACCTCGCGAGCCCCGCGAACCTCGCGGCGCCCGCGAAGCCGAAGCGCCTCGCGCCGCCGCCCCCGCCGAGGCCCCCCTGGAGCACGGCGACGCCCGTCCCGACCGCTCCCGCGGCGGGGTCAAGGCCCCGCAAGGCTATGGCGAGCGCGAGGACTCCAACCGGGTGGTCGGTTTCGGCTCAGACGTCCCGGCCTTCCTGCGCACCATTCCGGGCGGCCGCTGACCTTCGGTTTTCCGAAGCGTAGCAACGGATTTTCCGCCGCGGCCTTAACCCCGCGTTTCAGGCTTTGGGCCTAGGCTCCCCGCATCGTTGCTCTGATACGGTCGGGGGACCGGGAAACATATGGCTGGTGAAGTCGAGATGTCCGTCCGTGGCCCCGAGGCCTATGCGACGGCGCGGCGTGCCATCGAGGAGATGGAACGCCTCCAGATTTGGCCCACCCCGCTCAACTACGAGCTCTGGATTCACTGCGTCGCCGAGCCCGAGGGGGAACTGGCCCAGGAGATCGAGCGCCTGATCGCCGAGGGCTCGGTCATCACCGAGGCCGTCAGCGAGTCCCTGGCGGCCCACTACCTGCCCAAGAACCGCCTGACCGAAGAGATCCGGGACACCGGCGACCAGTTGAACCGGCAGTTGGAACAGGTCTCCAAGGCCATCGACGCGGCGCAGAAGTCATCCATCGCCTACGGCAAGACCCTGGCCGGCGCCGCCCAGGACCTGACCGAGGAGCAGGCGCCGCCCGCCCTGAAGCGCATGGTGGACGGCCTGGCCGCCGCCACCCGCCGGGTGCAGAAGGAAAACACCACCCTGGAGGCGCGCCTCAGCGACTCCACCAACGAGGTCCGGCGCCTGCGCGAGCACCTGGAGCAGGTGCGCCGGGACGCCATGACCGACGGCCTGACGAACCTCGCCAACCGCAAGGCCTTCGACGAGCACCTGGCCAGCCTGTGCGCCGATCCCAATGCGCTCCTGTCCCTGGCTGTGCTCGATATCGACCATTTCAAGCGCTTCAACGACACCTGGGGCCACCAGACCGGGGACCAGGTGCTGCGCTACGTCGCCAGCGTGATCGGCCGCGTGGGCTCTGCGCCGCGCCTGTCCGCCCGCTACGGCGGCGAGGAGTTCGCGGTGCTGTTCCCGGGCGAGACCGCCGGCCAGGTGCACGCCGTGCTGGAAGAGGTGCGGGTCGAGATCGGCTCGCGCACCCTCAAGCGCCGCTCCACCAACCAGGACCTCGGCGCGGTCACCCTCTCGGCCGGCATCGCCCAGCGCGGCTCCGGCGAAGGCATCGGCGCCCTGATCGAACGCGCCGACGCGGCCCTCTACGATTCCAAGCGCGCGGGCCGCAACCGCATCACCAACGCCGAAAGCCTGCAGCCGGCGGCGTAGGTCCACAAAAAATCCCCGCTCATCCCGGCGAAAGCCGGGACCCAGGCTTTTTTAGTTGGGCTGCCACTTGGACCAGTCCTTGGCAGGGTCCGAAAACCAATCCTCAAAAAGATCACGCCAACTCGGATTGGCGCGTTCGATCATTTCCATCTTCCAAGCCCGCTTCCACTCTTTGATCCGGCGTTCGCGAATGAACGCCGCTTCGCGGGTGGCGTGCTCTTCGTACCAGACCAGCTTGTCCACGCCGTATTTCGCCGTGAAGCCGTCGAAACGCTTATGCTTGTGCTCGGCGCTCCGGTTTTGGATGTCATCCGTCGAGCCGGTGTAGAGCGTCCCGTTCCGACCGCTGGCGAGGATGTAGGTGTAGAATGCCATCAAACAAAAAACCTGGGTCCCGGCTTTCGCCGGGATGAGCGGGTTTTAGAGAGCTAAACATCCTCCAGGAACATCACCCCCGGCGCGGTCTTGAGCGCGCCGCGCAGGGCCGCGTCCAGGGCGAAGCGGCCGGGCAGGCGCATCTCGATCTCGCGACCTTCGCCCAGCGGCGCCACCAGGGTCACCTCGCCGCCCCGTCCCGAGGCGGCGTCGAGCCGGCGCTTCAGGCTCTCCATGTCGGCGGCGGGCGGGGAGATGTGGATGCGCAGGCCCGAGACGATCGATTCCATGGCCCGGTCGAGGGGCTCGGCCTCGTCGCCGAAGAAGCGGACCTCCCCGTCGGTGGCCTTGCAGCGGACCTTCAAGGTGATCGCCATCCCCGGGTCGAGCGAATCCCGGCAGCGGCGCAGGGTTTCGGGGGGGAACAGCACCTCGTATTCGCCCGAGGGGTCGGACAGGGACACGAAGGCGAACTTCTCGCCTGAACGCGCCGAGGTGCGCTCCTGGCGGCGGCGGACGATCCCGCACATGCGGAAGGCCTCCTGCCCCGCCTCCGCGAGGGGGATCGCCTCGGCCACCAGGGTGGTGCGGCGCCGGCGCAGGAGCTCGACCATGTCCTCCAGCGGGTGGCCGGTCAGGTAGAAGCCGACCGCGGCCAGCTCCTCGTCCAGCTGCTGGGGCGCGGTCCAGACCTCGGTCTTGGGCAGGCGCGGCCGGGCGGCCCCGGTGTCGGCGCCGAACAGGCTGACCTGGGACGAGGCCCGCTCGGCCGCCATGGACTGGGCGTAGGCCATCAGGTTGTCCACCGCGGCGGCGATCTGGGCCCGGTTGGGAAGGAGGGTGTCGAAGGCCCCGGCCCGGGCCAGGTTCTCCAGCGCGCGCTTGTTGACGCACTTGGGGTCGATCCGCTCCAGGAAGTCGAACAGGTCGGCGAAGGGCCCGCCCTCGGTGCGCACCTGCACCACGTGGCGCATGGCCTCGACGCCGACGTTGCGGATGGCGCCCAGGGCGTAGAGCACCTCCCCGTCCTCGACCTCGAAGTCGGCGCCGGAGCGGTTGATGTCGGGCTTTCGGACCTTCACCCCGAAGCGGCGGGCGTCCTGGTAGAACACGGCCAGCTTGTCGGTGTTGGAGATGTCGAGGCTCATGGAGGCCGCGAAGAACTCGACCGGGGCGTTCGCCTTCAGCCAGGCCGTCTGGTAGGCGATCAGGGCGTAAGGCGCGGCGTGGCCCTTGTTGAAGCCGTAGCCGGCGAACTTCTCCATCCGGTCGAACAGCAGCTTGGCGGTCGCGCCCTTGAGGCCCCGCTCCTCGGCGCCGGCCATGAAACGGGCCCGCTGGAGGTCCATCTCCTCCTTCTTCTTCTTGCCCATGGCGCGGCGGAGCAGGTCCGCCTCCCCCAGGCTGTAGCCCGCCAGGATCTGGGCGATCTGCATCACCTGTTCCTGGTAGACGATGACCCCGTAGGTGTCCCTCAGCACCGGCTCCAGGAGGGGGTGGACGATGTCCACCGGCCGGCGGCCCGCCTTGCAATCGACGTACTCGGGAATGCTCTCCATCGGCCCCGGCCGGTAGAGGGAGATCAGGGCGGTGACCTCCTCCAGCGAATTGGGGCGCAGCTGGCGCAGGATGTCCCGCATGCCCTGGCTTTCCAGCTGGAACACCCCCAGCGTCTGGCCCGAAGCCATCAGCTCGTAGGTCGGGGTGTCGTCGAGCGGCAGGGTCTCCAGCACCAGGGTCGCGCCGCGCTGGGCCATGTGGCGCACTGCCCGGTCCAGCACCGTCAGGGTCTTCAGGCCCAGGAAGTCGAACTTCACCAGCCCGGCGGACTCCACCCACTTCATGTTGAACTGGGTCGCCGGCAGCTCCTGGCGCGGGTCCTTGTAGAGGGGGGTCAGCTCGATCAGGTTGCGGTCGCCGATGACGATGCCGGCCGCGTGGGTGGAGGCGTTGCGGTAGAGGCCCTCCAGCTCCAGGGCCACGTCCAGCAGGTTGGCGACCGACTCCTCGTCCTTGCGCGCCTGCTTCAGCCGCGGCTCGATCTCCAGGGCCTGGGCCAGGGTCGTCGGCGAAGCGGGGTTGTTGGGGATCATCTTGGCCAGGCGGTCCACCTGACCGAGCGGCAGCTGCATCACCCGCCCGACGTCGCGCAGCACGGCGCGGGCCTGCAGGGTGCCGAAGGTGATGATCTGGGCGACCCGATCCACGCCGTACTTCTGCTGGACGTAGGAGATCACCTCCTCCCGCCGCTCCTGGCAGAAGTCGATGTCGAAGTCGGGCATGGAGACCCGCTCCGGATTGAGGAAGCGCTCGAACAGCAGGCTGTAGCGGATGGGGTCCAGGTCGGTGATCAAGAGCGACCAGGCGACCAGCGAACTGGCGCCCGAGCCGCGCCCGGGACCCACGGGAATGCCTTGCGCCTTCGCCCACTTGATGAAGTCCGAGACGATCAGGAAGTAGCCGGAAAAGCCCATCTGGGTGATCACGTCGATCTCCCGGGCCAGGCGCTGGTCGTAGACCTCCCGCTCGGCGGCGAGGCCGTGGGTCTCCAGCCGGCCCCGCAGGCCTTCGGTGGCCTGGTGGGTCAGCTCCTCCGCTTCGGTGCGGCCCGAGCCGGTGGTGAAGCTCGGCAGGATCGGATCGCGCTTTTCGACCATGAACGCGCAGCGGCGGGCGATATCGAGGGTGTTGTCGCAGGCCTCGGGCAGGTCGGCGAACAGAGCCCGCATCGCCTCGGCGGGCTTGAACCAGTGCTCGGGGGTCACCCGGCGGCGGTCCTCCTGCCCGAGGAAGGCCCCGTCGGCGATGCACAGCAGGGCCTCGTGCGCCTTGTGCATCTGCTGCTTGGCGAAATAGACGTCGTTGGTGGCGACGATGGGCACGTCGTTGGCGTAGGCCCAGCCCACCAGGGCGGGTTCAGCCGCGGCCTCGGCGGGCAGGCCGTGGCGCTGCAACTCGACGTAGAAGCGATCGCCGAACACCGCGTGCATGGCGGCGAGCGTCTCGGCGGCGTCGGCGCCCCTGTTGGTGGCGTAGAGAGGATCGACCGGCCCGTCCGGCCCGCCCGAGAGCAGGATCAGCCCCTCGGAGCGCTCGGCCACCAGGTCCCAGGGAACGCAGGGCTCAGGCTCGTCCTCGCTGCCGAGGAAGGCGGCCGACGACAGGGCCATCAGGTTGAGCCAGCCGGCCTCGTTCTGGACCAGGAGAACCACGGTCGGACAGCGGGCCCAGCGCTGGGGCGCCCTGCCCCCGATGCCCTTGACCGGCAGGGCGCAGCCGACGATCGGCTGCACGCCCACGTCCTTGAGGGCCTGGGAATACTCCAATGCGCCGAAGAGGTTGGCCCGGTCGGTCAGGGCCGCGGCGGGCATGCCGTTGGCGACCGCCAGGGCGCCGATCTCGCCCGCCTTGATCGCGCCTTCCAGCAGCGAATAGGCCGAGCGTACCCGGAGGTGGACGAACGCGGTCTGGGCCGCCGCCATGGCGCTCCTTCATCGGGTCAAGCGAATCGCTAGGCGACCAGATGAGCCGCCGCGCACACCATCCAAACGAAGCTCACCACCGACGCAAGCGCCAAGGAGTCACGCGCCAACCGAACCATAGAACCCTCCCGAAATCCGTACCGTCTTTGTTCTATATTCCGGTTTTGTTCCGCTGGTCAAGTCTGGCGTGGAGGGGCACAAACGGCCGATCAACCAAGGGCCGCGAGCATGATGCGCCTAGCCGCCACGCTCCTACTGTTTCTCACGGCTACCAGCGCCGAGGCGGCCGCGGTGCGCCTGGGCCCCGGCCCGCGCATCGCATCGGGCGTGGCCGCCGCCCCGCGCATCCTGGGCGGGGCGCCGCCAGCCGCGCGGACCCGCATCAACACCGCCCTCGCCCGGGCCGACGCGCGGGGGCGCAAGGCAGCGGCGGCGTGCAAGGCCGACAGCGGACCGCGGGCGAACTGGACGCGGACGGTGCGGACCACCTTCACGGGGCCCGCCTTCCTCTCGGTGCTGATCCACGACGACTATGACTGCGGCGGAGCGCATCCGGACTTCGGCGACACGGCCCTGGTGTTCGGCCTGGCCGATGGGCGGCTGGTGGACTGGGCCGGGCTGGTCCCGGCATCCCTGGAGGCCAAGGGGGCGATCGACACCGCGCCGGACGGCGCCAGGCTCGGGGTGCTGACCTCGCCGGGGCTCAAGGCGCTCTACGGCCCGTTGCAGGGGGAATGCCAGGACGTGGGCGATCTGATCGCCGGCTTCATGATCTGGCCCGACCGGGAGGCCGGCGGGCTGGTCATGGCGCCGGTCGGCCTGCCCCACGCCGTGGCGGCCTGCGGCGACGCGACGACCCTGAAGCCGGACCGGCTGACGGCCCTGGGCTTCGCGCCCTCCCTGGTTGCAGCCCTGACCGCACCGACCCCTTAAGGCGCAAGGAATCGCGCCGACTGGGCCGCCCCCGCGATTGGGGGCCGCTTATGTCGTATCCGCGACCGACTGCGGGGCGCCGCCCAAAAGATAGTCATGTTCGGCAGCGGCCACTACGAGATCACCCCCCACATCACGGCCTTCCTGCAGGGCAACTTCGCCGAGACCCAGCTCCACTCCGTCCTGGCGGCGGCGCCCGCGGTGCAGTTCTGGGGCGCGGCGGTCCCCCACGACGCGGCGCACCCGACCACGCCTGAGCTGGAATCCCTGCTGAATTCCCGCCCCACCCCGGGAGCGCCCTGGGCCCTGCAGATCACGACGGACAACATCGTCGGGCCCCGCACCGAGGACGCCACCACCACCAGCTACCAGGTGCTGGCGGGCCTGCGCGGCGACCTCCCCAACACCGACTGGACCTGGGAAGTCTACGGCTCGCATGGCCGGACCAACTTCCTGGGCATAAACGAGACAGGCTTCGTCTCCACCCAGCGGTGGCAGCAGATGGTGGCCCTGCCGAACTACGGCCAGAACGCCAACGTGTCCCTGCTGTCGAGCCAGCTCGCCAAATGCACGTCCGGCTTCTACGGCGCCATCTTCCAGGGCACCAAGCCGAGCGCCGACTGCATCGACGCCATCACCATGAAGTTGCAGGCCTCGCAGCGGCTTGAGCAGAAGATCGTCGAAGCCAACATACAAGGCGGCCTGTTCAACCTGCCGGCCGGCCAGGTGCGCTTCGCCGCCGGCGCCGACTACCGCGAGGACAACTACAAGTTCATCGCCGACCCGGCGAACGAGCTCAATTCCTTCGTCGAATATCCCGTCGGCGTGTTCGGCACGTCGAGCACCAAGGGCGGCATCTCGGTCAAGGAAGTCTACGGGGAACTGCTGGTCCCGGTGTTGAAGGACCTGCCCTTCGCCAAGGTCTTCAACCTCGAGCTCGGTATCCGCTGGTCGGATTACAGCCAGACCACCGGCAAGGGCGCGGGCGGCAGCGCCACTTACAAGGCCCTCGGAGACTATGCGGTGACCGACTGGCTCCGCCTGCGCGGCGGCTTCCAGCGCGCCCAGCGCGCCCCGAACATCGCCGAACTGTTCCAGCCCTCCTCGCCGCTGGTGGTGGGCACGGCCTCCGGCGACCCCTGCTCCACCACCACCCCGGTGAAGTGGGGCAACAACGCCTCCAACCCGAACCGGGCGGGCACCCAGGCCCTCTGCGCGGCCCTGATCAAGAAGTTCGACCCCAACTTCGTCTACAACGGGGCGACCTTCACGGGCCTGTTCCCGTTCTTCTTCCCGATCACCATCGACCTGCAGCAGGGCCAACCCAACCTGGTGCCGGAAACCGCCGATACCTTCACGGCCGGCGCGGTGATCCGGTCTCCGTTCCACAACGCGTGGCTCGACCGGCTGACCATTTCGGTCGACTGGTATGACATCAAGATCAAGGACGCGATCGTCTCTCTCACCAGCAACACTATCTATGAGCAATGCTTCAATGCCGACGGGGCTTCCAACCCGGGCCTGACGATTACCGGCAACACGTTCTGCGACTACATCAACCGCGAAGTCGGAACCGGCGGCAACCGCAATGCCCGCGCGCCCTTCTTCAACTACGGCATGATCCACACCCGGGGCGTCGACCTGCAGGTGGACTGGAGCACGCCGGTTCCGGGCGTGTGGGGCCCCGGCCTCTTCGCCCTGAACTCGGTCGTCAACTACTCGAACAAATATGAGGTCCAGGCCACGCCGACCGGCGCCATCGTCAACTACGCCAACTCGGTCAACGGCGGGGCCAACAGCGGCAACAAGTTCAAGTACCGCATCTACATGACCGGGACCTATTCCTCCGGTCCCGCCTCCATCGGCCTGCGCTGGAAGTATTTCCCGGCGACCAGGGACGCCTCGGCGGTCCTGAACCCCGCCACTACCCTCCAGGGCGTGAAGACCCACCACGAGGTCGACCTGTTCGCCCGCTGGCGCCTGAGCCGGACCTACGAGTTCCGGGCGGGCATCGACAACCTGTTCGACGCCAATCCGGAGGTCGCCAACCGCAACCTCGGCGCGACCACCTTCAACAGCGCGCAGGGGACGACCCTGCTCGACTACGACGTGCTCGGACGGCGGTTCTTCGTCGGCGTGAAGGCGCGGTTCTAATCCGTCCCCCAACGGATGTATCCTCGGGCGGGCCTCACGGCCCGCCCATTTCTTCCATTTCTGTTTCGGCCATGACCCTCTTGAACGCGGATCTGGAGCAGCTGGCGGCGGCGGGGGACACCGCCGCTCAGTTGCGCCTCGCCGCGCGCCACGACTGCGAGGGCCGGCATACCGATGCGATCGACTGGCTGGCCCGGGCGGCCAAGGCAGGAGACGCCAGGGCCCTGTTCGAGCTTGGCCGACGGCTGCTGACCGGCGACGACGCGCCCTGGCGACCGGAGGCCGCGGCGGGCCTCCTGGTCGACGCCGCCGCCCGCGGCGACGCCGAGGCGGCCGCCCTGGTCTCCATCCTGGCCGGCGGCGGCTTCCACGGGCCGCAGAATTGGGCGGTCGCCTTCGACCATCTGCAACGGGCGGCGGAGCTGGGCCTACCCTCCGCCCGCGAGCAGCTTCGGCTGCTGTCCGAGGACGAGGCGCTGCGGACCGCCCCCGCCGCCGCCGACCTCTGGGGACGGCTGCGCCGGTCGATCGATCTCGGCTGGTGGACCCGCCCTGCCACAGCCGACGTGATCTGCGGCGAGCCCCTGGTGCGGACCATCACCGGCCTGGTCCCGCCCCGCATCTGCGACTGGATCACGGACCAGTCGCGGCCGAGGCTGACCCGCGCCCAGGTGCACGACCCTGAGACCGGACAGGCCATCATGGGCGAGACCCGCACCAACCGGGTCGCCAATTTCGGCCTGGTCGACACCAGCCTGCTCAACCTCCTGGTCCAGGCCCGCTTCGCCGCCGCCGCGGGCTTCCCCCTGGCGATGATGGAAGCCTTCGCGGTGCTCCACTACGCGATCGGCGAGGAGGCCAGCGAGCACTACGACTATCTCGATCCGGACATCCCCGCCTACGCCGCCCAGATCGCCGAGATGGGCCAGAGGGTGGCGACGGGCCTGCTCTACCTCAACGACGGCTACGAGGGCGGCGAGACCGCCTTCCCGCGCCTCGGGATCGGCCACAAGGGCCGCAAGGGCGACGCCCTGATCTTCCTCGGCGTCGATCGCGCCGGCGCCCCCGACCCCCGCTCCCTGCATGCCGGGCGCGCGCCTGCCGCAGGCGAGAAGTGGGTCCTGTCGCAGTTCATGCGCACGCGCCCCCGGGTCGGCGCCGGGGCCGTGCGAAGCTGACGGACCGTCGCGCCGCAGCGCCGCTGCCACCGGCGTGAATCCGGTGTATGGAGCGGAGCATGATCTCGAAACGTCAGCTCCTTGCCGGCGCGGCCGCCGGCGCCGCCCTGCCCTTCCTGGCGCGGGCCGCCTCCAACGGCCCGGCCTTCGAGGTCGTGCATACCCAGTCGGAATGGAAGAAGCTGCTGACGGCCAGGCAGTTCCAGGTCCTGCGCCTGAGCGCCACCGAGGCCCCCTTTTCCAGCCCGCTCTTGGAAGAGCACCGCAAGGGCCTCTTCACCTGCGCCGGGTGCGACCGGGACCTCTATTCCTCGACCACCAAGTACGAGAGCGAGACCGGCTGGCCGAGTTTCTGGCAGCCCCTCCCCGGCGCCGTCGGGACCACGCGGGACATCTCGCTGGGAGACGACCGGACCGCCGTCCATTGCAGCCGCTGCGGCGGGCATCTGGGCCATGTATTCCAGGACGGACCGAGGCCCACGGGCCTGCGCTACTGCATGAACGGCGTAGCCTTGACGTTCCGACCCGGCGCATAAACAACCCTTACAAACCAATTCAGAGACTGCCGGAGACGCCTCATGAGCTCAGTCACGCGCCTGCTGATGATGCTGGCCACGGCCGCTGTCATCCCCGCATCCATCGCCCTGGCCGCGGAGCCTGCGGGGCCGCCGCCTGCGTCCCCGGTCCAGGCCACCCAGGTCCCCCAGGCGCCCCCGCCCCGCGGCGGGGCCGCCGCGCCGATCCCGGCGCTGCGCCTGGTGGAAGGCCAGCCGATCGAGCTGCGCGTTCCTGAACTCGCCACCGACAAGCCGGCCTTCGTCGGCCAGACCCGCGCGCCCTACCACGCCACCACCGCCGTCAACGTCGCGGTCATCACCGACCAGCTGAAGGCACCCTGGGCCCTGCAGTTCCTCTCGGGGGGCCGCATGCTGGTCACCCAGAAGAACGGGACCATGCTCATCGTCGACGCCAAGGGCACCGTCTCCGCCCCTATCTCCGGCGTGCCCGCGGTCAACTTCCAGGGCCAGGTCGGCCTGCTGGACGTGGTGCTGGACAACAATTACGCCCGCAACAAGCGCATCTTCTTCAGCTACAGCGAGAACGTCGGCCCGGGGCCCGATGCGTTCACCCGCATCGTCATGGCCAGCGCCAGCCTCGACGAGGCCAAGCTCGCCCTCTCCAACGTGAAGGTGATCTACCGCAACAACTCCGAGCTGCCGCGCAACCCGAACAGCGCCAACCAGGGCGGCCGTATCGTCATGGCCAAGGACGGCAACCTGTTCATGACCGTGGGCGACCGCTCCCTGTCCCCGCCCTGGGACATGGCCCAGCGCCCCGACACCGGGCTCGGCAAGATCATCCGCATCACGCCCGAGGGCGCGCCGGCCCCCGGCAACCCCTACCTGAACAAAGCCGGCTATCTGCCTGAAATCTATTCCTTCGGGCACCGCAGCCAGGAAGGCCTGGCCCTCGATGCGTCCGGTCAGCTGTGGGAAACCGAGCACGGCCCGCGCGGCGGCGATGAGCTCAACATGATCCAGTCCGGCAAGAACTACGGCTGGCCGGTGATCGTGCACGGGATCGACTACCCGGGGCCGATGATCAACGGCGGCTTCACCGAAAAGCCCGGCTATGAGCAGGCCGCCTACTACTGGGATCCGGTCATCGCCCCCTCGGGCCTGGCCTTCTACAACGCCAACCTGTTCCCGGCGTGGAAGGGCAGCGTCCTGGTCGGCAGCCTCGGCCGCCAGATGCTGGACCGCCTGACCCTGGTCAACGGCCGGGTCGTCAACGAAGAACCCCTGCTGCTCGACCAGAAGGCCCGCATCCGCGACGTGCGGGTCGGCCCCGACGGCGCGGTCTACGTCCTCACCGACGCCGCCAACAACGCCAAGCTCCTGAAGCTCACGCCGAAGTAGGAAGCGACGCTCAAGGAGCCGTCGGCGCGGTCACAGCCGGCGCCGACGGCTCTATGTCCTTGGCCTGGAAGCGAATGGGGACACGCAGGTGCGCCCCCTCCGTCGGCAAGCCTTCCGCCGTCCACGGATTGGTGACCATGGCCTGGGCCAGTTGAATGGCCGAGACCCCGAAATCGACGCCTGCCGGTTCTTCAGACACCGGCGTGCAGGCCGTCAGCTTTCCACCCTGGCCTACCGTGCAATCCACCATCCCCCGTCCCGTATTCAGGCCGGCCGCCGTGGCCTTGTTCGGAAAGGCGCCCAGGAGCGCTTCGGACGTCAGGGTGTGAGTCCAGTCGGCTTTTGGGAGGTAGCGAGGGGCTGCGGCCGTTGCGGCCGGCGTGAACTGGAAGGTCACGTCCACGCGGAGATCGAGCAGCGCCACCTGATCCTGATCGCCGACGATCGCCTTGAACTTGGGCAAGAGCGACTGGGCGGCCGCCAGGAAATCCCGATCCGCCCCGCCAGCCTCCGAAGGCTTGCAGCCGTTAAGCCGACCGTTCTGGAACACGGCGCATCTCAGCACCACCTTGCCCGATCGCCCCTTGGCAAGCGCATCCTTCGGATAGGCCGCCGCCACGTCCGCCGAGGTCGGGGCCTCATCCCACAGCAGGTTCTTGGCGAGCCGTTGCTGGACCTCGATGGTGCCTTTGTCTCCATACCAGGAGAAGGGGACGGTGATCGCCGCGCCGCCCACCGGCTTGCCGTCCAACATCTGGGGCCGCATGCGGAATTTCGACGCGAGCGACAGGGTGGACTTGCCGAAGCCGAGGTTCGGCGGCGACTCCTTGATGATGGAGCAGTCCGTCAGCACGCCCTCAACCGTCACCGTACATTTCATCCAGACCTGCGCGCCCTCCTTGTGGGCGCCGACGGGGCGCGCGATTTGCCTTTCCGCCTCCGTGGGGATCCTTATCCATGCGGGCGGCGTGACGACCGCCGCAAGAGCCGGCGCCGCCAGCAAGCCGGACACGGCGATCGCGAGACACGTTAGGCGCATAAGGGCGTCCCCTCCCCGAGACCCCTCCATTCAAACCTGACGTTGAGCGGGCGCCAAGTCCGCTACAGCCGCGCGTAGGCGTCCTTGTCGAAATAGTCCTCGCCGGGGGCGTAGCGGCGGCCCGGCGTCTCGTCCGGCTCGGGCCCGCCTTCGGCCGCGGCGTCGAAGATGATCTCGAGCTGCACGCCGCTCGGGTCCATGACGAAAATCTGCCAGAGCCCGACCCCCGGCACGATAGCCTCGCGCCAGGGCAGGCCCGCCGCCTGGATCCGCGCCAGCATGTCGTGGAAGCCTACCGCCGTCAGCGAGATGTGGTCGATGGCGCCGGTGCCGTGGGCGTGACCGCCGTCGCGCTCCAGGGCCGGAGCCCCGCCGTAGATGTGGAAAATGGCCTCCCCCGCCGGCGTCGGCACGGCCAGCCAGGCGCCGGGAAAACCCAGGTCAGGACGCGGCGCCTCGCGGCAACCCAGCACCTGCTTGTAGAACCGTACCGTCTTCTCGAGGTCGGCGGTCTTGATGGCGACGTGGAAAAGACCGGTCAGGACCGCCACGAATATTCCTTCCTATTCAGCCGCTTCGACGGCGGCCTTCATGCGATCTTCCAGCACGCCGGTCTTGGCGTAGTGGATCGCCGGCTCCCCCGCCTCATGGATGCGGTCCATGGCGCGGGCGCGCTCGTTGAAGCTGGGGTGCATGGCCCGCCCGCCTTCCGGCACGTTCAGCCACAGGCGTAGCAGGAGGCGCTTCTGCTCCGGCGCATCGTGGAACTGCGTGCGCGAATGCAGGACCATGAAGTTGTGCCAGAAGAACATCTCCCCCGGCTCCAGCATGAAGTCGGCGCGCACGTCCGGCCGCGTGGAGACCTCGGCGAAGAAGTCCTGCGCCTCCACGAGGTCCGCAGGCAGGTCCACCCCCATCTGCTTGGCGGCGGCGCGCTGGAACAGGCCGTGGGAATAGCAGCTGACCACCCCATCGACGTTGCAGAACACCGGCACCTTCTCAGCCGATATCGCCCCCGTGCCGGCGGACTCGTGGAAGAAGCCTTCGTAGAGCGCCTTGAGCAGCTCCGGTCGCTCGCGCTGGATCACGTTGTGGATGGCCAGACTCGACACCGCCCCGCTCATCCCACCCTCCGGCGCCTTGCGGAAGGAGGCCAGGCTGAGGATTTCATGGAAGTCGGTGTGGGAACGCAGCTCCACATCCATCAGGTAACCGCGCCCCGTGGGGTTGTGCTCTTCCTTCTGCACGTGACCGATCTTGTCCCGGCGGTAGCTCTGCACCGCCCCCTGCCCCAGGTGCGTGCCCAGACCCCAGTAGATGCGGCTGTAGTCCTCCAGGCTGGTCTTCGACATGTCGAGGCCGGCCAGGATGATCGCGGCCTTGCCGTGCATGATCTCGTGGCGCGCGCCCTTCATCATGTCGTTGATCAGCGGATGGTCGAAGTCGGCGCGGGTGACGTCGGAGGGCGCCAGATGCCGGGTCTTCTCGACCAACTCCCGCAGGGCCGCCACGTGGTCGGCCCCCATCCGGTGCATCAGCCCTTCCTTGCCGCCGATCTCGGCGCTGGTCCAGGCGCTGGGGTGGTCGATCTGGCGGTCCAGGATCGGGTTCATGGCTTTCCTCACGCGCTATGCCCGGGACGGCGTCCGCCGTCGGTTATCGCCGCCAACATAGACGACCTGCCCTCCACCTTGTAGCTGTTGGAGAGGAGCCGTTCCATCAGAGAGCGGGCCACCGAGGATCGGGAATATGTTCAGGATGCGAACCGTGTTCGTCGCCCTCGCCGCCGTCGCGGCCATGGGTCTTGTCGGCTGCTCGAAGGCGCGGGGGCCCGCGGACGTGGACGGCGCCCGCATCCAGGCCGCGGACAAGGAGCCCGGCAACTGGATGAGCAATGGGCGCACCTACGACGAGCAGCGCTTCAGCCCCCTGACCAAGATCAACGATACGAACGCCGGCCAGCTGGGCCTCGCCTGGTCCTACGACCTCGACACCAACCGCGGCCAGGAAGCCACCCCCATCGTGGTGGACGGGGTCATGTACGTCTCCACCGCCTGGTCCAAGGTGAAGGCCTTCGACGCGGCCACCGGCGCCCTGCTCTGGGCCTACGACCCGCAGGTCCCCGGAGAGTGGGGCTGGAAAGCCTGCTGCGACGTGGTCAACCGCGGCGTCGCCGTCTGGAAGGGCCGGGTCTATGTCGGCACCATCGACGGGCGCCTCGTCGCCCTCGACGCCAAGACCGGCAAGCCCGTCTTCGACGTCTCCACCATCGACAAGACCAAGTCGATGTCGATCACCGGCGCCCCGCGCATCATAAAGGGCCTGGTGCTGATCGGCATGGCCGGGGGCGAATACGGCGTCCGCGGCTTCATCTCGGCCTATGACGCGCAGACCGGCGCGCTGAAGTGGCGCTTCTACACCGTGCCCGGCGACCCCTCGAAGCCGTTCGAGAACAAGGCCATGGAGATGGCCGCAAAGACCTGGCGCGGGGAATGGTGGAAGTGGGGCGGGGGCGGCACCGTCTGGGACGCCATCGTCTACGACCCGGCCCTGGACCTGATCTACTTCGGCACCGACAACGGCGATCCCTGGAACAAGAAGCTCCGCAGCCCCGGCGTCTCGGACGACCTCTTCCTCACCTCCATCCTGGCTGTGAAGGCCGACACCGGCGAGTACGTCTGGCACTTCCAGGTCAATCCCGGCGACGAGTGGGACTATTCGGCGGTCCAGCCGATGATCCTGGCGGACATCTCCATCGGCGGCGCCCCCCGCAAGGTGCTGATGCAGGCGCCCAAGAACGGCTTCTTCTACGTGCTCGATCGCACCAACGGGAAGCTGATCTCGGCCAAGGCGATCACGCCCATGAATTGGGCCACCGGCATCGACGCCAACGGCCGCCCCATCGAGAACCCGCAGTCCCGCTACACCCTCACCGGCAAGCCTTTCTGGGGCACGCCGGGGCCCGCGGGCGCCCACGCCTGGAACCCCATGGCCTTCAGCCCCAAGACCGGGCTCGTCTACATTCCGGTGCAGGAGACCATCTTCCCCTACGTGCCGTTCAAGGACTTCGAGAAGAAGCCCATGGGCTTCAACATCGGCGTGGACCTGGCGGGCGACGCCGGGGCGCCGGACATCAAGGCTATCGGGACGGCCGGCAACAAGGGCTACCTCCTGGCCTGGAACCCGGCGACCCAGACCCAGGCCTGGCGGGTGGACCTGCCGGGGCCGGCCAACGGCGGGGTGCTCGCCACCGCGGGCAACCTGGTGGTCCAGGGCGACGTGATCGGAAACTTCGCCGCCTATCGCGCCGACTCAGGCGCCAAGCTCTGGTCCATGCCGGTGCAGGGCGCGGTGATGGCCGCCCCGGTGACCTATGAGGTCAAGGGCGATCAATATATCGCCGTGCTCTCCGGCTTCGGCGGCGCCACGGGCCTGTCGGCCCCCGACAACGGCATGGGGATCCGCAACGTCAGCCGCGTGCTGGTGTTCAAGCTCGGCGGGGCCGCCAAGCTCTCCGAACGGCCTGTCGTCGCCAAGACTCTCGCCCCGCCGCCGCTGACGGCCACGCCCCAGGACATCGCCGCCGGCTCCGAGCTCTACGGCCGCTACTGCGCCGTCTGCCACGCGGCCGGCGCCGCCTCGACCGGGATCGTGCCGGACCTGCGCTACTCCGACGCCCTGAAGGACGACAGCTTCTTCGACATCGTCCTCGGCGGAGCCCTGAAGGCCAACGGCATGGCCTCCTGGTCGGCGGTGCTGGACAAGCCCCATGCCGAGCTGATCCGCGGCTACCTGATCAGCCGCGCCCACGACCGGCAGGCCGAGCTGGCCAAGGCGGCGAAATAGGCCGCGCCTGGAAAGCCGCCGTCTCGCGGTTGAGGCGGCGGCCGCACGGAAACCAGTGGTTGCAGCCAAGCTGGGCCCTGCCGTCCAAGCTGAGCAGTAGCCGTAGTTTTTTCCTGTCCGGCTAACGGTTTCTTCGTCCTGTCCGAATAGGCTCCCGCAATCGACGGTGGGGCCGACTGAATGCCTGGAACTGCACTAGCGGTAGCGGATGCCTCGCCCTTCGTGGCGCCGGCGGCGTCCGATCAGGCCCTGGCGTCGCCGACCCTGACCACCATCCTGATCAGCCCTCACGCGGGGGGATCGGCCGAGCTCGCCGGCCTGCTGCGCGACGCCCTGCCGACCGAGAGCGTGCTCACCTGCGGGACCACCACCGACGCCATCGCCCGCGCTGAGTCGGCGCGGATGTTCGGCCGGGCGGCGGCGATCTTCCTGTTCGACTTCCGCCGCATGCCCGTGCCCGAGATCGCCGAGCAGATCCGCCAGGTCCGCAAGGCCAACACCGACGCCGAGCTGGTCGCTGTGGTCGATGGGCGCGACCCCGCCGTCTTCGCCGCCTGCCTGCAGGTCTCCCAGACCCCGGACAAGGTGACCTTCCTGGTCGTGCCCTTCGACCAGCCCAACGCCGTCTCCGCCATCCGCACGGTTGCCGAGCGCTACCGGGCGGTCCATTCCAGCAACGACGCCCTCGGCCACCGCGACCGGGCCATCGGCGGCCTGGAGGTCCAGGTCCAGGAGCTGAAGGCGCGCCTGGACATCGCCAAGCACACCGCCCGCCACGACGACCTGACGGGGGTCCTGAACCGCACCGGCTTCGTCGAGGAGCTGGTCGCGCGCCTGACCCGCAACCGGCGCAAGCAGACGGTGCTGATGATCGACCTCGACCGCTTCAAGGCGGTCAACGACACCCTCGGCCACGACGCCGGCGACGAGCTGGTGCGCAAGATCTGCAACGCCGTCTCCGACATCCTGCCCGCCGGCGGGGTGCTCGCGCGCCTCGGCGGCGACGAGTTCGGCATCGTCATCGAGGCCCCCACCGACCAGGCGGTCCATGATCTCTGCGGCATGGTCCTGCGTGTCTGCGCCCAGACCCGGCGGGTTTCCGGCCACGAGGTGCAGGTCTCGGCCTCCATCGGCGTGGCTGAGCAGGAGCCGAACCAGAGCGAGATCGAGTTGCTGCGTCGCTCCGACCTGGCGCTCTACGCCGCCAAGCGCGACGGCCGCAACCGCTACCGCATCTTCGACGCCGCCCTCGACAAGGCCACCCAGCACCGCCTCTCGATGGAGAACGGCCTGGAGCGGGCCCTCTCCTCGGCCCAGTTCAAGATGGCCTACCAGCCGATCGTGAAGGCCGAAACCGGCGCCATCCTGGGCTTCGAGGCGCTGGTGCGCTGGAACAGCCCCGAGCACGGCCAGATCTCCCCCGCCGACTTCGTGCCCATCGCCGAGGAGACCGGGCTGATCCTCGACCTCGGCGACTGGATCACCCGCCAGGCCTTCAAGGATTGCCGCAAGTGGGGCGGTCTTTACGTCTCGGTGAACGTCTCGGCGCGCCAGTTCCTGCGCCACAACGTAGCCGAACGCATCCTACGCTACGCCGCCGAGGCCAACGTCTCCCCCAACCTGATCCAGGTAGAGCTGACGGAAACCGCCATCATCGACGACGTCGAGCGCGCGGACCACAATCTGAAGATCCTGCGGGCCGCCGGCGTGCGCGTGGCCCTGGACGACTTCGGCACCGGCTACTCCAGCCTCGTGTACCTCAACCAGTTCGCCATCGACTGCATCAAGATCGACAAGTCCTTCGTCGACAACGTCACGAGAGACCGCCAGTCCGCCGTGATCGTCGCCTCCGTCTCAAGACTGGCGGCGTCGTTGGGCATGAGCGTCGTGGCCGAAGGCGTCGAGACCGAGGACCAACGCAAAGTCCTCATCGCCGCCGGCTGCGGCCTCCTCCAGGGCTACCACTTCGGCCGCCCGATGGCGGCTGAGGACGTGACGCTGCTGCTGGACGGCTAGCGCCGCCGCTCCACCAGATGCCCGTCCGCGATCGAGAACACCCGGTCCATGTAGCCGGCGAGTTCCATGTTGTGGGTGGCGATGAGGGCGGCGACGCCTTCGAGGCGGGCGAGGTCGAACAGGGCCTGGAAGACTGAACCGCTTGTGGCGGGGTCGAGGTTGCCGGTGGGTTCGTCGGCCAGCAACAGGCGGGGGCGGTTGGCCAGGGCCCTGGCGATGGCGACGCGCTGCTGTTCGCCGCCGGAGAGCTGGGCGGGCTGGTGCTGGAGGCGTTCGCCGAGGCCCAGGCGCTGCAGCAGCACCTCGGCGTAGGCCACGGACTCTTTTCGGGAAAGACCGGCCATCCTCTGCGGCAGGACCACGTTCTCCAGGGCTGTCAGCTCTGGCAGCAGGTGGTGGAACTGGTAGACGAAGCCGATGGTGTGCAGGCGAAGACGCGTGCGCGGCCCGTCGCCCATCTTCGAGCAGTCGGTCCCGGCGACCAAGACCTGGCCGCTGGTGGGCCGCTCCAGCAAGCCCGCGGCGTGCAACAGGCTCGACTTGCCCGAGCCCGAGGGGCCGGTCAGGCCGACGATCTCGCCGGGATAGATGTCGAGGTCGGCGCCCTTCAGCACCTCGAGGTCCCGCCCTCCCCCGATCCTGTAGGTGCGGGTCACGCCGCGCAGGGTCAGGACCGGCCCGTTCCCTGCGGCGTTGACCTTGCCGACGGCGGCGTCACTCATAGCGGAGCGCCTCCACCGGATCGAGGCGGGCGGCGCGGATGGCCGAAGGCAGGGTGGCTAAGAAGGTCATGGCCAAGGAGGCGGCGGTGATGATGGCCGCCTCGCTCCACTCGAACTGAGCGGGGATGTGCTGCAGGAAATAGGTGTCGGGACTGAACAGCGACACCCCGGTGATCTTCTCCAGCACACTCTGGATCTGCTCGATGTAGGTGCAGAACAGCCAGCCCGCCGCCAGGCCCAAAAGGGTGCCGAAGGCGCCGATGGAGGCGCCGGCCATGAAGAAGATGCGCAGGATAGCCCCCCGGCTGGCGCCCATGGTGCGCAGGATGGCGATGTCGCGGCCCTTGTTCTTCACCAGCATGATCATGGAGGAGACGATGTTCACCGCCGCCATGGCGATGATCAGCATCAGGATCAGGCGCATGGCGGTGCGCTCGACCTCCAGGGCGTTGAAGAAGCTCTTGTTGCGGTCCCGCCAGTCCGTGACGATCGCCCCCGGCCCCGCGGCCGCCTGCAGGGCGGGCTTGAGCATCGCCGCGTCGTCCGGGTTGGTGAGGTTGATCTCGACCAGGTCGATGCCCTGGTCCCGGCCGAAGAACAGCTGGGCCTGCTCCAGCGGCATGTACATGAAAGCCGCGTCGTACTCGCTCATCCCCGCCTGGAAGATGCCGCCGACGGTGTAGGCCTTGCTGCGCGGGGTGGAGCCGAACACGGTCGCGCCGCTGGACGGGCTGACCAGGGTGATGGAGTCGCCGGGCTGCACGCCCAGGGACTCGGCCAGCCGGCTGCCGACGATGACGATGTCGCCGCCGTATTCGCCCTGGCCGAAGCCGCGCAGGGACCCCTGCTTGATATTGCCGGAGATGATCTTGGTGCGATCGAGGTCGGCGGGGGTCAGGCCCCGCACGATGGCCCCGGTGACCAGGTTCGGCGACTGGACGATGGCCTGGGCCTCGACCACGGGGGTGACCGTCACCACGCCGGGCACGGCCTTCAGGCGGGACATCAGTATGTCGCGGCCGCCCACCTGCTGCACCGCCGGGCCGTTGACGTAGACGTGGCCATTGAAGCCCAGCATCCGCGACTGCAGCTCGGTGCGGAACCCGTTCATGATCGACATGACGATGATCAGCACCGCCACGGCGATCATGGTGGCGACGAAGGCGATGAGGGAGATGACCGCGACGCCGCCGTTCTTGCGCTTGGTGCGCAGGTAGCGCGAGGCGATGGAACGCTCCCAGGCGGCGAAGGCGGGGGCGGTGGTCCGGCTCGCCATCACGGCGCCTCGCTGATTCGCGGCATGGGTTCAGGATGGCCGTTCATAGACGTGTGGGAAATCCGCTTGCAAGCGCCCCTCGCGCCCGGAACGGAACGCGGCTTGGCCGTATTGGCTGCAGATGAGGGCGGCGGCGTGGCGGAGACAAAGAATGGGCTGCGCAAGGGGTCCGCGCAGCCCATGACAAGTCCACCGGGACGCTTACTGCTGCACCCGACTGAGGCCGGATACGGGAGGAGGATCGCGCAAGATGGCCGAGGGTTCAGGGCGCGGCTCCGAGCCGGCCTTCGATAGGGGAAAATCGCCCAATCCGCGGGCGCCGCGGGCCGCCCTCGCCTACCCGACGCGCAGGGGCGGCAGGTGGACCCAGTGGAAGGTGTAGGCGCACCAGATGAACAGCATGATCACCGCCGAAATCCAGGTGGTGGTGAAGAACTTCTTCTTGAGGTTCGGATTGACCGGCGCGCCGGGGTCCGCGCCCCTCGGCGGCTCGATCCCGGCCTCGTGGTAGCTCTGCACGCCGATGGGCAGGACGGCGAACAGCACGGTCCACCACACCACCAGATAGACCGAGATCGTGAATACCAGGCCCATTACGCGTCCTTGGGGGTCTGCATCAGTTCGACCAGGACGCCCCCCATGTCCCGAGGGTGGACGAATATCACCGGCGTCCCGTGGGCGCCAATGCGCGGCTCGTTCAGCACCGTGGCGCCCTTGCCGACGAGTTCGTCGCGGGCGGCGTAGATGTCCTCCACCTCGAAGCAGAGGTGGTGCTGGCCGCCCCTGGGGTTCTTGGCCAGGAAGTCGGCGATGACCGAAGTGTCGCCGTAGGGCTCCAAGAGTTCGACCTGGGCGTTGGGCAGGGTGACGAACACCACCGTCACCCCGAACTCGGCCAGTGTGCGGGGCTCGGTGAATTCGGTGGCGCCCAGGACATCGCGATAGAGCTTCACCGCCTCGGCGATGGAGGGGGTGGCGACGCCGACGTGGTTGATGCGACCGATCATCAGCACACCGTCCGCGCCGGCAGCTTGAACATCTTGCGCAGCTCCCAGCGCTCCTCGTCCGAGGCGCCGGCGATGTCGGCGATGCGCCAGCCCTTGGCGGCGATGCACATCCGGTAGGTGACGACCTCGGCCTTGGCGAAATTCTTGAAGCTGGCGGTCACCGTGGCGCCGTTTCCGACCGCCTGCTTCTTGAAGGTCAGTTCCGTGACCTCGAAATCCTGCGCGCCGTAGCGGTAGTCGAAATCGAGGACGCCCACCTCGTCCTTGGACTTCATGTCCTTCTTCATGGCGCGCGCCAGGTCGCGGGCGAAGAAGCGGTCCACGCCGGCATTGCTGACCGGGATGCTGTCGCGCCGGTAGAGCTGGCGGACCAGCTGGTCCGGATCGTCCAGGGCGGTGGCGGGCGCGGCGAGGAGCAGCCCCAGGCAGGCGGCCAGCCAGAAAGTCATTCGGGAAGCCATCCAACCCCCTACCCGCTCACCCCGGCGAAAGCCGGGGCCCAGGTGTTTTATCCTAGAGCGCGCGGACTTCAGAAAAAGCCTGGGTCCCGGCTTTCGCCGGGATGAGAGGAGAAATCTAAAGTCTGACCACCATGGTCTCGACCACGGGACGGCGATCCCAGACGCGCTGGGAGGCCTTCTTGAGGGCGCGGGCGACCGCCTGCTCCACGGCGGCGTCGTCTTCGCGGTCCTGGGCGGAGAGGCGCCTCAGGGCGTCCTCGGCGGCCTCGGCCAGGTCGTCCAGGGCTTCGCCCAGGGGCTGGTCGAGATCGCCGGGCAGGCCGATCGATCGGACCTGAACGTCGCCGGCGACACGGTTCTTGCCGTCCAGCACCACCGAGACCATCAGGACGCCGTTGCTGGCCGCATGGCGGCGCTCGCGCAGGGGATCGCTGTTCTCAGGGGTCAGCACGCCGCCGTCGAGGAACAGGCGCCCCGAGGCCACCTCGTCGATGATCGCCGCCTTGCCGGGCGCCAGCCGCACCATGTCGCCGTTGCGGGGGGCGACCTGCTCGGGCACCTGCAGGTCCCGGGCGAAGGCCACATGCTCCAGAAGGTGCCGGCGCTCCCCGTGGGTGGGGATGGAAATCTGCGGCCGGGCCCACTGGTACATCTGGGCCAGCTCGTCGCGGCAGGGGTGGCCGGAAACGTGGATGCCGGGGTGGTCGCGGTCGGTGTAGAGCCGCACGCCCCGGTCGGCGAGGCGGTTCTGCAGGTTGCGGATGGCCACGTCGTTGCCCGGGATCACCCGCGAGGAGAAGACGCAGGAGTCCCCCAGGCTCAGCTTCACGTGGGGATGGGTGCCCTCGGAGATGCGCGACAGGGCCGCCCTCGGTTCTCCCTGGCTGCCGGTGCAGAGGTAGAGCACCTTGTTGTGCGGCAAGCCGTTCGCCTCGTTGTCCGAGAGGAACGGCGCGACGTCGGTCAGCAGGCCCACCGACTGGGCCGCGCGGGCCATCCGCAGCATGGAGCGGCCGACCAGGCAGACGCGGCGGCCGTTGGCCTCGGCGGCCCGGATCACGCTGTCCATGCGCGCCACGTTGGAGGCGAAGCAGGCGACGGCCACCTTGCCCTTCAGCCCCGCGATCAGGCTGTTCAGGGCGACGCGGACATCGGACTCCGAGCCCGCCACCCCGTCGACGAAGACGTTGGTGGAATCGCAGACCATGGCCAGCACGCCCTCGTCGCCGAGGCGTCGGATGGCGGCGCTGTCGGTCGGGGCGCCCAGCATCGGCTCCGGATCGATCTTCCAATCGCCGGTATGCAGGATGGTGCCGAGCGGCGTCTTGATCGCCAGGCCGTTGGGCTCGGGGATCGAGTGGGTCAGGGTGATCAGCTCGATGTCGAAGGGACCGATCTGGATCCGCCCGCCCAGCGGCACCTCGGTGATGTCCACCTGGTCGAGGATGTCGGCGTCCCGCAGCTTCTCGCGCAGCAGGAAGGCGGTGAAGGGGGTGGCGTAGACCGGCGCCCTCAGCCGGGGCCACAGCCAGGGCATGGCCCCGATGTGGTCCTCGTGGGCGTGGGTCAGGACGATGCCGAGGATGTCGTCGGCATGCTCCTCGATGAAGGCGGGGTCCGGCATGATGATCTCGACGCCGGGGGTGGTCAGGTCGCCGAAGGTCACCCCGACGTCCACCACGATCCACTTGCGGGCGTGGGGCGGGCCGTAGCCGTACAGATTGAGGTTCATACCGATCTCGTTCGACCCGCCGAGCGGCAGGAAGACGAGTTCGTCGTTCTGGGAAGCTTTCATGAGCCTCGTAGATGGGTGTTGCGGCGGTGAATTTCGAGCATGCCGCGGATGGTCACGTCCGGATCGAAATGATCGATGGCCGAAGTGGCGCCCTCGAAAAGGGAGGCGACACCCCCGGTGCCTATCACGGTCAGGGGCTCGGGGTACTCGGCCTTGATGCGCGCGACCATGCCCTCGATGAGCGAAACGTATCCCCAGAACAGGCCCGACTGCATGCAGGACACCGTGTCCTTGCCGATCACGTGGTCGGGCCGTCGGATGGCGACGCGCGGCAGGCGGGCGGCGGCCTCGTGCAGGGCCTGCATGGAGAGGTTGATCCCGGGGGCGAAGGCGCCGCCCTCGAAAGCCCCATCCGCCGCGACCAGGTCGAAGGTGGTGGCGGTGCCCGAGTCGACCACCAGCAGGGCCCCCGGATAGGCGACATGGGCGCCGACGGAGTTGACCAGGCGGTCGGCGCCGGCTTCCGACGGCTTATCGATCCGGATCTCGATCCCCAGCTCGACATTCTCGCCGATCACCAGGGGCTCTGCGTGGAGATATCGCCGCGAGAGATTGCGCAGATTGAAGACCGACTGGGGAACCACGCTGGAGATGATGCAGGCGTCGAGATCGGCGAGCTTGAGCTCGACCAGCGCAAGAAGCTGAACCAGCCACACGGCGTATTCGTCCGCGGTGCGGGCGGCGTCCGTGGCGGTGCGCCACTGGGCGATCCAGCTCTCCCCGTCGTGGACGGCGAAGAGGGTGTTGGTGTTGCCCTGTTCGATGGCGAGCAGCATGGCCCCTACCCCCCGAAAAAGACGTCGCCGGCGGTGATGCGCCGGGTCGAGCCGTCACTCAAGCGCAGGATCAGCGCCCCGTCATGGTCCAGGCCCTCGGCCACGCCCGTCACCGTCTCCCGGTCGAGCCGCGCCGTGCAGGGGCCGCCCATGCCCTCGGCGCGGGCGCTCCAGGCGGCGCGGACCACATCGAAACCCTGAGCCTGCCAGCGATCCTGCCAGCCGGCGAAGGCCTCCGCCAGCACGGCCAGGGCCTCCTGCGGCGATGGCGGACGCTCCACCCCGACGCGCAGGTGGTCGGCCAGCGCCGTGGCGGGCCGCTCGATGTTGGACGGTGCGGCGACGAGGTTCACGCCGATCCCGATGGCGAGCCAGAGCTGGCCCCGAGGCGTACGGCCGGATTCGATCAGGATGCCGCAGAGCTTTTGCCCATCGAGCATCACGTCGTTGGGCCACTTCAGCCGGACCAGGGCCTCAGGCACGTAGAGCGCGGCGAGGTCCCCGGCGGCCAGGGCCGCGACGAAGGCGATCTCGGCGGCCTGGGCAGGGCTCCGGTCCAGGGTCAGGAGCAGGGTGGCGGAGAGATTGCCCGCAGGGGCGGTCCAGGCGCGCTCGCGACGGCCCCGGCCGGCGGTCTGGGTGTCGGCGCTGATCCAGAGGGGACCGGTCTCCCCGGCCTCGGCCAGGCGGCGGGCCTCGGCGTTGGTGGAGTCCAGCGTGCGGTAGGCCAGGACGGGAGCGGCGCGCGCCATGACGGGCGAGCCGGCCGCCGTCCTCACCCGAGGCCGAAGGCGGCGGCGGCGGCCTTAGCCAGGGGATCGAGCAGGGCCAGGGCCGGCAGCACCAGCGGGAAGGAGAACAGGGCGGCGGCCACGGCCACGCCTTTGGCGTCGAGCGGCGGCGCGTCGGTCACGCCGGGGCTCGGGTCGAGCCAGATCGTCTTGACGATGCGCAGGTAGTAGAAGGCGGCCACCACACTGGCGACCAGGCCGAACACCGCCGGCTGCCACAGGCCGGCCGAGATGGCGGCCTTGAACACATAGTACTTCGCCCAGAAGCCCGAGAACGGCGGGATGCCCATCACGGAGAAGCAGAGGCCTGTGACGGCGAGCGCCAGTCCTGGCCGCTCCCGCGCGAGGCCGGCGAAGTCGGCCAGGCTGTCCATCGACCGGCCCTGGCGATTCACGGCCAGGATGCAGGCGAACAGGCCCGTCACGTCGATCATGTAGAGGACCATGAACACCAGCATGGCCTGGACGCCCTGCTCGGTGCCCGAGGCGATGCCCAGCAGGGCGTAGCCGATGTTGCCGATCGAGGAATAGGCCAAGAGGCGCTTGAGGTTCTTCTGCACCAGCCCCGCCAGGGCGCCGACGCCCATGGAGATGACGGCGATGGCCTGGACCACCTGGCTCCACTGCTCGGTGGCGCCGGGGAAGCCCTGGCTCACCGCGCGGGCGAACAGGACCATGGCGGCGAGCTTCGGCGCGGCGGCGAGGAAGGCCACTACCGGGGTCGGCGCGCCCTCATAGACGTCCGGCGTCCACATATGGAAGGGCGCGGCGGAGACCTTGAAGGCGAGGCCGCAGATCAGGAACACGATGCCGAACACCAGGCCCTGGCCGGCGCCCCCGGCCACGTGGGCGGCGATGTCGGCGAACTTGGTGGAGCCCGCGAAGCCGTAGATCAGCGAGGCGCCGTAGAGCAGCAGGCCCGACGACAGGGCGCCGAGGACGAAGTACTTCAGGCCGGCCTCGGAGGAGCGCGCGTCGTCGCGCTGGAAGGCGGCCAGGACGTAGGTGGCGAGCGACATCAGCTCGATGCCCAGATAGAGCGAGATCAGGTCGCCGGCCGACGCCATGACCCCCATGCCCAGCGCCGCCAGCAGGACCAGCACCGGATATTCGAAGCGGGCGTTGCCGACCCGCCGCAGCCAGGGCTCGCCCAGCAGGATGGCGACCGCGCTCATCAGGTAGATGGCGACCTTGGAGAAGGCCGAGGCCTGGTCGGCGACGAAGCCGCCGTTGAAGGCGACGCCGAGGGGCCCCATGCCGGAGGCGACGGCCGCGGCGATCAGCACCAGTCCCGAACCGATCGAGACCGTTCGCGTGGCCTTGTCGCCCCCGAAGGCGCCGACGACGAGCAGGGCCAGGGCGCCGACCGCCAGGATCAGCTCAGGCATGACGAGGGAGAGGACGGAAGTACTGGTCATCGAAGTCCCCTCACCCGCCCGCCGCGCGCCACATGGCGACGAGGTGATCGACCGAAGCCTGGGTGTAGCCGAACACGGCGTCGGGATAGAGCCCGAGCCAGATCGTGCCGGCGATCAGCGGCGCGAAGATCGCCACCTCCCGCCAGTTCATATCCTGGATGTCGGCGAGCTTGGGATTGACGATGCCCCCGAAGATCACCCGCCGATAGAGGCTCAAGGCATAGACCGCCGACAGGATCACTCCCGACGCCGCCACCAGGGCGGTGGTGGTCGAGACGCCGTAGACGCCGACCATGGTCAGAATCTCGCCGACGAAGCCGGAGGTGCCGGGCAGGCCGACATTGCCCATGGTGAAGAGCATGAAGGTCGCCGCGTACCAGGGCATGCGCGTCACCAGCCCGCCGTAGAAGGCGATCTCGCGGGTGTGCATGCGGTCGTAGATCACCCCGACGCAGAGGAAGAGGGCGCCCGAGATCAGGCCGTGGCTCAGCATCTGGAAGATGGCGCCCTGCACCCCTTCGGCGTTGCCGGAGAAGATACCCATGGTCACGAAGCCCATGTGGGCGACGGAGGAGTAGGCGATCAGCTTCTTGATGTCGGTCTGCCGGAACGCCACCAGCGAGGTGTAGACGATGGCGATCGCCGACATGGCGAAGATCAGGGGCGTGAAATAGGTCGAGGCCGCCGGGAACATCGGCAGGCTGAAACGCAGGAAGCCGTACCCGCCCATCTTCAAGAGGATGCCCGCCAGGATCACCGAGCCGGCCGTCGGCGCCTCCACGTGGGCGTCGGGCAGCCAGGTGTGGACCGGCCACATCGGCATCTTCACCGCGAAGGAGGCGAAGAAGGCCAGCCACAGGAAGATCTGCAGCTTGGGATCGAAGTGGAAGGCCATCAGCTCGGGGATGGAGCTGGTCTTGGCGACGGTGACCATCATCAGGATGGCGGCCAGCATCAGGACCGAACCGAGCAGGGTGTAGAGGAAGAACTTGTAGGCCGCGTAGACCCGGTTCTTGCCGCCCCAGATGCCGATGATGAGGAACATCGGGATCAGGCCGCCTTCGAAGAAGATGTAGAAGACCACCAGATCCAGCGCGCAGAAGACCCCGATCATCAGGGTCTCGAGCAGCAGGAAGGCGATCATATATTCCGCCACCCGGTCCTCGATGGAGCGCCAGCTCGCGGCGATGCAGATCGGCATGAGGAAGGCGGTCAAGAGGACGAACAGGACCGAAATCCCGTCCACGCCCATCTCGTAATTGGCTCCGGCGAACCAGGCGATTTTCTCCTGGAACTGGAAGCCGGCGTGGGTCGGGTCGAACTGCGCGACCAGCAGGATCGAGAGCGCCAGGGTGGCGATGGTGGTCGCGAAGGCGATCCAGCGCGAGGCCTCGGACGAGGCCTCCGGCTTCTGCTTGCCGAACATGCGCAGCGCCAGGATGGCCGCCACGCCGACCATCGGCAGGAAGGTGATGAGAGAGAGCAGTCCGGTCAAAGCTTCCGCCCTCCCCTTACCGGTTCCAGGACCAGATGGCGTAGGACAGGAGCCCCGCCACCCCGAGCAGCATCACGAAGGCGTAGTGGTAGAGGTAGCCGGTCTGCAGCTTGCCGACCCGGCGTCCTGCCAAAGCCGCGACAGCAGCCACCCCGTTGGGGCCGAGGCCGTCGATGATCTTCTGGTCTCCGCCCTTCCAGAACACATCCCCGAGGAACTTGGCGGCGCGCACGAAGGTCGCCTCATAGAGCTCGTCGAAGAACCACTTGTTGTAGAGGAAGGTATGGAGCGGACCGCCGCGCGACGCGATCCGCGCGCCCCAGCCCTCGTTCAGGAGATAGACCCAGACCGCGCCCAGGCTGCCGATGACGGTGGCGATCAGGGGGGACCACTTCACCCACTCGGGCACTTCGTGGGCCTCGTGGAGGACGTGGTTATGCGGGCCGTTGAAGATGGCGCCCTTCCAGAACTCGGCGCTCTCCTCGCCCACGAAATAGGGGAAGAAGACATAGCCCGCGCCGATGGCGCCGACCGCCAGCACCAGTAGCGGGACCAGCACCACCCACGGGCTCTCGTGGGGCGTGCCCCCATGATGGTCGTCGCCGTGGCCGTGATCCGGCAGGGGCTCGGAGTGGGTCTCGATCTGGGCGTGGCTGGCGTGGTCCTCGGCGTGGCCGTGGCCATGGTCGTCCGCGTGCGCCCACTTGGCCGTGCCGTGGAAGGTCATGAAGGCCAGGCGCCAGGAGTAGAAGGCGGTCAGGCCGGCGGCGAACACCCCCACCACGAAGGCGAAGGACGAGACCGGCGATTCCTTGGAGGCCGCGAAGGCGGACTCGATGATGGAGTCCTTGGAGTAGAAGCCGGCGAAACCGAGGTCGATGCCGGGGATGCCGAGGCCAGTGATGGCGATGGTGCCGATCACCATCACCGCATAGGTGATGGGCATGTACTTCGCGAGCCCGCCCATGCGGCGCATGTCCTGCTCGTGGTGCATGCCCATGATCACCGAGCCGGCGCCCAGGAACAGCAGGGCCTTGAAGAAGGCGTGGGTGAACAGGTGGAACATGGCCGCCTGGTAGGCGCCCGAACCCGCGGCGAAGAACATGTAGCCGAGCTGCGAACAGGTCGAATAGGCGATGACCCGCTTGATGTCGTTCTGGGCCAGGCCGACCGTCGCCGCGAACAGGGCCGTGACCGCGCCGATCAGGGTGA
>CANJID010000042.1 GCA_947474395.1 Caulobacterales bacterium
GCGCTGTCCGCCGGAAAGCTGGTCCGGCCGGCGCGCGTCGTAGCCGCCGAGCTGCACCAGGGCGAGCGCCTCTTCCACCCGCGCCGCCCGGTCGGCCTTGGCGACGCCGTCCATGCGCAGGCCGTAGCCGACGTTCTCCGCCACGCTCATGTGGGGGAAGAGGGCGTAGGACTGGAACACCATGTTCACCGGCCGCCGGTTCGGCGGCATCGGCCCGATGTCCTTGCCGTCGATCAGGATGCGGCCCCTGTCCGGGACCTCGAAGCCGGCCAGCATCCTCAACAGAGTGGTCTTGCCGCAGCCGGAAGGGCCCAGCAGGGCGAAGAACTCTCCCTCGGCGATCTCCAGGGTCACATCGTCGACCGCCGTCACCGCGCCGAACCGTTTGGTCACCCCCTCGAAGGAAATCAGCGGGGCGCTCATGTGCGGTCCATGACCTGGCGCGTGCCTTCCGCGCCCTGCAGCCGCACCGCCACCGTGGTCAGGGCGATGGTCAGGACCAGGAGCAGGGTCGAGGCGGCGTTGACCTCGGGCGTGAGCGAGAAGCGGACCATGGAATAGACCTTCACCGGGAAGGTGACCGTGTCGGGGCCGGCGGTGAAGAAGGTGATGACGAAGTCGTCCAGGCTGAGGGTGAAGGCCAGGAGGGCCCCCGCCGCCAAGGCCGGGGCCATGTGCGGGATCAGCACGTCGCGGAAGGCCCGCCAGTCGTCGGCGCCCAGGTCGCGCGCCGCCTCCTCCTGCGCCCGGTCGAAGGTCCCCAGCCGCGCCCGCACCACCACCGCCACGAAGGGGAAGCAGAACGAGACGTGGGCGATGATGATGTTCCCAAGATCGAGCGGCCAGGGCAGTTCGGTGGGCCAGGGGAGCACGCGGGCGAAGAACACCAGCATGGCCACCCCCATGCAGATCTCCGGTGCGACGATCGGCAGGCCCAGCGCCCCCTCCAGCCCCGCCTTGCCGGGGAAGCGGAAGCGCCAGAGGGCCACGGCCGCCAGGGTCCCCAGGACGAGGCTGATGGCGGTGGCGACGGCGGCTATGGTCAGGGAGTTGCCGAAGGCGCCCATCAGCCCCTCGTCGGACAGCGTCTTGCCGTACCAGTCCAGGGTGAAGCCCCGCCAGACGATGTTGCGGCGGCTGTCGTTGAAGCTGAAGGCGACCAGGGCTCCCAGCGGCAGGTAGAGGAAGAGGCCGACGCCGGCGAGCCACAGGCGCATCGGCCAGCGCGACAGGTAGTCGAGGGGCGCGCGGCTCATGCTTTCCGCCTCCGCGACCACAGCCCCTGCGCGGCCAGCGCCAGGAAGGTCAGGTACATCAGCATGAAGGACAGGGCCGATCCGAACGGCCAGTCGTTGGCGCGCTTGAACTGCCGCTCGATGACGTTGGCGATCATCTGGCTGTCGGGGCCGCCCAGCAGGTCCGGGGTCAGGTACGAGCCCAGCGACGGGATGAAGGTGATGATCACGCCTGAGACCACGCCCGGCAGAGCGACGGGGACGGCGATCTCCCACAAGGTCCGCCAGCGCCCGGCGCCCAGGTCCATGCTGGCCTCGAGCAAGCTGCGGTCGAGCCGGTCCAGGGCCGCGTAGAGGGGCAGGACCATGAAGGGCAGCTCGACGTAGATCAGCCCCACCACGACCGCGAAGTTGTTGTGGAGCAGAGGCAGGGGCTCGAAGGCGGGCAGGGGCAGGACGTGCGCCGCCCGCGTCCATAACCACCCCACGGCCTGGTTCACCAGGCCCTCGGTGCGCAGCACCGCCATCAGGGCGTAGGTGCGGATCAGGAGATTGGTCCAGAACGGCAGCATGACCAGGATCAGCAGCCAGGTCTTGGCCCGACCCTTGGCGAAGGCGATGGCCAGCGCCACCGGGAAGCCGGCGATCAGGCAGGCGAGGGTGGTCGCCCCGGCGATCCAGGCCGACTTCCACAGGACCCCCAGATAGAGCGGGTCCAGGGTGCGCAGGTAGTTCCTGAACCCGCCGGTGAAGACGACATCGGTCAGGCCCCGCGTCTCGCTCAGGCTGTAGATCCAGACGATCCCCATGGGGACGAGGAAGAAGCCGAACAGCCACAGCAGGGGCGGTCCCAGCGCGACGGCGAACGGCCCCTTGGCCCGGCTCCAGGGCTGTTCGGACATGGATCAGGCCGCGCGGATGCGGGTCATGGCCTCCTCGAAGAGGCGCGCCTTCTCCGGGCCTTCGTAGAGGCCGTAATCGCAGCGGGCCATCACGGACTGCGGCGGGAAGATCACCGGATTGTCCTGGTAGGTCATGGGCATGAGGGCCTGGGCCGCCGTGTTGGGGGTCGGATAGAGGATGGTCTTGGAGATCTCCGCGCCGACCTTGGCGTCGAGCAGATAGTTGATGAAGGCGTGGGCGTTGTTCGGTCGCGGCGCGCCGGCGGGGATGCACAGGCAGTCCGAGTTCATGATGCTGCCTTCCTTGGGGACGACGAAGTCCAGGTCCGGGTCGTCGCGCATCACCTGGGCGATGTCGCCGTTGTACTCCAGCACCAGGTCCACGTCCTTGGAGGCCAGCAAATCCTGGCCGTTGTCCTCGTGGAAGGCCTTCACGTACTTCTTCTGCTTGATCAGCATGGCCTCGACCTGGGCCGCGATCTCGGGGGTCACGCCGTTGATCGGATGGCCGAGGTAGCGGGCGCCCAGGCGGATCAGGTCGGCCGCCTCCGACACCAGGGCGATGCGGCCCTTGTAGCGGTCCGAGTCGAACAGCCACTTCCAGCTGTCGGGCACGCCGTCGACCTTGGACTTGCGATAGCCGATCCCCAGGACCAGCCAAGTGTAGGGCATGGACCACTTGCGGCCCGGATCGAAGTTCGGGTTCAGGAAGGCCGGGGCGATGTTCTTCAGGTTGGGGACCTTGGCGTGGTCGATGGGCATGAGCATGCCCGCGGGCGCCATGCGGGCGACGAACTCGTCCGAGGGCACGATCACGTCGTAGCCGGGGTTGCCGCCGCGCAGCTTGGCGAAGAGCTCGTCGTTGGTGGCGAACAGGCTCATGTCCACCTTCACGCCGGACGCCTTCTGGAAATCGCCCAGGGTGGTTTCGCCGATGTAGGTGTCCCAGTTGTAGAAGTTGAGCTTGGCCTCCTCGGCCCCGCCCGCCTTGCCCGCGGTCTTGGGCCCGCAGCCCTCCAGGGCGCCGCCCAGGCTGATGCCCACCGCCGCCGCGCCCAGTCCCTGCAGCAAAGACCGCCGCGAATTCCTGTTGGTCATCAACGAGCCCCCCACACCATCGCGTGGACATTCCGCGTGCGGGGCGGCCGTGTCAAAGGCGGTGAACCTCAGCCTTCGCCGAACACCCGGCGGAAGATCGTGTCCACGTGCTTGTGGTGGTAGCCGAGGTCGAACAGCTCGGCGAGCTCGGCGTCCGACAGGGTCACGCGGCTGTCGGCCTTCAAGAGGTCCAGGAACTTGCCCTGGTTGCGCCAGACCTTCATGGCGTTCTCCTGCACCGCCGCATAGGCGTCCTCGCGGCTGACGCCCTTCTGGGTCAGGGCCAGCATCACCCGCTGGGAGTGCACCAGGCCGCCGAGGCGGTCGAGGTTGGCCAGCATGTTCTCCGGATAGATCACCAGCCGCTCCACCACGCTGGCCAGGCGGCGCAGGGCGAAGTCGAGGTGGATGGTGGCGTCCGGGGCGATGCCGCGCTCGACCGAGGAGTGGCTGATGTCGCGCTCGTGCCAGAGGACGACATTCTCCAGGGCGGGAACGACCGCCGAGCGGACCAGGCGCGCGAGCCCGGTCAGGTTCTCGGTCAGGATCGGGTTCCTCTTGTGCGGCATGGCCGAGGAGCCCTTCTGGCCGGGATCGAACGGCTCCTCGGCTTCCAAGACCTCGGTGCGCTGCAGGTGGCGGATCTCGGTCGCCAGGCGCTCGACCGAGGCGGCCACGACGGCGAGCGCCGCGAAATAGGCGGCGTGGCGGTCGCGGGGGATCACCTGGGTCGAGACCGGCTCGACGGCCAGTCCCATCTTCTCGGCGACATATTCCTCAACGCGCGGGTCGACGTTGGCGAAGGTGCCGACCGCGCCGGAGATGGCGCAGGTGGCGATCTCGAACTTGGCCATGGCCAGCCGGTCCTTGGCGCGGGCGAACTCGGCGTAGTGGCCGGCCAGCTTCAGGCCGAAGGTGGTGGGCTCGGCGTGGATGCCGTGGCTGCGCCCGACGGTCGGGGTGAACTTGTGCTCCATGGCCCGGCGCTTCAGCGCCGCCAGCACCAGGTCCACGTCCTCGAGCAACAGGTCGGTGGCGCGCACGAGCTGCACGGCCAGACAGGTGTCCAGCACGTCCGATGAGGTCATGCCCTGGTGCAGGAAGCGGGCGTCCTCGCCGACGATCTCGGCCACGTGGGTCAGGAAGGCGATGACGTCGTGTTTCGTCACGCGCTCGATCTCGTCGATCCGCTCGGCGCTGAACACCGCGTCGCGGCCCTTGGCCCAGATCGCCTCGGCGGCGGACTTGGGGATGGTCCCCAGCTCGGCCATGGCGTCGGCGGCGTGCGCCTCGATCTCGAACCAGATGCGATAGCGGGTCTCGGGCGACCAGATCTCGGCGGCCTGCGGCCGGGCGTAGCGTGGGATCATTCTGGGCTTCTGGTTCGGACTTGGGGGCGGAGCCGGCGTGGCGCCGTGCGTGCAGGGGATTGGGCGGGCCGACTTCGCCTGTCAAGCGCGCTGCGCGGGCAAAGCCAGTCGGAAATCGGCTCAAGTCATTCGCTTGCAAGGCGTTTTCGCCTTTCGGGCGAGCGGTCCGGGATTTAGTTCAGAGGCTTCTCGCATGTCGCGAAATGGATCACTCAAACTGGTTGGCGTGGCGGTCTGTCTGGCCGCCCTGTCCCTGTCTGACATCGCCGCCGCCGGGACCCTCGGCCCGCCGCCGAGCGCCCAGCCCGGTCAGTGCTGGGGCGAGGTGAGCTATCCCGGCTCCTCCGAGACCATCCGCGAGAAGGTCCTGGTGAGCGAGGGACGCGTCCAGACCCGCATCATCCCGGGGCTCGTCAGGCGCACGACCAAGCGCACCTTGGTCGCGCCGCAGCGCACCGTCACCGTGCCCGGACCGGCTACCTACCGGAACGACGTCTCCTACGTGATGAAGCCGGCCGTCGCCCGCGTGACGACCACGCCCGCGACCTGGCGCGTCGAGAAGGAAAAGGTTCTGGTCGAGGCCGGCCACGCCGAGTGGAAACGCATGGACGCCGCCTCCATCGCCCGCGGCGAAGCCAAGCCGGGCCAGACCATCGTCAGCCCCACGGGCGAGGTGATGTGCCGGATCTGGATCCCCGACCGCTACGAGACCCGTGAACATCGGGTGATGGTCTCTCCCGCCAGGACGACCCGCGTCATGAGCGGGCCGCGCAAGGTCCGCGTGGTCAAGCGCGTCCTGATCAAGGCGGGCGCGCCCGTGGTCAGGGTGGTCCCGGCGGTCTATCGCACCCAGACCTCCACCACGGTCCTGCGCGCCGCCCGCAAGGAGCGGATCGAGACTGCAGCCGTCTACAAGACCGTGGAGCGCCGGGTGGGTTCGGCCGGCCGCGCCGGCTGGGCGCAGGTGTTCTGCGGCGGCCCGCTGGTCCCCGCCTTCATCCAGCAGATGCAGCTCGCCCTGAACGCCCGCGGCTACGACGCGGGCCCGCCGGACGGCTACGCCCGCCCGCAGACCTATGCGGCGCTGGGCCGCTTCCAGGCCTCCAAGGGCATGGGCCAGGGACAGGTGACCATCGAGGCCGCCCGGGCGCTGGGCATCTGGTAGCTCAACGATCCAGGTCGCGGCGGACGGTGCGCGCGGCCAGCAGGTACAGCGCCGCCGCCAACAGATAGAAGGCCGCCGCTCCGATCAGGGCGTGCTGCAGGCCCATGGCCGAGGCCGCACGGCAGGCCTCGACGGTGGCGGGTGTCTTGCCCGCGCCGCCGGGGCACAGGACCGCGAAGTCCCCCATCCTGAACAGGCCCTTGGCCAGCCGGTCGCTGATCACCCCGACCAGCAGGGGCCCGCAGCCCAGCCCGATCATCCCCCAGACGAAAGAGCCGATGGCGATGGCGGTCGCGCGCATCCTCGGTTCGACCATGTTGTTCACCAGGGCGAAGGTCGGCGCCAGATAGGCCTGCTGCACGCAGGCCGCGATCATCAGGCCGATGGTGGCGGCCACAGGGTTTCCCTGCAGGAAGCTGATCACCGTCAGCGGCGCGGCCACGATCAGGCCGGCGGCCGGCGCCCAGCCGTAGGCCCGCTTGTCCTTCAAGGCGATCCAGTCAGTCAGATAGCCCCCGAGCAGCAGGGCGATGCCCGCGGGAACCCCCGTCACCAGGCCCGCCACCAGGCCCGCATGCGAATAGTCGAGGCCGAAGGCGCGCACGAAATAGGGCGGGATGAATCCGTTCACGCCGTAGCCGCCTATCGAGGCGATCCCGGCGGCCACCATCACGATCAGCACGGAGGGCTTGGCCCACAGGGTCCTCAGTACGGCGATCAGGGGCGGGGCGGTGGCGGAGGTGGGCCGCCCCGGCTCGGAATGGCCCCGGGGCGGCTCCTTCAGGGTCAGGAAGGCCAGGATCGCCAGGATCAGGCCGGGGGCGCCCACGATCAGGAAGGCGATCCGCCAGTTCAGGTGCTGGGCGATCCAGCCGCCGGCGAAGGCCCCGACCATGCTGCCGAGCGGGATGCCGAGGGAATAGATCGCCAGGGCCGACGAGCGCTTCTCGGGCGGGAAGTGGTCGGAGATCAGGGACTGGCCGCAGGGGGTGAAGCCGGCTTCGCCGACCCCGACGCCGGTCCGCGCCAGCAGGAGCTGCCAGTAGGTCTGGGCGAAGCCGCAGATCGCGGTCATGGCCGACCACAGGCCGGTGCAGACCGCCAGGATCACCACTCGGTTCTTGCGCTCGGCCAGCCGCGCCAGGGGGATGCCCAGGCCGGTGTAGAAGAGGGCGAAGGTCAGGCCCGTCAGCACCCCCAGCTGGGCGTCGGACAGGGCGAGGTCGCGCTTGATCGCCTGGCCCAGGGTCGAGACGATGGTCCGGTCGATGAAGTTGGAGGTGTAGATCAGCACCAAGAGGGTGAGCAGCCAGCGGGTATAGCGGCGCGTGACAGCGAACGGGGCAGGAGCCTCGGTGGTCGGCGCGCTCATCAATCCCCCAAGAATCCCACTCGCCGCCATTTCGGCTTTGCGGCGTTATGACGGTAAGGCTTAAGCCCAAGCCGGGCCGGAAGCGAGCCGCAAGGAGGCGGTGGAATGGAACTGGTGATCGGCGACAAGACCTATTCGAGCTGGTCGATGCGGCCCTGGCTGGTGCTCAAGCGCGCGGGCAAGCCCTTCGTCGAGACTCGGGTCAAGCTGCGCCAGGCGACCACACAGGCCGAGATCGCCCCGCACTCCCCATCGGGCTGGGTTCCGGTGCTGAA
This sequence comes from Caulobacterales bacterium, assembly GCA_947474395.1. GTDB lineage: Bacteria > Pseudomonadota > Alphaproteobacteria > Caulobacterales > Caulobacteraceae > CANJID01. The sequence continues at coordinate 7,418 of CANJID010000042.1, forward strand.
GGACGGCGAGGCCGTGGTCTGGGACTCGCTGGCCATCTGCGAATACCTGGCCGAGCGTTTCCCCGAGGCGGCGCTGTGGCCGGCCGACGCGGTCGCCCGCGCGGTCGCCCGCTCGGCCTGCGCCGAGATGCATTCGGGCTTTCAGTCCCTGCGCGGCGAATGTCCCATGGACCTGCGCCTGACCACGGTGGCCGAGCTGTCGGAAGCCACCCAGGCCAACATCAGGCGCATCACCAGGATGTGGAGCGACCTGCGGAGCCGTTACGGCGCCGGCGGTCCGTTCCTGTTCGGCGCCTGGTCGATCGCCGACGCCTTCTACACCCCCGTCGCCACCCGTTTCCGCAGCTACGGCGTGCACCTGAGCGACTACGGCGATCACGGCGCGGCCGGCGCCTATTGCGACACCCTGCTCGCGACCCCCGAATTCATGGAGTGGGAGCAGGGGGCGCTGGAGGAATCCGAAGTCGGGGGATAGCCTATCGCCGATAGGGAGGCGCGACGCCTCCGCGGTGGGGTTACGCCATGAAGCCATTCGTTCTCTGCGCCGCCCTGGCCGGCGCGGTCGTCGCCACCGGCGCCCTGGCGCAGCAGCGCCTCGCCGCGCCCATGGGCGTGCGGCCGGAAGACACCGCCAGCTACATCGGCTCGGCCAACGCCTCCTTGCGCGCCGTCGCGCTGTGCAGCGGGCTTTGGTCCGGCAATCAGACGCAGGCGATGATTGAGGATCGCATCCTGCCGCCGCCGGGCGAACTGAAGACAGAGATAGACAAAGCGCGGCGCATCGTTTCGGTCACCTATTCCAAGACCATGCCGCCGCGGATCGTGGCCTGGCGCAACGTGCTGGGCTGCGTCCAGCTGCCGGCGGGCGCTTCCATGGACTCGCTCAAGGCCGTGCCCCAGGTCTCGGCCAGCCTACGCGCGCCCGACCTCGACGATCGCGCCTGGCCCACCGGCGACGGGGACGCGACCGCCAACCTTCCGGCCGACCAGAAGCGAGCGCTGGACGCGGCGGTGGCCGCCGCCTTCGACGGCAAGACCTATGGCGGCATCACCTGGGGCGTGGTGGTGGTGAAGGACGGCAAGATCGTCGCCGAGAAATACGACCTCGGCTTCGGGCCCCACGTCGGCCACCAGACCCATTCGGCGGCCAAGAGCTTCACCTCCACCATGGTGGGCATCGCGACGAAGAAGTACGGCCTGGACATCAAGCGTCGCGGCGCCCTGACCGAGTGGCGCCGGCCGGGCGACCCGCGCGGCGAGATCACCGCCGAGCACCTGCTGCACATGTCGAGCGGCCTCTACGGCGAGGGCGGCGGCAGCCCGCAGTCGGACATCTATTACCAGGGCGCGACGGTCGAGGGCCGGGCGGTGACCAACCACCTCGACAGCCCTCCGGGGACCCGCTTCCTCTATAATCCGCCGGACACCATGCTGCTGATGCGGGCGGTGCGCGAGGCGGTGAAGGACGACAGGCGCTTCTGGGCCTATCCCTTCCAGGAGCTGTTCTGGAAGATCGGCATGACCAGGACCTTCCCCTCCAGCGACTGGAACGGCGATTTCCTGATGTCCGGCCAGACCTACAGCACGGCGCGGGATTTCGCCCGTTTCGGCCTCTTCTACATCGCGGACGGGATGTGGAACGGCGAGCGCATCCTGCCGCCGGGCTGGACGAAGTTCGTGGCCACGCCGGGTCCGGTGCAGCCGCCCGGAAACGGCGCCCGCTACGGCGGCCAATTCTGGCTCTACGGCGGCCAGGCCGGCCTGCCCGCCGACGCCTACAGCCCCAACGGCGGACAGGGTCAGTACGCCATGATCGTCCCCTCGCGGAACATCGTGGTGGTGCGGCGCGGGATCGATGAGGCCTCGAGCTTCCAGATCTCCAAGTTCAGCGCGGACGTGCTGGCGGCCCTGGCCCCCAATTAGGCCCGGCCCCTTTCCGGCGCTCGAATTTGGCGGCGTCTTGGCCGGCGCTCACCCTGTCGGGCCAGGATGCTGGAGGAATCCTAAGCCGGGGGATAGCTTGGCCCCAAAGTCGAGGGGACGGGCATGAAGGCACTTGGTCGGCGCGAACTGATGGCCCTGGCCGGGGGCGGGCTGGCCGTCGCGGCTTTCAGCGCGGCCCGGGCCCAGGCGCCCGCATCGGCCGGCGCGCCCTCGCCCAAGCTGCTGGACGAGCTGGTGGCGGCCAACCGTATCCTGGCCGACCAGGGCGTAGTGGACGGCTTCGGCCACGTCAGCGCCCGCCACGACAAGCGCCCCGACCGGTTCCTCCTGGCCCGCAGCATGGCCCCGGGGCTGGTGACGCCCGCGGACATCATGGAGTTCGACCTCGACGGCGTGGCGGTCGATCCGCGGGGCCGCACCCCCTACATCGAGCGCTTCATCCACAGCGAGATATTCCGCGCCCGCGCCGACGTCGGAGCGGTGGTGCACAGTCACAACCCGGCCCTGATCCCCTTCGGCGTGTCCAAGGTCCCCTTGCGGCCCGTCTACCACATGGCCAGCTTCCTCGGCGCCGGCGCCCCGGTGTTCGAAATCCGCGAGGTCGCCGGGCCCCAGAGCGACATGCTGATCCGCGACGTGCGCCTGGGCCGGGCGCTGGCCCGCACCCTCGGCCGGTCGACCGTCGCCCTGATGCGGGGCCATGGGGCGGTGGTGGTGGGAGACAACGTCAAGACCGCCGTGATGCACGCGGTCTACGCCCAGATCGACGCGGTGGTGCAGGCCCAGGCCATGCAGCTCGGGCCGGTCACCTACCTGAACCCCTCAGAGGCGGCCAAGATCGCCCCCCAGAACGACGCCCTGGTGGACAAGAACTGGGACCTCTGGCGCGCCCACGCGCTGAAGTGAGCCGACCGCCTACAGCAGCCCCAGGGCCTTGAAGCTCGCCACCCCGTCGCGGCCCACCACCAGATGGTCGTGGACGGAGATTTTCAGCGGCTCGGCCGCCTTGGCCACCTGGCGGGTCATGTCCACGTCGGCGGCCGAGGGCGTCGGATCGCCGGAGGGGTGATTGTGCACGAGGATCACCGCCGAGGCCGACAGCTCCAGCGCCCGGCGGACGATCTCGCGGGGATAGACCGGGGCATGGTCCACCGTGCCGCGGCCCATCACCTCGTCGGCGATCAGCTGGTTCTTGCGGTCCAGGAACAGCACGCGGAACTGCTCGCGCGCCTCATGCGCCAGGGCCACGCGGACATAGGCGAGGAGCGCCGACCAGGAGGAGATGACGGTGCGTTTGCGCACGGTCTCGCGCCCCATGCGCTGGGCCGCCTCATGCATCAGCTTCAGGTCCAGGGCCGCCGCCTCGCCGATCCCGCTGACGGTGCGCAGCTCCTCGAGGGAGGCGCCCAGCACGCCGCCGAGCGAGCCGAACCGGGCGATCAGCGCCTTGGCCAGCGGCTTGACGTCCTTCTGCGGGATCGAGCGGAAGAGGTAGAGCTCCAGGAGCTCGTAGTCGGGCAGGGCGGCGAGGCCCCCGGTGCGGGCGCGCAGGCGCAGCCGGTCCCGGTGGCCGAGGTGGTGCGGCTTGGGCTCGGCGGGAGGCGCGACCGGCGCGAGGGCGCGGTCGCCGAACAGGCCGACCTCCAGGAACCCTGGCTCAACCGAAAGATGGGCGCGCATCGAGACCCTCCACGCACGGAAGTTCTCATAATGTTCCGCGCTCGGCAAGGGAGGTGGAACCCCTCTCCTCGGAGCGCCGGCCCGCTCTCGGCCTCTCCCACGAGGGGAGAGGCGAATTGCGCCTAGACGCCGCCGATCAGCGGCGGCTTGTCGAGGCCGTTTAGGGAGTGGGTGAAAATCTCGAAGCCGGTCTCGGTCACGGCGACCGAATGCTCGAACTGGGCCGAGAGGGACTTGTCGCGGGTCACCGCCGTCCAGCCGTCCGAGAGCAGCTTCACCTGGTATTTGCCCAGGTTCACCATCGGCTCGACGGTGAAGAACATGCCGGCCTTCAGCGCCGGGCCTTCGCCGGGGCGGCCGAAGTGCAGGATGTTCGGGCTGTCGTGGAACACCTGGCCCAGGCCATGGCCGCAGAAGTCGCGCACGACCGAGCAGCGCTGGGCCTCGACGTAGGACTGGATGGCGTGGCCGATGTCGCCGACCGTGGCGCCGGGCCTCACCGCATTGATGCCCCGGAGCATGGATTCGTAGGTCACGTCGATCAGCCGGCGGGCGCGGGGGGCGATCTCGCCGACCCCGTACATGCGGCTGGTGTCGCCGTGCCAGCCGTCGGCGATCGCCGTCACGTCGATGTTGATGATGTCGCCGTCGCGCAGGGCGCGCTGGCCCGGGATGCCGTGGCAGACCACATGGTTGGGCGAGATGCAGACCGTCTTGGCGTAGCCGCGATAGAACAGGCAGGCTGGGTAGGCCCCATGGTCGAGGATGAACTCGCGGGCGACCTTGTCGATGTCGTCGGTGATCGCGCCCGGCTGGACCAGGGGATAGAGCACGTCCAGGCACTCGGCGGCGATGCGGCCGGCCTTGCGCATGCCCTCGAAGGCTTCGGGCCCATGCACCTTCGCGTTCGAGGTGCGAACCGCTCCCTGGTAGACGTCGAGGTCGCTCATGGCCTGCTCCGAACCGGCGGGTCCGCCCGCCGCACTATTGCGCAGCCATAACATAGAACCTTGCCGAGACGTTCAAAGGGGCGAGGCGGCGGGGTTCAGCGCATTTCGAACTGCAGACGTTTGACGCCTAGGTCTTGGGCCGAATTCAACAGGCACATGAAATCCTGGTAGCGCACGTCGTCCTGGACGAGCAGCCGGGACCGGCCTCGCTTTCTCGCAGGCTCGATCTCGACCTGCGGGATTCCGCAGGCCTTCGCGGCTGTCGCCAGTTGATCCGCAGTTGTGGTCGGAACCGTGAGGACCAGCTGCGAGGGATCGCTTGGGGTCGTCCTGCAGGCGCCCAGAAACAGAAGAGCGAAGACGGCCGCAAAACCCTCTCGCCTCATTCGTCTTCGGCCTCTTCCGCCTCATCGCCCTTCAGCACCACAAACGCGTCGTGGAAGCGCTTCAGGGCGGCGACGGATGCCTGGACGCGCGCACCGGCGCCGGGGTTGTCGCCGAGGCTGTTGCTGACCACCGCGAGGTTGGTCGAGGCGATGGCGTCGGCCAGGGCCTGCAGGCAGTCCTTCAGGGCGACGAAGTCCGCCGCCTCGCTCCCGCCGTCGGCCTCGTCGTCGAGGTCGTCCGCGTCGGGGTCGGGTCCCAGGAAGTCCGAGGCGTCGATCATGGGGCGTTCTCCGGGGGGACGGGTGAGCGCGATCCATAATCCCCGCGCCGCGCCGAGGCGAGCGATAGGTCAGGCCCCGGTCTCATCCACGACGATGGTGACCGTCTTGCCGCGGGACAGGGGCTCCCATCCGGCCGTGATGGCGGAGGCGAGGGCTTTGGCCACGACATCCGAAGGCAGTTTCGTGGGCTGCAGCAGCGGCGTGCCGAATCTCGGCCGCCCGGCCGGGGGAAACTCAATCACGGCTTCGCGCTGGCCTTCCTTGTGACGCACGGCGATGGCCATGCCGCGCCAGCCCGCGGCGTCGCTGGACCACCCGCCCTGCCGTTGCAGCCGCCAGACATAGGGCTCCCCGTCGACCTGGATATCGAACTCGGGGTTTTTCTTCGTTCGCGCCATGGGACGGGAGTACCCCCGGCGACCCTAGCGGCGCCACGGAATTCGGTGCGAGAGGCGGATGGCGTCCTGGCCCATCTCGCACCGGTAGACCAGCACCTCCACCCCCGCGTCGGCCGCCCGGCCCAGCCCCGCGGCGAAGGCCGGGTCGAGGTCGTGGCAGGCGCTGAAGGCGTCGCAGTCGGTGCGCTGCACCGTGAACAGCACGACGGCCCGGTCGCCCTCGGCCACCATGGCCTCCAGCTCCTTCAGGTGCTTGGTGGAGCGGGCGGCGACGCAGTCGGGGAATTCGGCGAGCGAGCCCTCGCGGCGCAGGTGGCAGTTCTTCACCTCCAGCCAGACGCGGGGGCGCCCCTCGCCCTCCAGCACGAAGTCCACCCGGCTGGCGACGCCGTACTTCACCTCGGGGCGGACGCTGACGTAGCCCGAAAGTTCGCCGATGACGCCCTCGCGCAGGGCCTCGGCGACCAGGCGGTTGGGGTGCATGGTGTTGACGCCCACGAGGCCCCCATCGACCTCCACCATCTCCAGGGTGTGCGGCAGCTTGCGGGTGGCTGAGTCCGATCGCGACACCCAGACCGGCAGGCCCGGCATGTTCAGCCCCAGCATGGCGCCGGGGTTGGGCACATGCACCGTCGCCTCGCGGCCGTCATCGAAGGCCACGTCGGCGAGGAAGCGCTTGTAGCGCTGGATCAGTCGTCCGCGTTCGAGCGGTTGCGGGAACTGCATCGTCCGCCTACTCAAAGAGGGTGATCGCAAGACGCCGACATAGGGGCCGGGCCGCATGAGCGCCAGCGGGGAGAACGCTGAGAAGCGCGTCACCGCCGCCGTGCTGGTGATCGGCGACGAGATCCTGTCCGGCCGCACCCAGGACACCAACCTCAACGCCATCGCAAAATTCGTCGCCGCCCATGGGGTGGACCTGGCCGAGGCCCGCGTGGTCCCGGACGTGGCGGCGGAGATCGTCGCCGCCCTGAACGCGCTTCGCTCCCGCTACGATTACGTCTTCACCACGGGGGGCATCGGCCCGACCCACGACGACATCACCGCCGACTGCGTGGCCGCGGCCTTCGGCCTGCCCCTGCACGAGCACCCCGAGATCATGGCCCAGATGAGGGCGCGCTGGGGCGAGGAGCCGAACGCCGCCCGCCGCCGCATGGCCCGCGTGCCCGAGGGCGGGACCCTGGTGAAGAACCCGGAGACCGGCCCGCCGGGCTTCCAGATCGGCAATGTCTTCGTGCTCGCCGGCGTGCCCCGGATCATGCAGGGCATGCTGACCGACATCGGCTGGCGCCTGCAGGGCGGGGCGGTGGTGGTCTCCAAGACGCTGAAGGTCGAGGGCGCGGGCGAGAGCCTGATCGCGGGGCCCTTGCGCGCCGTGGCCGAGGCCCACCCCGAGCTGACCCTTGGCAGCTATCCCTTCTTCGGCGGCGCGGATGGCTACGGCTCCAACCTGGTGATCCGAGGCCGCGATCCGGCCGAGGTGGAGCGGGTCATGTCCGAACTGATCGAGGCCCTGCGCGCCGCCGGCATCGAGCGCCTCACCCCTGTGGAAGCCTGAGTATGTTCGGTCGTTCGCGTGAGAAGAAGGCGCAGGTCGCCAGGAAGGGCCAGGGGGGCTGGTACGTCGAGGCCGCGGGCCGCGTCTGGGGCCCCTATGCCGAGGACCGGATCGAGCACTTCATCGGCGAGGGCCGGGTCGCCGCCGACACGCCGCTGGCCATGGATCGCGAGGGGCCCTTCACCCCGGCCGAGCGCTGCGGACGTTTCAAGGCCCTGTTCCCCAAGGACCGGCTGGTTCTGGACCCGGCGCCTGCCCCCCGCCGCCCGCCCGAGACCGAGCGCGCTTACGCGCCCGCACCGGCCGCCGCCGCCGCCGCACCGGCCGGCTATGAGGCCCCGCGCGCGCCGGAAGGGGAGGGAAGCGCCAAGGCATTGCTGGTCTGGGCCCAGCTCGCCCATCCGCAAGGCTTCGAGGCGGCGCTGGGCGCCTACGGCCCCACGGTGCGGGTGGAGAAGGAGCTCTGGCTCCTGCGCGCCCGCATCGGCTCGGCCGCCCTGCGCAACGCCCTGTCCCGCCGGCTGGAGGCCGACGACATGCTGATGGTGGTCGAGGCGCCGCTCAATCAGGCAGCCTGGTTCAACCTCGATGATTCCGTGGACAGGGCCCTGCGACAGCTCTGGCTGGGCGGCGGCGAGGGCTGACAGCTTGGCCGTGTGGCGCAACGTCGCGCCGCCTCGGAACGCCGCCGTCCCGCCCGTCTCGTTCAAGCATCGCCATGTCGGCGGCTGGCCCGAAAACATCCGAAATGCGCCAAATGTCCTTTTGACGGATAAGCATACGGCCCGTCGATGCTCTCATAATTCTGAAATTGTGGCGGACCATCTCTCAGACTTACGTCGTCGGCGTCGAATCCGGCAGACATCCGGTCCGATCATCCCGCCAATGCAGGTCGCAAATCTGTCATCGAGGCGTCATGGGCGCTGGATGGGCGTTCCGGTTTCTTGGCCTTAACACCTCGGAAAGCAGTTAGCATCAATCTGATCAGGCGATTCGAGACGGCTCTTAGCCGCCTTCGAGTCGGTCGATCAGTGTCCGTGTCCCTGTTGCAGCGGAGTATGGGTTTGAGGCGACTCCCGCCCTGGCGGATGTCCGATCCGCCCCCAGCCGGTTCCCGGCCATCCCAGCCGCGGGTGGCCTCTCCCATTCCGAATCTTTGTCCCAAGGGCGCGTCCGCAAGGCCGCGTCCTTTTATGTTTTTCATCTCTTCCCCCACCTCTGGAGGTCCCGATGACCAAGCGTGCGCTCAAGCGGCAAGTGCGTGACGGCGAGTTCGACCCGACCCAGTTCGCCGACGAGAAGATCCGTCGGCTGCCGGTGGACCGGGGCGGCTGGTCGCCCTTGCGCGACTTCAGGGGGGGCGCGGGGGATGATCGGGACCAGGGCTATCTGAAGACCCTCAAACCCAAGTCCATCGGCCAGGCGCGGATGATGGAGGCGATCGACGCCAACAGTCTGGTGCTGGCCGTCGGTCCGGCCGGCACCGGCAAGACCTACCTCGCCATCGCCAAGGCGGTGCAGGCGCTCGAGGCCGGCAAGATCGGCCGCATCGTCCTGTCGCGCCCGGCGGTGGAGGCGGGCGAATCCATAGGCTTCCTGCCCGGGGAGATGGAGGACAAGCTCGCCCCGTACCTGCGCCCCCTCTACGACGCCCTGTCGGATCGCCTCTCGATGAAGCGGGTGCGGGCCCTGATCTCCGAGGGCCTGATCGAGATCGCCCCCGTGGGCTTCATGCGCGGGCGCACGCTCAACAACGCCTTCGTGGTGATCGACGAGGCCCAGAACTGCACCTACGGCCAGCTGAAGATGCTGCTGACGCGCCTCGGCTGGCACTCGACCATGGTGGTGACGGGCGACCCCAACCAGACCGACCTCTTGCCGGAGCTCTCCGGCTTCGGCGAAGTCGCCAGACGCCTGGAAGGCCTGCCCGACGCGGCCGTGGTGCGCCTCTCCGAGGTGGACATCGTCCGCCACCCCCTGGTGGCCAGCATGCTGGGGGTGCTGTGAGCTAGGCGGCGGCCTTCTCGTCGGCGGGGAGGGCGATCTCCGCCCCGCCGACCATGACGGAGGTCATGCTGCAGGACTTCAGGGCGAGCCGCTCGGTGAACAGCCGCAGCGGCTCGCCTTCATCCTTCTGGGCCAGGGCATAGATCAGCGGGATGTAGTGCTCGGGGCCCTGGATCGACATCCAGGCGTCCTGCGGTCCGAGACGGTTGGGGTCGAGGATCGAGGCGACATCGCCCGTCAGCAGCGCCGTCTTGATCGCCTTGTCGAAGCGCACCGCCCAGTCGAACGGCGGGACCGTCTCGTCCCAGTCCATGACCCGCAGATTGTGGACGATGTTGCCGCTGCCGAGGATCAGGACGCCCTCGTCGCGCAGGGGCCTCAAGCGCCGCGCCATGTCGTAATGGCCCTGCCCGTCGAGGCCGGCGTCGAGGCTGAGCTGCACCACGGGGATGTCGGCCTCGGGGAACATGTGGGTCAGCACCGACCAGGTCCCGTGGTCGAGGCCCCATTCCGCGTCGCGCTTCAGCGGCGCCGGCGCCACCAGGTCGGCCAGCCGCGCCACCAAGGCAGGGTCCCCCGGCGCCGGGTACTGCATCTCGAACAGGGCGCGGGGGAAACCGCCGAAATCGTGGATGGTGCGCGGCAGGGCCATGGCGGTGGCCGCCAGCCCCCGCGTCTCCCAGTGGGCGGAGACGGCCAGGATCGCCGTGGGTCGGGGCAGGCTCTCGCCCACCGCCCGCCAGGCGTTCACGAACGGATTGTCGTGCTCCAGGGCGTTCATCGGCGAGCCGTGGCCGACGAAGAGGGCGGGCATTGAACTGGAAGCGCTCAACTCGTTCTCCGCGGCGTGGCGTCGCCCAGGTCAAGCATCTAGTCTCGTCGGCGCAAATCACAACCTGGAGCGGCGCGGCCGCCCGATCGCCTGGAGTAACGCTTGTCATGACCGTTCGGCTCGTTGCGGCCATCGCCGCCACCGTCCTCGCCCTTTCCGCCGCGGCCCACGCCGCCGCTCCTTCCCCCGCCGCGCCCGGGACCTACAGAAGCGGGCCGGGCAGTCTCTCGGGCATCTGGATCGGGGCGGGCATCCGCAACGAGGCCGAGGCGGGCGACACCCGCGGCCAGGGAACGCGCACCGCCGGAACCGGCGCTCCGCAGCGCGACCCGCCCCTGAAGCCGCAGTACATCGCCGAGTGGCGCAAGCGTCAGCAGGACGCCCGCGAGAAGGAAGCCCGCGGCGAGGCGCCCTTCGCCGACTGGGTGGCCTGCCTGCCCACCGGCATGCCCGGCATGATGAGCGCCATCTTCCCGATGGAGATCATCGAAACCCCGACCCACCTCCTGATGAACGCCGAACTGTTCAACCAGACCCGCCGCATCTACCTCGACCGACCCCAGACTCCGGTGGACGACACCATGCCGGGCTTCTTCGGCCGCTCGGTTGGACATTGGGAAGGCGAGACCCTGGTGGTCGACACCATCGCCATCAAGCCGGAGGTGCGCATCCGCGACATGCCGCACTCGCCCAACATGCGCCTGACCGAGCGCATCCGCACGACCGGGCCGGACACCCTGGAGGACGTGATCACCATCACCGACCCGGAGTACCTGACCGAGCCGGTGGTGCAGACGGTGCGCCTGCGCCGCGAGGCGAACTACGAGATGCAGGAGTACTACTGCGAGAACAACCGGGTGTACGCCGACCCGGTCACCGGCAAGCAGAAGCTCCGGGTCGAGGCGAGCAGCGAGACGGGGCGGTAGGGCCATGGACCAGCGCATCAGCCTGATCACCCTCGGCGTCGGCGACCTCGCCCGCTCCCGGGCCTTCTACGCGCGCCTCGGCTGGGCGGAGGTGGACCCGGGCCAGGACCAGGTGGCCTTCTTCCAGATGAACGGCCTGGGGCTCGGCCTGTTCTCGCGGGAGGCCCTGGCCGAGGACGCGCACCTGCCGTCCGCGGGCTCTGGCTTCGGCGGCGTGACCCTCGCCATCAACGTCGGATCGCCCGAGGCGGTGGACGCGGCCCTGGCCGAGGCGGAACGCGTGGGCGCGCGCATCCTCAAGCCGGGCGGACACGTGTTCTGGGGCGGCTATTCCGGCTATTTCGCCGATCCCGACGGCCATGCGTGGGAGATCGCGCACAATCCGTTCTGGACCGTCCACCCGGACGGGCGGACAGAGCTGAAAGCGAGCTAGCCCCCTAGGTCGCTCCCCCTTTGGGGGAGCTGTCAGGCCGAACGGCCTGACTGAAGGGGCTCAAAGGCGCGAAGCTTTAGGTCGCGCCCTTCAGCCCCCATCGGCCCGAGGCAAGCTCGGGCCACTTCCCCCAGAGGGGGAAGGACTATCAGTCCAGGTCCTCGGCGAGGATGGCCATCTCGAACATGAACGAGCCGTCCTCGTCCTCGTCCTGATAGACCACGCCGACGAACTCCTCGCCGATATAGACCTCGGCGGAATCCTTCTGCTTCGGGCGCGCCTTGAGCGTGATCTGCGCGTTGGCGAAGGTCCGGCGCAGATGGGTTTCGATGCGCTTGCTGTCTTTGTCGTCCACGACGCCTGCTTTCGAAGTCAGATGGAATAGTCGTCCGCGAGTTCGGCCAGGGTGTGGTCCATGCTGCGCGAGGGCTCGTCGCACTGGCGCACATTGATCACCTTGGCCGGCACGCCCGCGACTGTCGCGCACGCCGGAACGTCCTTGAGCACCACCGAGCCCGCGGCGACGCGGGCCTGGTTGCCGATGTGGATATTGCCGAGAATCTTGGCCCCCGCGCCCATCAGCACGCCGTTGCCGATCTTGGGGTGGCGGTCGCCGCGCTCGGCGCCCGTGCCGCCCAGGGTCACCCCGTGCAGCATAGAGACGTCGTCGCCGATCACCGCGGTCTCGCCGACGACGATGCCGGTGCCGTGGTCGAGGAACACGCCCTTGCCGAACTTGGCGGCGGGATGGATGTCGACCTGGAACAGCTCGGCCATCCGGCTCTGCAGGTAGAAGGCCAGGGTGTCGCGGCCTTGGCTCCACAGCCAGTGGGCGATGTGGTGGGTCTGCAGGGCGTGGAAGCCCTTGAAGAATAGGAACGGCTGCAGATAGCTCTTGCAGGCCGGGTCGCGCTCGAACACGGCGCGCAGGTCGGCCTCGACCTTGGCGACCAGGCCCGCGTCGCTTTCATAGGCCTGCTCGCAGACTTCGCGCACGGTCATGGCGTTGAGCTCAGAGTCGCCGAGCTTGCGGGCGAGCTGAAACGACAGCGCCCCTTCAAGGTCGTTGTGCGACAGGATGGTGGCGTTCAGCAGGCTCGCCAGGCTGGGTTCCGCGCCCGCGGCGTGCTCGGCCGCGTTGCGCAGGGCGGCCCAGACCGGCGGCGGGGCCTTCTGGCTGACGATCTCGAAACGCAGCGGCATCAGTCCTCCCTATCCTCAGTCGCGGCCCAGAATCTTTCGGGCCATGGCCTGAGGAAGCTCGCCCTCATACGCCATATGGTGGACCCGCAACAGCATCGCCACCGTAATGGAGTCCTGAATCCGGCCCCTGACGGCGGCCGAAAGGGCCTCGCGGAAGGGGACGCGGACGGACGTCAGAGCCTCTGTAGCATCGGGCTCCTTGTCGATCAGTGTAAACCCGGAGGCCAAAAACCCCAACGCCACCTCGTCGGACGAGGCGTTGGAGAGCTGCATGGTCAGGATGTGGCGCCACTCGGCGGCGACCAGCCCTGCCTCTTCGCGCAGCTCGCGCTTTGCGCCGTCCAGGGGATCCTCCGACTTCGGCGCGCCGCCCTCCGGGATCTCCCAGGAGTAGGTCCCGAACGGGAATCGCCACTGGCCGACCAGGGTGACGGTCCCGTCATCGTGCAGGGGCAGGACCCCGACCGCCCAGTTCTTGAACCCCAGCACGTGATAGGCCGCCGGGGCCCCCGTCGGCGCGACGGCGTCGTAGGTGGTCACGGCGAACCAGGGATTATCCTGCACCGGGCGGGCGGCATTCACGGTCCAGCCCGATCCGCGCGGCTTCAGCCAGTCTGGTTCATCGTCCATCGCGCGCCTATTGGAAGAAGAACATGGCCAGGGCCGCGGCGGCCATGACGGCGGTGACGCCCCAGCCCAGGATGCGCTGCCCCAGGGTGGCGACGAAGTCCCCCATCTCCCGGCGGCGCGAGGCCACGATCATCATGGCGACCATGATCGGCACGGCGATCACCCCGTTCAGCACCGCGCTCCAGAACAGGGCCTTGATCGGATCGAGCGGCGAATAGTCCACCGCGAGGCCAAGGATGGTGGCCAGGCCGATGATCGAATAGAAGCCCACCGCCTCCCAGGGCTTCTTTTCCAGGCCGATGGTCCAGCCGCGGGATTCGCCGATGGCGTAGGCGGCTGATCCAGCCAACACGGGCAGGGCCAGGAGCCCCGTGCCGATGATGCCGACGCTGAACAGCACGAAGGCGAAGTTCCCCGCCAGCGGCTTCAGCGCCTCGGCCGCCTGGCCGGAGGTCTGGATGTCCGTGATTCCCGCGGCGTTGAGGGTCACCGCCGTGGTGAGGATCACGAAGAAGGCGATCAGATTGGAGAAGCCCATGCCCACATAGGTGTCGAGGCGGATGCGCTTGAGCTCGTAGGGCGCCTGTTCGGGATTTTCGAGCAGCGGCCCGGCGTCCGGGTCGGCCTCCTCGTCCTCGACCTCCTCCGAGGCCTGCCAGAAGAACAGGTAGGGGCTGATGGTCGTGCCGAAGATCGCCACCACCATGGTGATGGCCGCCCCGTCGAGCTTCACATGCGGCACGACCGTGTGGACGGCCACCTGCACCCAGTCGATCTTCACCGCGAAGACCAGGGCCACGTAGGAGAACAACACCAGGGTCAGCCACTTCAGCACCCTGACGTAGCGGTGGTACGGCACGAGAATCTGCAGGGCCAGCGACATCACCGCGAAGGCGATGGTGAAGATGTGCTGGCCGAAGCCGAACACGAGCTTGGCCGCCGCGCCCATCGCCGCGAGGTCCGCCCCGATGTTGACGACATTGGCCACAAACAGCAGCCCGACCAGGATGGTCACCAGCCAGGGCGGGAACACCTGCTGCATGTTGGCGGCCAGGCCCTTGCCCGTGACCCGGCCGATCCTGGCGCTGATCATCTGGATCGCGGCCATCAGCGGGAAGGTCAGGACCATGGTCCAGAGCAGGTCCATGCCGAACCGGGCGCCGGCCTGGGAGTAGGTGGCGATGCCGCTGGGATCGTCGTCCGCGGCGCCGGTGATCAGGCCGGGACCCAGACGCTTCAAAAGGGCGCCGCTACGCAGCCGCCGGATCAGCGGCTTCACGCGGTGGACCCGCGGTCGTGGAAAGCCAGCAACAGGACGTGATTCAAAAAAGCGCCTCCGCCCACGGACAGTGAGAAACTGAACGGGCGAGCGCCGTTACGGTTTCCCAGGCCCCGATCATCCTCCCCGCAGCTCCGCCGTTCAAGCGGGCCGGGCGGGCGCCGGCATGGTTGCGCCGGCCCCTCGCAGCCTTTAGCGAGGTGCTCGATCCCACATCGTCGCGAGCGCACCATGGCCTCCAGCCTCCCGTCCGCCCCGGAATTCGGCGCCGCCTGTCCGATCACCGCCTCCGATGAAACCCTGGCGCTGCTCGCCCGGCGCCGATCAAGTTCGGCGGCCTTGCTGCGGGGGTCCGCCCCGAGCGCGGACCAGCTGCAGGACCTGATCCGCATCGCCACCCGCGTCCCCGACCACGGCAAGCTGGCGCCCTGGCGCTTCGTGGTCATGCGGGGCGAGGCCAAGGCCGCCCTGGTGGAGCGCCTGCGCGCCCTCGCCCCCGGTCAGCCCAACCCCGACAAGGCTTCCGCGACCCTGGCCAAGCTGACCGCGCCGCCGGTTACGGTGATGGTGGTCTCCAGCCCGAAGGACGCCTCCGCGATCCCCCTCTGGGAACAGCAGCTCTCGGCCGCCGCGGTCTGCACCCTGTTCCTGGTGGCGGCCGGAGCCATGGGCTTCGGCGCCAACTGGATCACCGACTGGTACGCCTATGAACCGCAGGCCAGGGGCATCCTGGGCTTGGCCGAGGGCGAGGCGGTGGCCGGCTTCATCCACCTCGGCACGCCCGCCGAGCCGCCGCAGGAGCGCGACCGGCCGGACGTCCAGAGCTTGATCAGCTACCTCTAGCGGTCAGCCCCGGCCGCGATAGGGGGCGACGCCCTGGTCGGGGAGCCACAGCCCCTCCGGCGCCGGGCCGGTCTGGTAGAAGACGTCGATGGGGATGCCCCCGCGCGGGTACCAGTAGCCGCCGATGCGCAGCCACAGGGGCTCGGCCGTCGCCACGATGCGCTTGGCGATCGTCACCGTGCAGTCCTCGTGGAAGGCGCCGTGGTTGCGGAAAGAGCCTAAGAACAGCTTCAGCGATTTCGATTCGATCAGCCACTCGCCAGGCGCGTAATCGATGACGAGGTGGGCGAAGTCGGGCTGCCCGGTGACCGGGCAGAGCGAGGTGAACTCCGGCGCGGCGAAGCGGGCCAGGTAAAGCGTCCCCGGATGCGGGTTGGGAACGCGCTCCAGCACCGCGTCGTCCGGGCGGTCGAAGCCGCGCACGGGCTGGCCCAACTGGGTGAGGTCGTCGCTGCTCATGGTTCGGGCTTAGCCCTCCGAGGGGGGCGGCGCAACGTCTCCAAAAGGCGTTCGTGGGAGCGTTTACCGGTCGTTCACCGAACTGGAGGGTTCGTGCGTGGCGTCTTTATGGGCGCCCAGGCCGGTATGCGGCGCCTGGATTTTAGGCGCTGTGCGCGCCCGCCGCCTAATCTTGCGTCAACTTACCTCCGCCGGCCGATGTGGGACGGTGCAGCCTTGGCCGACGCCCAGCCTCCCGCCATCACTGGCGAGCGGCTTGCGCCGGGGGGCATGCGAAGTTCCACCGGCGGCGGCGCACAACAAGGGGATAAGATAAATGAACTTCCGGATTGCCACTCTGCTCGCCGCGACGGTCGCCGCCTCGGCGATCGCGTTCGGCGCCTCGGCCGAAGAGGCCCCGAACGGGCCCAAATTCTCGTTCAACTTCGGCGTGGCCAATGACTACGTCTTCCGCGGCGTCAGCCAAACCGACAAGGGCATTCAGGGCTTCGGTGGTCTCGATGTCACCTACGGCACGGTCTACGGCGGCGTGTGGACCTCGAACGTCGACTTCAGCCCCTTCGGCGACACCAAGACTTCGCAGGAAGTGGACGTCTACGGCGGCTGGCGTCCGTCGGCCGGCGGCTTCAACTTCGACGTCGGCGCCATCTACTACGGCTACATCAACACCCCGGCCAAGCCGTTCGCGGACGTCCCCTACTGGGAGTTCTACGGCAAGGGTTCGCGGGCCTATGGGCCGATGACCTTCGGCGCCGCCCTCTATTATTCGCCGAACTTCACCGGTGAGACCGGCGACGCCTGGTACTACGAAGGCAACGCCGCCTACACCATCGACAAGCTGACGTTCTCGGGCGCCTTCGGGCACCAGGACATCGAGAAGGTGCCCGGCTACAACACCTGGAACCTGGGCGCGACCTACGCCTTCACGCCGAACATCGGCCTGGACGTCCGCTACCACGACACGGACGAGCACGGCTTCGGCAAGGTCTATGGCTCGAAGGGCGTCGCCACCTTGAAGTTCACTTTCTAGCTTCGAACTCGACGACGGGCGGCGGCCTAGCGCCGCCCGGTTTCCTCCCCCTTGCGCCGTCCCGGCTCCCCCGGGGCGGCGTAAGTTCGTTCAGGGGGCCGCCTTCCCGCCCTCCGGCGCCGGATCGACCTTGCGATCGATCTGATTGCCGCTGGTGTCCAGGGTCAGGGTCTGCCCGGTGGCGGTGATCGGGTTGCGGTTGTTCTCGGTGCAGACGTAGTCGAACACCCGCGAGCCCACGGGCTGGCGCTTGTAGAGCCGCGTCACCGTCCAGGGCCGGGTCAGGGCCACCGGATCCTCGATGGTCATCTGCGATTCCAGCATGTCGGGAGCGGTCTTGCGCAGGCGGGTCGTCACCTTCTGCTTGCCCGAGAGGGTCAGGCCAGTGCGGTCGAGGATGGTCGAGCCGTCGCCGACCATGGCGATGGTCTCGAACACCAGGGTTTCTCCCTCCCAATGGCCGATGGAGTCTCCTGAGAACGTCGCCCAGATCTCGTCGGGCGGCAGGTGCCCGCGCCCGTCGGTGTAGACCCGGATCACGTTCGGGCCGTTCTCGGTCAGGATCCAGGTCTGCTCGGGGCGGACCACGAACTCGTAGCCGTCGGGGATGGTCAGGACCCGGGGAAAGCCCGAGGGCGTGCCGCAGAAGCTGACCGGATCGGGGAAGCGGTCGGCGTCGACCTTGGCGCGGTTGGCGGCGTATTTGGCGGCCCACTCCGGCGTCAGGGGCGCGTCGACCCGCACGCCCGCCAGGCCGCTCTGGCCGCCCTTGGGAACGGTCAGGCTGGGATCGAAGGAGCCGCCGGGAACCCCCGGCGCCAGGGTCCACACCCCGCTCCAGTCGGGCAGGGTGGCGAAGGCCTTGAGCTTGGACGGATCGACCGCGGCGGCGGGGCCTGCGGGCTGGGCCGCCTGGGCGGGGGCGTGCAGGGCTGCGGCCGCAAGGGCCGCGGCGGCGAGAAAGCTGAAGCGGATCATGGGCCTAGTCCATCCGGCCAAGGACATGGCCGTCGGCGAACTTGGCCCCGACGAAGGAGCCTCCCGCGCTGCCGTCCTTCATCGGGAAGATGCGCATGCTCACCTTGTCCCCGGCCTTGAAGCTCGTCGGCTTCCAGCCCTGGCGGTAGAGGGTGCCGGTGGAATTGCCCTCGATGCTCCACTCGCGCATCACCCCGTCCGGCCCGGGTGCGTTGACCTGGATCCAGCTATGGGGGTTCGTCCACTGGAATTGCTTGACCACGCCCTCGAGGGTCATGGGCTTGTCCCGGTCGAACATGGCGAAGGAGTGGTGCGCCAGGGCCGGAACGGCCGCGAAGGCGACGAGGGCGGCTAGGGCGGCTAGGGCGGCTAGGGCGAGTCCCGAGCAGGCCAGACTCTTCTTGTTCATTGCGAAGTCCTCCCGCGCCCTAACTGCCATGCGGGGGCTTGAAACGAAACCGCCCCCGCGCCGGTGGCGCGGGGGCGGCTCGATCTTGGTCTCGTGGGTCGCTTAGAAGCGGAAGCGCAGACCGGTGGAGTAGGCGCGGCCGATCGCATCGTAAAGGGTGATGTTGGTCGGATAGGCCCCGTAGAAGAACAGGGAGCCGAGAGCCGGCGGATCCTTGTCGAACAGGTTGTTGATGGTGAGGAAGGCTTCCATGTTCCGGTCGCCGCCCAGCACGCTGAACTTATAGTTCACGGTCAGGTCGCTGTAGAAATAGCTGGGGACCACGTTCGGCACCGAGCCGTTGAGCTGGGTGTTCGGGTTGACCAGGATGTTGGCCGGGTACGGGTTGCCGTCGAAGTCGACGTTGGCGTTCAGGCGGCCCTTGTTGATGAACCGGGTCTGCCAGTTGATGGTCAGCGGCCCGTTCGAGTAGTTGGCGTTAAAGGTCCCCTGCCAGTCGCTGTTGCCGCCCGAGCCGGCGACGACGCCGCCGCTGACCGTGCCGACGGAGCAGGTGATCGACGTCGCGGTCCCGGTGGGGATGCCGCAGTTCTTCTTCACGCCGTTCGCCAGGACGCGCAGGGTCAGGCTGTCCCTGCGACCCTCCCAAATCTTGGACAGCGGCAGGCGGTAGCTTGCCTCGATGTCGATACCGGTGAGCTTGGTCCCGCCGGTGTTCACCGGCTTGCTGTAGACCTGGGTGATCGGGCCGATGGTGTTGCCGGCGCCGAAGGTGGCGGGATCGGTGTTACGGATGATGAACTGGCAGTAGTAGGTTTCGCCGTTGAAGCAGGCGGTCAGGCCGCCGCCGTTGCCGATCGCGCTGCGCACCAGGATGTTGTAGTAGTCGAAGGACAGGCTGAACCCGTCGATCCACTTGTTCCAGCTCGGCTGGTAGACAAAGCCGAGGGTGAAGGTGTCCCCGGTTTCCGGCTTCAGGTCCGGGTTGCCGGAGCTGAGGGTCGGCGCGTTGGTGTTGCTTTCGTTGGTGCCGGTGGTGCCGCGGCGGAAGGGGTCGGAGACCGCGCCGTTGCTGACGCTGACGCCGGCGAACAGGTTGGCGATGTTGGGCGCCCGGATGTCGTGCGATTCGGTGACGCGGATCCGCAGGTCCTGGTACCGGTAGACCATCCCGACCTTCCAGTTGGTCTGGCCGCCGCCGTACTGGTAGTCGGCGTAGCGGATCGCCCCGTTCAGGTCCCACGAGGTGGCGAACGGATGGTCGTGGACCAGCGGGATCAGGGCTTCGCCGTAGACTTCCTTCACATTGATGGAGTTCGGGCCGTAGCCGCCCGGATTGATGGCCTGCCAGCCGGCGCGGCTGCCCCGGGTGACGGTGCTGCCCGACAGAGCCAGGTTGTAGTTCAGGATCGGAGTCACGCCCGGGACGAAGCCCGGTCCCGGGCTCGCGCCAATGTAGGATTCGGAGACGGCGTCAGCGACGCCGACAGCCGCTTCGCGGCGGTAATCGACGCCGAAGGCGACCGTCACCGGACCGGCGGGCAGAGTGAAGAGCTCGGTCCGGACGGTCAGTTCGGCGGCGTCCTGCTTCAGCGACTGGCTGATGTTCGAGGTGCCGTTGGCGGTCCCCGATTCCAGCCAGAAGACCTGTGCCGCGTTCAGAGGCTGGTTGCCCATGATATTGACGGGCACGCAGGCGTTGTTCGGGGAGGAGATCGTCGAACGGCAGATCGGCGTGCCTGCCGCCGGCAGGCCGGCGCCGCCGGGGCTGCGCACCGCATCGACCGATTGCAGCAGGTTCGAGATGCGGAACTCGTCGGTCCCGCCGGTCTTCCGCTTGGACAGGCCGTGCGTGTACCAGGCCGAGAGCTTCCAGTCCCTGCCGAAGAGTCCAAAGCTTCCGTCCGCGCCGGCGGCGAAGCGCGTCATGGCGTTCTGGCCGAAGTTCTTCAGCGGCTGCCAGTCGGTGCCGATGCGACCCACGGTGACGTAGGGCGTCACGGTGCCGGTGAGCAGGCCGGTCGCCGGGTTTACCAGGGCCTGGGTCGTGGCGCCGGGGCCGCCGATCTGAGCGGCGAGCGCGGGGCTGACATAGGCGTTGTCCTGGAAGAGCAGGAAGTTGCCGTCGTGGGACGGGTTATGCAGCGTCCCGATGAAGTCGGACCGGTTGGTGCCGTACATGCCGGTGGCCCAGACGTTCCAGTTCGGAGTCACGTCGTAGCCGACGCGCATGAAGGCGTTGCCGCGCTTCGATCCCGGCACGTTGGAGTACTTGGCGCCCAGGAGCTGGTCCTGCGGCAGGCCGCCGCCGATCATGGAGGTCTGGGTGGGCGTCGGGCTGCCCGCGGCATAGGTGAGGTTGGTCCCGTAGGGGAACGCCGCCGTCACGTTCGAGTCGGTGAAGTACCGGCCTCTGAGCGCCGTCGCGCCGCCGATGACCAGGCCGCCGGAGGACATGTTGGCCGGCATCAGGGGCGCCGCCAGAAAACGGGTCGGGCAGGAGAGCGAGGTCTGCGGCGTCGGGCAGTTGACGTTGGTGACGATCGCCGAGCCCTTCAGGGCCCAGGCGCGGTCGGTATAGTCCTTGATGCCTTCGCTGTTGTTGTACTCGACCGAGGCGACGATGTGGCCGCGCCCGCCGGCGAAGGGCCGGCCGATGGCGAGCGAATAGCCTTCCTGCTCATTGTCGCTGCGCGACGTGATCGAGCCGCGGAGTTCGCCCTTGATGCCCGTGAACTTGGAATCGAGGATGAAGTTGGTCACGCCGGAGAGGGCGTCCGTGCCGTAGGCCGCCGAGGCCCCGCCGGTCACGACGTCCACGCGCCGCACGAGCTGCTGGGGCATCATGTTGATGTCGACCGCGCCGGCCGACGAGCCGTTCGCGCCGGCGTTCACGACCCGCTGGCCGTCCAGCAGGGTCAGGTTGCGGGTGATGCCGAGGCCGCGCAGGTTGAGGAAGGCGCCGCCCGAGCCCGCGCCGGCCAGGAAGCCGGAGGACTGGGCGATGAAGGAGCTCTTGAACTGCGGCAGCTGCGTGATGGCGTCCATCAGGCTGTTCGGCGCGGTCGCCTGCATCTGCTCCATGGTGACCACGGTCACCGGAGTGGGCTGGGCGAAACCGTTGGTGATGACGCGCGAGCCGGTGACCACGACCTCTTCGGCGGCGTTATCCTGCGCGAGAGCGGACGACCCGTAGGTCAGCGTCGCAAGCGCGGTCGAACACAATGCGAATGTCTTGATTGATTTGGCGATCATCGATCCCCCCCCGGGCCGAACTGTTTCAATTAGATTGTCAGGGTACGCAAACTCGGACGCTCACTGCCCATATGGCGGACGCGCTTTAAGGCGACCTTACACCCATGTAAGTTGGGGTTTGGCGCGGATGTCAATTCCTGTCGCCGCCCAGGCGCGGTTTCCTCCTTAGCGTTGCAAAAATGAATCCATCATCGCAAACGCCCGAAAAAAACTGACGCAGCCGTCAAATCCGTGGGTCCCGCCGGAATCGAAACCGCCCCGCGCTGGATGCGCGGGGCGGTTCCTTTCGTCCTGAAGTGGCTTTTGGCGTCAGAACTTGAAGCGGACGCCCGCGGTGTAGTTGCGGCCGATCGTGTCGTAGAGCGTGTAGTTGGTCGGGATCACGCCATAGAAGAAGTACGATCCGAGGGCCGACGGGGGGTCCTTGTCGAACAGGTTGTTGATCGTCAGGAACCCCTCGAACTGCTGGTTCTTGCCGAACTTATAGGTCGCCGACAGGTCCGCGTAGAAATAGGCCGGGATCGTGTTGGGGACCTGGCCGCTGCCCGTCGTGTTCGGGTTGATCAGCAGGTTGGACGGGTAGGGGGCGCCCAGCTCGTCTACGTTGGCGTTGATGCGGCCCTTGTTGATGAACCGCTCCTGCCAGTTGATGGTCAGGGGACCGCGCTGGTAGTTGACGTTCAGCGAGCCGGTCCAGTCCGCGTTTCCGCCCGTGCCGCCGACGATGCCGCCGCCGACCACGCCGATCGAGTTGGTCACCGAGGCGCCGCCGACCACCACCGTCGAGTTCTTGCCGAGGTAGCTGGCCAGCAGGCGGAAGTTCAGGGTGTCGTCCCGGCCTTCAGCAAAGCGGCTGAGCGGCAGGCGGTAGCTCGCCTCGAAGTCGACACCGGAGTTCTTGGTGGTGCCGATGTTCTGCGGGCTGTTCTCGAGCCGGGTGATCGGCCCGATGGTGTTTCCGGCGCCGAAGCTGGCCGGATCCAGGTTGCGGGTGACCAGGCCGCAGAAGGCGGTGTTGCCCTGCAGGCACTGGTTCAGGATGGTCGCGGCGCCCGGCGAGGCGATCGCGTTGGTGATGATGATCGAATAGTAGTCGACCGACAGGCTGAGCCCCTGCAGCCAGGGGGTGAACGACGGCGAATAGACCGCCCCCAGGGTGAAGGTGTCGCCGATCTCGGGCTGCAGGTTCGGATTGCCTTGCGCCGCGGTGACGGCGTTCGGGTTGTTCTCGGCCGAACCCGTGGTCCCGCGCCGGAAGGGATCGCTCACCGCCGGGTTGTTCTGCGTCACGCCGCCGTAGAGGTCGGCCAGGTTGGCCGCCCGCACGTCCCGCGAACGGGTGGTGCGGATGCGCAGGTCCTCGATCGGACGGTAGGTCAGGCCCACCTTCCAGTTCAGCACGCCGCCGGAGGTCGAGTAGTCGGCGTAGCGGATGGCCCCGTTCAGGTCGAAGGACTTGCCGAACGGCCCGTCCCGGAGCAGCGGGATCAGGGTTTCGCCGAACACTTCCTTGACGTTGTACTGGCCGGCGAAGCCGCCCTGGTTGCCGGCCTCGAAGCCTTGCCGCGTGCCGCGAAGGGCCGCCGGAAGGTTGTAGTCCAGCACCGGGGTGAGGCCCGGCTTGTAGGTGGTCGTGCCCGGGGTGGAGCCGAGGTAGGACTCCGAGATCGGATCGGCCACGCCCACCACCGATTCCTTGCGGTAGGAGGCGCCGGCGCCGACGGAGACCGGACCGGCCCAGGTCGAGAAGGGCTCGCCGTGGATCGAGGCGTCGGCCACGTCCTGCTTCAGGGTCTGGCGCAGGTAGGTGGTGCCGTTCACCGTGCCGCCCAGGATGTAGTCGACGGCGGCGGCGGAGGCGGCGCTGGTCCCGACGATGTTCAGCGGAACGCAGCCGTTGCCCGGCTGGTAGGTGGTCGAGCGGCAGATCGGCGTGCCGGCGGTCGGCAGGCCCGCGCCGCCGGGGCTGGAGACGACGTCCACGGCCCGGAACAGGTTGGCCATGATCGGGTTGCGCGAGCTGGCCGTCTTATGGAGCGCCTCGCCGTGGGTGTAGTAGGCGTTGACCGTCCAGTCGGTGCCCACGGCGTTGAACTTGCCGTCGATGCCGAAGACGCCGCGGAGCGTCGAGAAGTCCGAGTACTCGCGCTTGAAGCCGAGATCCAGGTCCAGGCGCCCGACCGTGATGGTGTTCACGGAAGGGCCGGTGAAGGTCCCGGTCGCGGGGTTATAGAGCGCAACGCTGGTGGCGCCCGGCCCGCTCATCGCCGTTCGCACGGACGCCGGCAGGTAGGGGTTGTCCGAGAACAGGGTGAAGGCGCCGGTGGTGGCGGTGGACGCCAGGGTCCCGCGGTAGTTGCTCTTGGAATAGCCCCACAGGCCTTCGCCGTAGACCGTCCAGTTCGAGTTCAGGTCATAGCTGCCGCGCAGGAACACGTTGTTGCGCTGGTTGGGGGGCAGGCTGGAGTAGTAGCGGCCGTAGTCCTGCTCGACCCCGCCGCCGACCATGGTGGTCGCGGTGCGGAACGTGCCGATCGGATAGGGGACGGCCGCGGCGGCCGGGCCGACGCCGACGAAGTAGAGGTCGCGCAGGGCCGTGGCACCGCCGGTGATCAGGCCGCCCGAGGTCAGGTTGGAGGGGCGGATGTTCGAGGTGACGATCCGCGTGGGCGTCGATGTCGAGGTCTGCGGCAGCGGGTTGGTGGTGGTCAGGGCCCCCGTCGAGTTGTCGGCCCAGGAGCGCTCGGTGAAGTCCTTGATCCCTAAGGTACGGTAGTACTCGACCGAGGCCAGGACATGGGCGCGCCCGTCCAGGAAGCTGTGGCCGATGGCGACCGATGCGTCATAGGTCTGGTTGTCGCCCTGCTGGGACTGGCCGTAGCGGACCTCGCCCTTGATCCCGTTGAACTTGGAATCCAGCACGAAGTTGACGACGCCGGAGAGGGCGTCGGCGCCGTAGGCCGCCGAGGCGCCGCCGGTCACCACGTCCACGCGCTTGACCAGGTTCTGCGGCAGGGTGTTCAGGTCGACCGCGCCGGCGACGGATGAGTTGGCCTGCGATTGGACCACGCGCTTGCCGTCCAGCAGCACCAGGGTGCGCTTCGGCGACAGGCCGCGCAGGTTGACGAAGTTGCCGCCCGAGCCGGCGCCGTTGCGAAAGCCCGTGGAGGCCGAGACGAAGGAGGCCTTGAACTGGGGCAGCTGGTTGATGGCGTCCGACAGGCTGTTCGGCGCGGTCTGCTGCATCTGCTCCATGGAGACCACGGTGACGGGGGTCGGCTGAGCGAACCCGTCCTTGATGATCCGCGAGCCGGTGACGACGACTTCTTCGGCGGCGGGGGCGTCCTGGGCGGAGGCGTGGGCGGCGAAGCCTAGGGTGGCGATGGCGGTGGTGCAGAGCGTGATGCTCTTAAGCGAACGCATAAGCGGTACCTGGGTCATACATTCCTCGGAACTGACTGAAGTTATTGGCAAAAGGGTAGCGGGCGCGCCAAGGGGTGCGGCGCGCGGCGATACGGGATGTTCCTTCTGGGCCCAGGGAGGTGGGCTAGTGCGGCCCTATCTCCGCTAAGCAGAGGCGTCAACGCGCCGCAGCCCGCTTTGCGGGGCCGTGGCCGCCGCAGGCCACAGGCTGTTGCAAAGTCGTCGCACTTACCGCCGCATTTTGGCCTTTGTGATTGATAAATGACGGTTTTCTGGCTTTACCGTCCAAAAATGCGGTCAGGCCGTCGGCGCCGGTCCCGCCCCGATCAACGCATGGAGTTTCTGGCGATCGACGGCCTTCTCCCAACGCGACACGACGATCACCGCCAGGCAGTTGCCGACCAGGTTCACGAAGGTCAGGGCCTCGGCCATCAGCCGGTGGATCCCGAGCACCAGGGCGATGCTGGCGATGGGGATGGTCCCCACCGATGACAGGGTCGCGGCCAGGACCACGAAGGCCGCCCCCGCCACCCCCGCCGCGCCCTTCGACGTCAGCAGCAGCACGCCCAGCAGGACCAGCTGGTGGGTCAGGTCGAGGGGCGTGTTGGTCGCCTGGGCCAGGAACACCGCCGCTGTCGCCAGATAGAGACAGGTGCCGTCAAGGTTGAAGGAATAGCCGGTGGGGACGACCAGCCCGACCACCGACTCCTCGCAGCCCAGGGCCTCCATTTTCTGGATCACCCGCGGCAGGACCGTCTCCGATGAGGTGGTGGCGGCCACCACCACGATCTCGTCGCGGATATAGGCCATCAGCTTGATCAGGCTGACGCCGACGAGGCGGGCGATCACGCCGAACACGACCACTACGAAGACGGCCGAGACCACGTAGAACTCCAGCAGCAGGTTCCCGAGCGTCAGGAGCGAGGCCGCCCCGAACCTGCCCACGGTGAAGGCGATGGAGCCGAAGGCGCCCAGGGGCGCGGCCCACATCACGAAGCCGACGATGCGGAAGAACACCCCCGACAGGGACTCCACCAGGTCCAGCACCGGCTTACCCCGCATCCCCGCCATGCTGAGGGCGACGCCGAACAGCACCGAGACAAACAGCACCTGCAGCACGTCCGGCTGGGTGAAGGCGCCTGCGAAGGTGGTGGGGATGATGTGCAGCAGGAACGGGGCGACGCCCTGCGCCTTGGCCTGGGCCGTGTAGTCGGCGATGGCGCTGGCGTCGATCGCGCCTGCGTCGATGT
This sequence comes from Caulobacterales bacterium, assembly GCA_947474395.1. Classification (GTDB taxonomy): domain Bacteria; phylum Pseudomonadota; class Alphaproteobacteria; order Caulobacterales; family Caulobacteraceae; genus CANJID01. The sequence goes on from CANJID010000042.1 coordinate 33,573, forward strand.
TCATGCCGACGCCCGGCTTCCACAGGTTCACCGCCGTCAGGGCGAAGACCAGGGCCAGGGTGGTGACGACCTCGAAATAGACGAGGGCCTTCAGGGCGACCCTGCCTACGCGGGCCATGTTGTCCATGCGGGCGATGCCGTGGACCACGGTGCAGAAGATCACCGGCGCGATCAGCATCCGCACGAGGGCGATGAAGCCGTCGCCGAAGGGCTTCATCTGCGCGCCCAGATCGGGGCGGAAATGGCCCAGGAGGATGCCGATGACCGTGGCGGCCAGCACCTGGAACCAGAGCTGACGGACAAGACGCAGCATGGAACGATCACCCCCCGTGACCCGAGCCAGCCTGGAGCGGAAGGGACGGGGGATCAAGGTGGCCCCGGCCATTTGCCAACCCGGCGGCGACCCACTATCCCGTTCGCCAACGCTCTAAAGACTGGGCCAAAAGACTGGGGATAAGGCGTCCATGATCATCGATTGCCACGGGCACTACACCACCGCCCCCGCGCCGCTGCAGACCTTCCGCGACCAGCAGATCGCGGCCCTGAAGGACCCGGCCCAGACCCCGTCGCGCGAGAGCATGAAGATCTCGGACGACCAGATCCGCGACAGCCTGGAGGGCGCGCAGCTGAAGCTGCAGCGCGAGCGCGGCACGGACCTGACCATCTTTTCCCCCCGCGCCTCGGCCATGGCCCACCACATCGGCTCGGAAGCGACCTCGATCGAGTGGTCGCAGATCTGCAACGACCTGATCGCCCGCGTGGTCGACCTCTATCCCGACAATTTCGTCGGCGTCTGCCAGCTGCCGCAGTCGCCGAACGCCCCGCCGGCCCACAGCGCCCGCGAGCTGGAACGCTGCGCTTCCATGGGCTTCATCGGCTCCAACCTGAACCCGGACCCGTCGGGCGGGCACTGGACCAGCCGGCCCCTGATCGATCCGATCTGGTATCCGCTCTACGAGAAGATGGTCGAGCTCGACCTGCCGGCGATGGTGCACGTCTCCTCGTCCTGCAACGACTGCTTCCACGCCACGGGCGCCCACTACATCAACGCCGACACCACGGCCTTCATGCAGTTCATCCAGGGGGACCTGTTCAAGGACTTCCCGGACCTGAAGCTGATCATCCCCCACGGCGGCGGGGCGGTGCCTTACCACTGGGGCCGCTACCGGGGCCTGGCCCAGGACATGAAGCGTCCGCCCCTGGGCGAGCACGTGATGAAGAACGTCTTCTTCGACACCTGCGTCTATCACCAGCCGGGCATCGACCTGCTGCTCAAGGTCATCCCGATCGAGAACATCCTGTTCGGCTCGGAGATGGTGGGAGCGGTGCGCGGCATCGATCCGACCACGGGCCAGTTCTACGACGACACCAAGCGCTATCTCGACGGCAGCGGCCTGTCGGAGGCCCAGCTGCACCAGGTGTTCGAGGGCAACGCCCGCAAGGTCTATCCGCGCCTGGCCAAGCGGCTGGACGCCCACGCGGGCCACAGCCACGCTTAGTCTCGTGAGGACGGGTCCGCGCTAGACGCGGACCCGGCTCAGCACCATCGCGGAAACCGCCATAAGGCCGGCGAAGGCCACGGCGAGGATTTCGCCGCCCGGAACGTCGAAGAGCTCAGCCATCACCGGGGCGACCTGTCCGGCCACCTGTCCGACGGCCTGGGCCACCGGCCCCGCGAGGGCGACGCAGGTCAGCCCGACCGCCGCGCTCATGGCCAGGGCTCCCGCGAGGTCCATGCGGCGGCCTCGCGCCATGCCCATGCGGACAGCGTCGACGAAGGCCTCGTCGGCTTGCGGCTCGGGCGCCTCGGCGAACAGCCGGGCCAGATGCGGATCGCGTTCTTCGGTCATGACAGGACCTCCACGCTAAGCAGGCGGCGCAGGCGCGCTGTCCCGCGGGCAATATGCGACTTCACGGCGCCAAGAGGCCAGCCGGTCGAGGCAGCGACTTCCGCGTGGCTCAGGCCTTCGACGTAGTTGAGGATGATGCAGAGGCGCTGGGTGGGCTTCAACTGCGCCAGGGCGGCTGAAAGATCGAGACGGGCGGCGGGGTCGGGGGACTCGGCCGCCGGCTCGGCGTCCAGGTCCTCGATCGGGTCCAGGGGCGGGCGGACCAGGCGGGCGTGCCGCAGCCAGACATGCACCGCCACCTGGCGCAGCCAGCCCCCGAAGGCGCCGGGGGAGCGGAGCTGGCGCAGGGTCCGCCACGCCTGGAGGAAGGCCTGCTGGGCGAGATCGTCGGCGAGCGCCGCGTCCCCACACAGGCGGCGCATCAGGGCGCGCAAAGAACCCTGACGGCGGCGGACGAGTTCGGCGAAGGCCTCGTCGCTTCCCGCTGCCGCCAGGGCAATGACCTGCGCTTCCGGGGCATTGGAGAGACGCAGGCTATCGGCTGGTCTCACTCGGAGGCGTCCGTCCCGGACTGGCCCGCCTTGCGCCGCATAGCCCACCGCCCGGTGAGGAGCAGGGCGACACCAACCAGCGCCACCATGATCCCGGCCCCGGCCACGGCGTAGATCGGCCGCCCGGCCTGCAGGGTGATGAAGTAGGACATGATGGTCAGGCCGATCCCGCCGGCCAGCACCACGGCGCCGCCGATCAGCAGGCCTTCCGGGCCCTTGGGACCGATGTTCTGGCTGGCCAAGAGCTTGTCCAGCACGACGGGATCCATCGTCTGACCGTTCAGCATGGCCTGGCGGATGGTCTTCTGCAGCTCGCGCTGGTTCAGGAAGCGGATTACGTGCGGCGTGATGCAGATGGCGGCGACGAAGACCCAGAACACCGCCGCGCCGATCGTCGGCGAGAACGGGCTGTAGTCATTGGAACGGGCTTGGATTCTTGCGAGCTGGACAGCGGTCACCCCGTCGATCCCGGACGGGACCTGAGGGAGCGCGGGCAGCTGGGCGAGGACTTGCTGGAAGGCGACTAGGGCGGTCATCGAAGGCTCCTGGCCTGTGGGTTCGATGAGTAAGATGCGCCGACCCCTGCGTTTGGATGCAGGGCTGCGGCTTGCCTCTCCGGCGCCTCCATCCTAACAGGCAGGCGCAACCAAGAGAGCCCGCAGCGATGGACCCCGATTACCTCCCGTTCCACGCCAGCCCGAAGAAGCCGGATTACCGCCCCCCGGCCGGCGCGGTGGACGCGCATTGCCACGTGTTCGGCCCCGGCGACGTCTTTCCTTACGCGCCCGAGCGCAAGTACACGCCCTGCGACGCGCCCAAGGCCAAGCTGTTCGAGCTTCGGGACTATCTCGGCTTCACGCGCAATGTGGTGGTCCAGGCCACCTGCCACGGACATGACAACCGCGCCCTGGTGGACTTGCTGGGCACGGCGGGCGACCTGGCCCGGGGCGTCGCCTCGGTCGGCCCCGACGTCACCGAGAAGGAGCTGGAGGCCCTCGACAAGGCGGGGGTGCGCGGCGTGCGCTTCAACTTCCTGCGCCGTCTGGCCGATTTCACCCCGCGCGAGCAGCTGCAGAAGGTGGCCGACAAGGTCGCGCCGCTCGGCTGGAACATCGACGTCTACTTCGAGGCGCCGGACCTGGAAGAGCTGGAGCCCTTCTTCACCAGCCTGCCGACCACGGTGGTGGTGGACCACATGGGCCGGCCCGACGTGAAGCTCGGGACCGACCATCCGCAGTTCCATCGCTTCCTGCGCTTCATGGAGGAGAACGAGAACGTCTGGTCCAAGGTGAGCTGCCCCGAGCGGCTGACCATCGCCGGCCCGCCCTATGACGACGTGGTCCCCTACGCCCGCACCATCGTCGAGCGCTTCCCCGAC
>CANJID010000043.1 GCA_947474395.1 Caulobacterales bacterium
CGCCTCGGTCTGGCGGTCGAAGTTGTTGAAGATGTCGGCCATCATCTCGTGGCTGTCGCGCTTGGAGGTGCGCGCCAGGTTCGACATGAACTCGGTCCGCAGGGTCTGCTCGATCTTGTCGAGGATCTCGCGCTGCACCGGCTCCATGCGCAGCATCCGCTGGACGCACTCGAGGGCGAAGTCCTCGGGCAGGGAGGCCAGCACCCGGGCCGCGTGCTCGCCCTTGATCTTGGACAGCACCACCGCGACGGTCTGGGGGTATTCGTTCTTCAGGTAATTGGCGAGCACGGCCTCGTTCACGTTGCCGAGCTTGTCCCACATGGTCCGACCCGCCGGACCGCGGATCTCCTCCATCAGGGTGTCGACCTTGTCGGTCGGCAGGAAATTGCCCAGCAGGCGCTGGGTCTGCTCGAAGGAGCCCATGATCGCGCCCGTCGAGGACAGGCCCGAGACGAACTCGACCAGCAGGGATTCCACCACGTTGGACGAGACCGTGCCGAGGCCGGACATGGCCTGGGAGATCTCCTTGATCTCGTCCTCGTCCAGGGCCTGCCAGATGTTCTTGTGCTCCTCGCCCAGGGCGAGCAGGACCACGGCCGCCTTCTCCGGACCGTTCAGCCGCTTGGCGTCCTCGATCGCGCCCTTCTTTCGAGCCGCGGTGGCCATCAGGACTCGTGGAGCCAGCTACGGAGGATGGAGACCGATTCCTCGGGGTGCTTCTCGACGAACTCGGCCACCTGCTTGACCGAGGAGGCCTTCACCTGGCCCTCGATCTTGGCGATGTCGATCCGGCCTTCGAGTTCGCTGGGCCCGGCTCCGCCGAGGAAGCCCTGTCCGCCCTGCTGGTCGTAGCCGATCTGGGCCTGCTGCCCGCCCGGCATCATCATCTGCAGGGCCGAGGCCGGGGCGCCCGCGGCGCTGGCCAGGGCCGGCATGCCCATGGGGGCGGCCCCGCCGCCCTTCAGCATCGGGCGGATCACGAACAGCAGCAGCAGGATCGCGACAGCCAGCAGCACCACCAACTCCACGACCCGCATGATGTCGTTCTTGTCGAAGGAGAAGGGCGAGGCCGCCGACACGCCCTCGGCCGCTGCGGCCGGACGGTTGAACTGCATGGGGACCACGCTCACCTGGTCGCCGCGGGCCTGGTCGAAGCCGACCGCGGATTTCACCAGCTGCTCGATGCGGCGGACTTCCTCGGCAGAGCGCGGCGTGAAGGCGCCCGGCTTGCCGGCCGCGCCGGCGGCGGTGATCCCGTCCACGGCCACCGCCACCGACAGCTTCTTGATCGTGCCCGGCTCCTGCACCTCGGTGCGGGTGGTGCGGGAGATTTCGTAGTTGGTGGTCTCCTCGTTGCGTCCGGAGTTGGAGCCGGTCTGGCCCTGGCCCGTGCTCGGCTGGGCGTTGGGGATGTTCTGGCCAGCCGAGACCGAGCCGTTGGCGCCGGGCTTGTTCTCGCTGGCGTTCTCGGCGTTGGTCTGGGTCGAGCGGACCACCTGCCCGTCGGGGTCGAACTTCTCTTCCTGGGTCGTGACCCGGGTGAGGTCCACGTCGGCGGTCACCTGAACCCGGGCCTTGCCCGGGCCGACCACGCCCTCGACGATGTCCTTGACGGTCTGGCGGATGCGCTCCTCGACCTCGTTGCGCTTGGCCGAGGAGGCCGAGCCCGCGCCGCCGTCGTCGTCCCCGCCCGCCAGGAGTTCGCCCGCCTGGTCGACCAGGGTGACGCGCTCCGGCTTCAGGCTCGGGACCGCGCCGGCGGTCAGGTTGCGGATCGCCCGCACCTGGTCGGGGGCGAGGCCGCGGCTGGACAGGGCGACCATGATCGAGGCCGAGGGCGCCTCGACCTCCTCCTCGAACAGCTGGCGCTTGGGCAGGACCAGGTGCACCCGCGCGGAGGTCACCCCCTGGATCGAGCGGATGGTGCGGGCGAGCTCGCCCTCCAGCGCCCGCTGGCGGTTCAGGGTCTGGACGAAGTCGGTCTGGCCCAGCGCCGGGGCGTTGTCGAAGATCTCGTAGCCGACCGAGCCCGCGGTCGGCAGGCCCTTGGACGACAGCATCAGCCGGGTCGCCGCCACCTTGTCGCGGGAGACCATGATGGTCGAGCCGTCCCCCTTGGCGTCGTACTTCACCCCCGCCTGGTCGAGGGCGGCGGTGATCTGGGAGGCTTCCTTGAGGTCGAGGTTGGCGTAGAGCAGCGAATTGGGCTCGCCGCCCATCTTCAGCATCAGGGCGGCCAGCACCGCGGCTATACCAGCCGAAGCGCCAAGCACGGCGGCCATACGGCCGAAGCCGAATCCCTGCAAAGCCCGTACAAACGACTCCACGCGCCCTGTCCCCTTTGGAAGGCTTCTAGGGCGCAGTCCGCGCCTACGGGCTAGGCCCGCGATCGGTGCGAACCTGCTAGGCAGGATTTACCCAGCGCATGGTAAATTCGAGATTAACCGGCGACCGCGGGTCGCCGCCGCGATGGCCAAGGGCGCCTAGAACGAAGGCGGCGTGGCCGCAATATCGCCAAGGTCGGGATCAATCCTCGCGAAGTGACGATCGCGCTCTGCTTCGCTTGCGCCCCCTGGGCCGAGTCATCTACTAGGCCCTCTCAGCGACGTCCTGACAGCCGCTTAGATCGCTTGCGCGCACTCCCAAGTTGATTAAAAAGGACCCGTGGCATGAATCGGCCAGTCGGCCAGGGGGGCTCAATGGCAGATGGACAAGGCGGGGCGGTGCGCGCGAGCGGCGACCTCCCCGACCCGAGTCTCATCGCCGGCGCCGACGAGTTTCTCCACGCCAGAATCCTTGCCCGGCCCGACGGTTTTTTTATCCTGGAACTCAACTTCAGGTCGAATTCAAGCGTCAATTTCGCCGATGATCTGGATGAGTTGGCGCTGCTCGTGTGCATGGTCGCCAAGCAAAAGCTCGGACACATTCACTACTGGCATGCGGCGCCCGAACGAGCTCGAAAGCAACTTCTGTCCCCAGACGTAGCTCTAAAGGTCCACCCGATACACCTCCCGACTTCCGAGTGGGTGAAGTGGTTTGAAGGAAACGACCTCAAGACCGACGCCCTTCGGAGGGGCGTTTGCGTGCTCCCCAGACGAGCGCCCTCCGGCGCCCAGCCGCGATTGGCGCTCGTCGCTCTTCGCCGAAGCTTTCTGAAGGCGGCAGACGCCGTAACCGGCATGCTCCACTCGCACCGCCAGTCGGAAAGGAACAATAGCGCAAGCGCCTTTCCTTTGCTTTTATCCTATATTATCAGCGGCATATTAGTCGCTTTCGCTCACTTTGTTATATTTCGGATTCCGAATACACACATTTCCGAAATTGTCCCCGTTGAATTAATAATATTCATACTGCTTGGTTTGCCCCCGGTTCCCCTTTGGCAGCTGTTCAGATGGGATTTGCCGAGAATTCGACTGATACGCCAAGCTCAGGGATTTTTTGTCTCAGCGAATTTGCTCAACCAAGCCATTGCAGGAATCAAGATCGAGACCGGATCGCCGCCGCAGAAGTTCGAAACCATCGACGATTTCTCGGATCTGATCGATGATTTCGACATCAGAATGCAGGGCGAGCTGCACCGCGTCGCCATGAAGCAATTCGTGAGCGGACTGATAATTGCGGTTGCGGGGGTGCTCTTCGCCGTCATCCAATTGCGGCCGCCGACTCCCGCCGGACCCGCGCCTGCCGCGCAGGCGGCGACAGCGGCTTCGTCCGCTGCGCGCGCCCCAACCGTGCAGCAGGGACCTCCCCCTTCAGCAGGTGCGGGCGCCAACCCGCGGACCACCACCGCCGAAAGTGGAACGGCCGCCCCAGCGGTTGCCGGGACGGCCGTCCGTTAGCTCGACTTCTGGTCGCGGGTTACCGGTACTGTTGGATCCGCGTGGTTCGAAGGCCGGCCATCCCGAACTTGTCGATGGCCTCTTCCCAGGTGCCGAATTCCTCATTGGTTAGCTTGTAGCGGTCGCAAGCATCGTCAAGGGACAGAAGTCCCCCCCGCACGGCCGCCACGACCTCGGCCTTACGCCGGATCACCCAACGTTGGGTGTTGGAGGGCGGCAGGTCTGACAGAGTCAGGGGCGCGCCGGTCGGCCCTATCACGTACTGTTCGCCTTTGTTGTTCAGGCGCTGTTGAAGCATGGCTTTACTCCCTTCTCATCACCGTATGGGTGCAAGATAGGCCGGCCTGCCATAACAGCGGCTTAATCCGGATAGTAAAAAAAACCCTACCGTTCTGTCTCTTTTTGAAACAAACTCGGCGTCTAGAGTCTTCGAGCGCGTTGTCTTTCAGTCAACCTTTGTTATTAGCGCTTAATATTTATAAGCTCCTCAAGCATCTGGTCGGCTGTGGTGATGATTTTCGCAGAGGCCGAATAGGCCCGCTGAGTGGTGATAAGTCCCGTGAACTCCGAGGACAGGTCCACGGTCGAGGCTTCCAGCGTTGAGGGCGACAGAATACCTGCCCCGCCGGAGCCCGGCGGCTTCAGGTTGAAGGTGCCGCTGTCCAGGGACACCCGATAGGCGTTCCCGGACTGCGCCCGCAGGCCGTCAGGATTGGAGAAGGTGGCCAGGGCGATCTGCGCGATCTGCCGCGACACGCCGTTGTCGAAGTTGGCGGTGACGAAGCCATTGTCGTTGATGTCGATGTTGGTCAGGTTGCCAAAGGCCGTACCGTCGGCCTGGATCGACTGGGTCACCGAGGTGGAGTCGAACTGCGTGATGCCCCCCGGCAGCATGCCGAGCTGCACTTCGATCTGCTGGTCGTCGATGCCGAGGGCGGTGTCCCACTTGATCGCGCTGGCGGCCGGAGCGGCCGAGCCTGAGGCGGCGAAGTCGAGGACCGGGGCGTCCCAGTCGGCGAACAGGGCCGTCTGGCCGGGGCCCGCCACCCAATTCTTGTCCAGCTTGCCGCCGGGCGTGAAGGGGACGGTGCCGACGGCGAGCTGGCCGTTGACCAGCGGGGCCCCCACCTGGACGTCGGTCGCCGGGACGGCGCGGATTTCCGCGTACCACTCGTTCGGGACGTCGCTCTTCAGGAAGTCGATCTCCAGGGTGTCCTTGCCGTTCCAGGTGAAGTCATGCTCGCCGGCGCCGCGTTCCGGGGCCGCGCCGCTCCAGACGATGCGTCCGTTGGCGTCGGAGATGCTCAGCGTCGCCGCGGTGGCGGCGGTGTCGAGGTCGTAGATCCACTTGGCCGAGCCGCCGTCGAGGTTTGCCGACGGGGTCTGGGCGGTGACCGTCTTGCCGATCAGGCCGACCCCCTCGGTCAGGCCGCCCTGGCCCTGGTTCACCAGGCTCTGCAGCAACTGGTTGGACAGGAGCTGCTGCTGCACGCCCGTCATCTGCACGAGCTGCTGAGTGAAGGCGTTGGTGTCGAGCGGCGCGGTCGGGTCCTGGTTCTTCAGCTGCGTGGTCAGGAGGGTCAGGAAGGTCTCGTAGCTGGAGGCGAGGTTCTTCTGGCCGGCGACCAGGCTGCCGTTGGCGCCGCTCGCGCCGGCGACGACCTGGCTGGGCTGCTGGTTGGAGAGGTAGCCGGCGATGTCGACGCTCATGGTTCGGCCCTCCTCAGATGCGGATGTCGAGGCTGTCGGCGCTTGCGCCCGAGAGCCCGTAGGAACGGTCGGCCTGGACCGCGGCGCGGGCCGCGGTCTCTATGGTCGCGGGGCCGCCCTCAAGGCTGAAAGGCGCGGGCGCCCGATCGGCGAAGGTCTGGCCGCCGCCGGTGTTCTGGCCCGCCAGGTCCGTGCCGGCGCCGGTGTCGAAGCTGAGACCCCCAGACGCGAGGTCGAAGCCGGCCTGTTCGAGGGCCGACTGCAGCTCGCCGGAGCGGGCCTTCAGCTCGGCGGCGGTCTGGGGCTTCTCGAAAGCGAAGGCGGCGCGGATCTGGCCCTGGCGGCCGATCTCCACCGAGACCGTCACCTGGCCGAGGCCGGCGGGGGATAGCTGGACGTCGAAGCGGCTCGCGCGCCCGTCGATCTGCCGGGCCATCTGCGCGGCGAGGGCGGGGATGGTGGTCGGGCCGGCGCGGACGGCCGGGGCCTGGGCGTTCGCGAGAGCGGCGGAGAAGGATGTGCGCACGCCCGCGTCGGCGGCGGTCGAGGTCGATCCTCCCGCCTCCGTCGAAGCGGCGAGGGCGCTTTCTCCGTCGCCGCCGAAGCCCTGTTCCTCGGGACTCTTGGCGTCGTCGCCGGCCGCGGGGGCCAGGATGGCGACGTCGTCGGCGGCGACCGGCGCCCCATCAGACGAGACGCGGGCGGCGAGGCCCGGCTTGACCGCGACGTCGCCGAGCGGGACGGCCTTGGCGGTGACAGTGGTCCTGGAGCCGGCCGTGGCGAGGGCGGCGAGCAGGGGCGCGGCGACGGCGGGCGCGGCCGTCGGGGCGGTGGACGGCGCCGGAAGGTCCTTGTCCGGGGCGGGGGCGGCGGCCGCAGCCGCGGCGGCCTGGGCCTGGGCCTGGGCCTGAACCTGAGCCTGGGCGGCGAGCACGGCGGTCGGAACGGGCGGTGTCGGCGAGGCGGCGGGGGCCGGCGGAGGCGCATTCACGGCGGGTGCGGCCTTGGCGGTGTCGGGAGCCGGCGCGGCCGCCTGGGCGGGAACCAGAATGGCGGCAAGGAGGGCGGCGGGGTCCGCCGGCTGGTCGGCGGCGGCCTTGGACGCGGCCTCGTCGAGGGCGGTCTTGGCCTTGGTTTCCGCCTTGGCCTCGGAAACGGTTGCTGACCGCGCGGTCGCGGCTTCGGCGAGCAGCTGCGTGGAGGGAAGCGCGACGACGCCGGCGGCGGTCTGGCCGGCGGCCTTGGCGTCGGCCGTCTTCACTTGTGTGGCGAGGAGGGCGGGGTCGATGGCCGGCAGCCCGGTCGTCGTTGCGGCGGCGGCGGCGGCGGCGGTCGCGGCAGCCGTGGCGGCGTCGGCGGTCAGGGCCAGGCCGAGCCCTCCCGTGGGGGCGGTTCCAAACAGTCCGGCGCCGGGAAGCGCCACGCCGGCCTGACCGGCCACCCCGGCCCCGCCGCCCATGAGCTGGGCGAAGAGGCCGTCGGCGTTCGCCGCACCCGTCTGGGGCGGCGCCGCGAGGGGCGCGATCAAGGCGATAAGGGCGTCTGCTTGCATGCGTCCGGCCGGTGAAGTGGACGGCCTTCAGGCCAGGTCGGGGCGCTTGCTGCGCTCTTCGAAACCATAACCAAGCAACCTGCGGGCCAACCCGCCTAAACCATGCAAGCCATTGTAATTGCTAAGGGTCGCCCTCCTTTGCCCCCTGGCCTATGGCGCCGGGTCACGGCGGTTCTTGCCGGGCCGGAGCGGCGCATGGGGCCAAAACCTGCCGACCTTCGCAGGTGGCGCCAGTCTTGCGCCGTATGTACTCGTGATGATTCCGCGCGCAAAGACCGATCGCAGTAAAATCAATGGCTTGGCTCCTGGCCACGTTGGATTCCGCGCCTGCGCCCGGCAAAATCGCCGCGACGTTCCCGCCGCGCCCGGCCGGGTTTGCCGCCGGCGGAGGCCCTGAGCCATGACCCTGAGCGCAATATCCGCCTCGGCTATGACCGGCCTGCAGACCGCCCAGACCGGGCTGCGCACAGTTTCGGACAACATCGCCAACGTCGACACCAAGGGCTACGTCCGCAAGGTCCTGGACCTGCAGTCCAATGGAGCCACCGGCGGGGTCTCGGTCCAGGCGGTGCGCCTGGTCGCCGACCGCTTCCTGCAGTCCGCCAGCCTCGGCGCCGCGGCTGGCGCGGGCCGCGCCGGGGTGGTGGCCGACATCATGGACCAGGCCCAGGCCCTGTTCGGCGACCCCTCGACCGACTCATCCTTCTTCGCGAGCCTGGATCGGGTGTTCTCGGGCTTCGCCTCCCTGACCTCCCTGCCCCCGACCAACGCCGCACGGGCCGGGGCGCTGGCCCAGGTCTCCGACTTCTTCAACCAGGCCCGCGTGGTGTCCGACGGCTTCGCCGCCCTCGACGACCAGGCGGATGCGCGGATCCGCGACGGGGTCCAGACCATCAACAACCTCGTGTCGCAGATCGCCCAGCTGAACCAGGAGATCTCGCGCACCCTCATCTCCAAGGGCGATCCCACGGGCTCGCAGAACCAGCAGAGCGAGCTGATCGACCAGCTGTCGCAGCTGATGGACGTCAAGGTCGGGCCGGGCGACGCCGGCGGGGTGACGATCCGCGCCTCCGACGGCCTGATCCTGGCCGGCAACGGCGCCGCGACCCTGTCCTACGACTCCACCGGTCCCCTGGGCGAGATCACCGTCACACCGCCGGGGGGCCAGCCCCAGTCCCTCGGCGAACGGCTGACCAGCGGACAGATCAAGGGCCTGCTCGACCTAAAGAACAAGGACCTGCCGGCGCTCGGGGGCCAGCTCGCCGAACTGACCTCCAAGGCCGCCGACGCCCTGAACGCCGTCTCCAACGCCTATTCGGCCGTGCCCCGCCCACCCAGCTCAACGGTCGCACCACGGGCCTGGACCTGCCCACCGCCGTCTCCGGCTTCACCGGCACGACCACCGTCGCCATCGTCGACGCCGCCGGGGTGATCCAGAAGCGCGTGGCGATCGACTTCACCGCCCTGACCATGAGCGTCGACGGCGGACCGGCCGGCGCCTTCACCTCCGCAACCTTCCTGGCGACCCTGAACGCGGGCCTCGGGGCCTTCGGCAGCGCCAGCTTCACCAGCGGGGCCCTGTCGATCTCGGGGGCGGGCGGGAACGGCGTGGCGGTGGCGGACGATCCCACCACCCCGAGCGCCAAGGCCGGACGCGGCTTCTCGGCCTTCTTCGGCCTGAACGACCTGGTGCGCTCGCCGATCCCGACCAACTACGACACCGGGCTGAAGTCGACTGACCTCTCCGGCCTGACCGGCTCGATCACCCTGCGCCTGACCACGGCCAAGGGCGGCTGGCTGCGCGACGTCACGGTCCCCGCCCCCGTCGGCGGCACGGTCGGCGATTTCGTCAACGCCCTGAACGGCAGCAGCATCGGCGTGTACGGCTCATTCAGCCTCGACGCCAACGGCCAGATGTCCTTCGCCTCCAACCCGGGCTCGGGCGTGTCGATGGCGGTCGAGACCGACACCACCACCCGCGCCCCCAACGGCGTCAGCGCCAGCGTCCTTTTCGGCATAGGCGCGCAGGCGCGCAACAAGCGCACAGCGTCCTTCTCCCTGCGCAGCGACATCGCCGGGGACGCTTCCCGCCTGCCGCTCGCCAAGCTCGACCTGACCGCCGCCTTGGGGACCTCGTCCCTCGCCGCCGGGGACACCCGCGGGGCCGACGCCCTGTCCCAGGTGATGCAGGCGTCCGTGAAGTTCAGCGCCGCCGGAGACGCGGGAGCCACCACCCAGACCCTCAGCGACTATGCGGCGGGCCTGTCCGGCGTCATGGCCCGCAAGGCCGCCGCCGCCGACCAGGCCAGGACCAGCGCCGAGGCCGTCGCCAGCGAGGCCAACACCCGCCGCTCCACCGTCGAGGGGGTCAACCTCGACCAGGAGCTGATCCAGCTGACCACCTACCAGCAGGCCTACAGCGCCTCCGCGCGGCTGATGCAGGCGGCCAAGGACATGTACGACATCCTCTTGCAGATGAGCCGATAGGCCGATGGACCGCATTTCCACACAAGCCGCCCAGCAGGCCTCCCTGCTGAACATATTGAACGCCCAGTCCCGGCAGACCTCCGCCCAGGTGCAGGTGGCGACCGGCAAGGTGGCCAGCGACCTGAAGGGCTACGGCGCCCACGCCGACACCCTGACCGCCGTGCGCAGCCTGGACGCGCGCATGACCACCCACATCGACAACGCCAAGGCCCTGTCCTCCACCCTGACGGTGCAGGATGGGGCGCTCACCCAGGCCGCCGACGCGGCCCAGGGCGCCCGCCAGGCCATCGCCGAAGCCATCGCCACGGGCAGCACCGAAGGGCTGATGGCCGCCTTGCAGGGCAAGCTGGCCCAGGCCGTCGACGCCATGAACACGGAGTACCAGGGCCGCTACCTCTTCGCCGGCGGCCAGAGCAGCACCCGGCCGGTGACCGCGGTCAACCTGTCCGACCTGCCCGTGCCGCTCTCGACCGCCGCCTTCTTCGCCAACGACCAGCTGCCCGCCTCCAGCCGGCTGGACGACAACACCGTGGTCACCACCGGTTTCCTGGCCAGCGACCTCGGCGTGCCCCTGTTCGACGCCCTCAAGGCGGTCCAGGTGCTCCACGCGGGCGGCTCCGGCCCCCTCAGCGGCTCCCTGACCCCGGCCCAGACCACCGCCCTGCAGGGCGTCCTGACCAGCCTCGACACCGCCTGGGACGGGCTGAACCAGGCCGTGGCCCAGAACGGGGTGATGCAGAACCGGGTCTCCACCACCCAGAAGGCCCTGACCGACCGCCAGACCGCCCTGACCGCGGTCCTCGGCGACATGACCGAGGTCGACATGGCCGACGCCGTTTCACGCCTGCAGCTCGCACAGACCGCCCTGCAGGCCTCGACACAGGCCTTCTCCGTGCTGCATGGGTCCACATTGTTGGACCTCCTCTCCCGCTAGCCACGGAACGCAGGCCCGCCTCGAAGGCTTTCTCTGAATGATGACCCTCAAGGCCCTGCCGAATCTCCTCACCGCCCTCAGGATCGTGCTCGCGGTGCTGGTGTTCCTCGGCCTCTGCGCCGCGGCCGACGCCCTGCCCTTCCAGGACGACCTCACCGACCTCGCGGTCCGGCGCGATCTGCTGCTCCTGTGCGCCGCCGCCTTCGTGTTCGGAGCGATCACCGACTATTTCGACGGCTGGCTGGCCCGCAAGCTCGACGCCCAGTCCCCCTGGGGGGCCATGCTCGATCCGATCGCCGACAAGATGGCCGCGGCCGGCGCCATCCTCGGCCTCGTCGCCCTTGAGCCCAACGGCACGGTGACCCTGGCGGGGGGGATCATCCTGTTCCGCGAGTTCTTCGTCTCGGGCCTGCGCGAGACCGGCGCGTCCCGGGGCCTGGCCTTGCCGGTCAGCCAGCTCGCCAAGTGGAAGACCACCGCCCAGCTGGTGGCGCTCTCGGCCGAGATGATCTCGGCGGCCTACGGCGGCGGCAATGTCCGCGTCTTCGCACACGCCCTCTTGTGGATCGCTGCCGCCCTGACCCTCTGGACCGGCGCCGAATATGCCGTCGCCGCGGCCAAGGGCCTCAAGAAAACCTAGCTGTCACGCCAGCCGCTTCTCCATCCTGAAGTTGCGGAACGAGCGGCCGTTGAACTGCACGGTCTGGGCCGCGATCACTCGATAGCCGCTGGCCTCGAAAGCCGGGCGGGCAGTCAGGCTGGCCTCGGTGTAGAGCCGCCTCAGCTTCTTGGCCCGCGCGGAGGCCTCCGCCGTCGCCAGCAGGGCCGTGGCGACGCCCCGCCGATGATGGTCGGGGTGGACGTAGAGCATGTCGAGGTGGCCGTTAGGCTCCAGGTCGGTGAAGCCCGCGGGCTCGCCGGCGACCTCCGCCACCCAGGTCAGACGCCCGGTCCGCCGGGCCGACCAGCCGGTGAAGTCGATCTCGTCGGGGGCCCAGGCCTCGACCTGTTCCTGGCTGTAGTCACGCCGCGCGCCGATGCGAACCGCCGCCCGGAAGATCGCCAGGATCACCCCGGCTTCGGATGGGGCATACGGGCGGACGACGACGGAGGCGGGGGCCGCGGTCACGACCCCCACCCTCGCCTCAGTTCAGTTGCAGCTGGCCGCGCACCAGCTTGGAGTAGTCGTCGGCCAGGGAGAAGGTGATGTTCCCCGGGGTGAAGCGATGCTCCCCGATCTCCGACACCGCCGTCACCTCCGCCGCCGTCCCGGTGATGAAGCACTCCGAGAAGGTCGGCAGCTCGTCCGGCATGATGTGCCGCTCGATCACCTCGAAACCGCGCGCGCGGGCGAGGTCGATCACCGTGTGGCGGGTGATCCCGTCGAGGAAGCAGTCGGGCGTGGGCGTATGGATCGCCCCGTCGCGGATGAAGAAGACGTTGGCGCCCGTCGCCTCGGCCAGATAGCCGCGGTAGTCGAGCATCATGGCGTCGGCGTAGCCCTTGCGCTCGGCCGCGTGCTTGGAGACCGTACAAATCATATAGAGGCCCGCCGCCTTGGCCGCCGAGGGGGCGGTTTCCGGCGAGGGCCGCTTGTAGGGCGCCCAGCACATGCGGATGCCCTTGGCCTTGGTCTCGGGATCGAAGTAGCTCGGCCACTCCCACACCGCGACCGCCACGTGGGTCCTGGTCTCCATGGCGGCGACCCCCATCTGCTCCGGCCCGCGCCAGGCGAAGTTGCGCACATAGGCGTTCTTCAGCCCCATGCGTTCGGCGGTTCCGTTGCAAGCCCGGTTGATCTCCTCCACGCTATAGGGGATCTCGAAGTCCAGGATCTCGGCCGACCGGAACAGGCGCTTCGTATGCTCCTCGAGCTTGAAGATCTTGCCCTCGTACATGCGCGCGCCCTCGAACACGCACGACGCATAGTGCAGGGCGTGGGTCAGTACGTGCACCTTCGCCTCGCGCCAGGGCGTGAACTCGCCGTCCAGCCATATCCAGCCGTCGCGATCGTCGAAGGGAACCAGAGCCATCTTGTGTATTCCACCGCTATGGGAAGCCGGTCTTTAGACTTTGCAGGACGGCCGGCGTCAACCGGGGGGGAGAAGTGAGCCTACCCGCCACCCCGCTGGGCGCCGAAGCGCGGCTGATCCTGCGCGAGGAGGAGCTCGACGCGTCGCTGGAGCTGCTGTTCCTGGCGGAAGCCGCCCTCTGGGCCTCGGCGGACGCGGCGCTGGCGGCCGAGCCGGGCAGCCTGGGGCGCGGCCACTACCGCGCGGCCTTCCTCCTGAAGCGCCGCCCCGGCATGGGCGTGCAGGAACTGGCCCGCCTTACCGGTCTTTCCAAACAGGGCGCGAGCCGCACCCTCGGCGACCTGGAGCGCGCCGGCTACGTCGCCAAGGCCGCCGGGGACGAGGACGCCCGCCGCCGCCCCGCCGCCCTCACCGAGGCGGGCGCCGCCTTCGAGGCCCGCGTCTCCGAGCGCCTGCGCATGCACCTCGCCCGCGCCTACCGCACCGGCGGGCTGGACGCCGTCCCTGGAGCCCGGCGCATCCTCGCCGCGCTGGCGGGTCCCCGCAGCCGGGGCGCCCGGGAGGACCGCCCGTGACCGCCCGCCCCAACGCCGCCCCGGGCCGCCACCTCCTCGTGGTAGATGACGACGACCGCATCCGCGACCTCCTCAAGCAGTTCCTCTCCCGCGAAGGGTTCCGGGTGACCACCGCCGCCGACGCCGCCGCGGCCCGGCGCCTGCTGGAGCTGCTCGATTTCGACCTGATGGTGGTGGACGTGATGATGCCCGGCGAGGACGGCCTGTCCCTTACCCGCTGGATCCGCGAGCACCGCGCCGCCCCCGTGCTGCTGCTGACCGCGCGGGGCCACGCCGACGACCGCATCGCCGGCCTGACGGCGGGGGCCGACGACTACCTCTCCAAGCCCTTCGAGCCCCGCGAACTGGTCCTGCGCATCGAGGCGATCCTGCGCCGCGCCGGGGCCCGCCCGGCGGCTCAGCAGATCGTCGGCCTCGGCCACCACGCCTTCGACATCGAGCGGGGCGAGCTTTCCCGCGACGGCGCCCCGGTGCGCCTGACCGAGAGCGAGGCCCTGCTGCTGACCCGCCTGGCCCAGAACGCCCACACCCCCATCGACCGCACCGAGCTCGCTCGCGACACCGCCGATCCCACCGGCCGGGCCGTGGACGTCCAGGTCACGCGCCTGCGCCGCAAGATCGAGGCGGACCCGCGCAATCCCCGGTACCTGCGCACCATCCGGGGGGTCGGCTACATGCTGGCGCCCGACTGATGGCGAAGTTCTGGCGCATTCCCCGGCGGCTGTGGCCGCGGCTTTTAAAGCGGTACCTGCCGCAGAGGCTGCTCGGCCGCTCGATCCTGATCATCGTCCTGCCGGTGGTGCTGATGCAGGGCGCCGTCACCTGGGCCTTCTTCGAGGCCCATTGGCAGACGGTGACCCGCCAGCTCTCGGAAGGCCTGGCCAGCGACGTGGCCTGGGACCTGGCGTCCTATGAGGCGAGCCCGACGCCGGTGACCCTGGCCCAGATCGCCGAGCGGGCCGAGCGCACCCAGTCCCTCTCCATCGTGCTGCAACCGGGCGCCGACATGCCGGTCGGGCGCCGGGATTCCCTCCTGCCCCAGTTCGACGACGCCCTGCGCCAGGCCCTCGGCGACCGGCTGGAGACCGACTACTGGGTCGACACCACCCGCTACCCCGCCTACGTCGACATCCGGGTCAAGGCGAGCGACGGGGTGTTCCGCATCATCGCCCCGCGCGACCGGGCCTTCCCGGCCAGGGGCTACACCTTCGTCATCTGGCTGACCGGCGCGACCCTGCTCTTGACCACCATCGCCCTGCTCTTCATCCGCAACCAGGTGCGGGCCATCGAGCGCCTGGCCGAGGCGGCGGACGCCTTCGGCCGCGGAGTGGAGGCGCCCACCTTCAAGCCCCACGGCGCCCGCGAGGTGCGCCAGGCGGCGACCGCCTTCATCGCCATGAAGGAGCGGATTCAGCGCCACATCGACCAGCGCACGGCCCTGCTGGCCTCGGTCAGCCATGACCTGCGCACCCCGCTCACCCGGCTGAAGCTGGAGCTCGCCCTCTCCAAGCCCTCCCGCCAGGTCGCCGCCATGAAGCGCGACCTCGACGAGATGGAGCACATGATCGACGAGTACCTCGCCTTCGCCCGCGGCCAGGGCGGCGAGGCGGTGGAATGGGTGGGGCTGCGCGGCCTGATCGACGAGGTCAGCGAAGGCGCGGAGCGCGCGGGGGCTCAAGTGCATGTGACGGCGGACCCGTCGCTGGCCGCCTCGGTCCGGCCCAACGCCTTCAAGCGGGCCCTGTCGAACCTGGTCATGAACGCGGCCGTGCACGGCGAGCACGTCACCGTCTTCGCCCGGGTCGGCGCAAATGGCGGGGTGGAGATCCTGATCGACGACGACGGACCGGGCATCCCCCCCGACCGCTACGAGGAGGCGTTCAAGCCGTTCTCGCGCCTGGACGAGTCCCGCAACCAGAACCTGAAGGGGGTGGGCCTGGGGCTGGCCATCGCCCGCGACGTCGCGCGCGGCCACGGCGGGGACGTGACCCTGGACAAGAGTCCCCTGGGCGGCCTCAGGGCCGTGGTGCGCCTGCCCGGCTGACGGGAGCGTGGCCGCGAAGCCACAAGCTTGGCCTTAAGGGTTCGTTCTGGGTTTGTCTGTATGAGTGATCCTTGCAACCCAGAACCGGCTTGCCCACCTGACCGGGACCATGAAAGCAGCCGCTCTTCTGATTTCGCTGATGACCCTCGCCGTCATTCTCGCCGCCGTCTGGATCGCTCCGGCGCAGACCGCCTATTCCTGAGGCGCGTCCGCGACCCCTAGCAGGGTCGCCACCTCTTCGCCAATCGCCAGGGATGACGTGAGCCCCGGGCTCTCGATGCCGAACATCGTGACCAGCCCGGCGATTCCATGCGCCTGCGGCCCGTCGATGCGGAAGTCCGGCTGCGGCTCGTCGGGCCCGTGGATCTTCGGCCGGATGCCGGCGTAGTCGGGCGCGAGCGTCCCGTCCTTCAAGCCAGGGAAGAAGTGGCGGATGTACTGGTAGAAGCCGGCCGCCCGGCTGGGATCGACCGTATAGTCGACCTCCTCCACATACTGCAGGTCCGGACCGAACCGCGCCTGGCCGCCGAGGTCCCGCCGGTAGTGCGTCCCCAGCGCCCCGTGGATCGGCGGCGGATAGACCAGGCGTTTGAACGGCGCCTTCTCCGTCAGCAGGAAGTAGTTGCCCTTGCCGAGCCAGCGGCGGGGAATCTGCGCCTTCGGATAGCCCTCGATGGCCGCCGCGGCCTCCTGCGCGCCGAGCCCCGCCGCCGTGACCAGGAGGCGGGTGGTCAGGACCGCGGGGTCCACGCCGCCGGTGCGAATTTCGAATCCGCCCCCGGGGAGCGGCTTGGCGGTCTCGAAGGGCGAGGACAGGGCGACCGCGCCGCCGTGGGCCTCGATCTCTCCCTGAAGAGCCAGCATATAGCCGTGGCTGTCGAACACCCCGCTCTCGGGCGACAGCACCGCCTCCACACAGCGCAGCTCGGGCTCCATCGCCTTGGCCTCGGCGGCGGTCAGGCGCCGCAGCCCCTCCACCCCGTTGATCCGGCCCTGCTCCGCTATGGCCTCGACGTGGGCCACCTCGCTCTCGTCGGTCGCCACGATCAGCTTGCCGCAGCGGTCGAAGGGGACGTGGTGCTTTTCCAGGAAGGCGTAGAGCATCCGCCGGCCCTGGACGCAGAGCCGCGCCTTCAAGGACCCGGTGACATAGTAGAGCCCGCCGTGGATGACCTCGGAATTGCGCGAGGAGACGCCCTCGCCGATGTGGCCGCGCCCCTCCACCACCACGGTGGACAGCCCCCGCCCGGTCAGGGCGTAGGCGGTCGCCAGGCCCACCGCGCCTGCGCCCACAACAACCGCATCGAAATCGAAATCCGCCACGTCCTCAGTTCACCGGGCCGGCGCGGGGGCCGCAAGCTCTAATCGAGGCGACCTCGCGGTTCCCCTCGCCGCGCGCCGGGGCCATAACGGCCCAGCTGCCGGATTGGATGCGAGGAGACCTCCGTGATCGAGCGTGTGATCGATTCCCGCCGCAGGGACCTGGGCGGCTTCGAGGTGGGGCGGGTGCTGCCCTTCCCGAGCCGGCGGATGGTCGGGCCCTTCATCTTCCTGGACCATGTCGGCCCGGCGCGTTTCGAGCCCGGCGGCGGCATCGACGTGCGGCCCCACCCGCACATCGGCCTCTCCACCCTCACCTACCTGTTCGAGGGCGAGATCCTGCACCGGGACAACCTCGGCTACACCCAGACCATCAAGCCCGGCGAGGTGAACTGGATGACCGCCGGCAAGGGCATCGTCCACTCCGAGCGCACCGAGCCCTCGCTGCGCGCCACCGGCCAGGCGATGCACGGCATGCAGGCCTGGGTCGCCCTGCCCCGCGAGGAGGAGGAGATCGATCCCGGCTTCTGGCACCACGAGGAAGAGGACCTGCCGACCTATGAGAGCGGCGGCCTGTGGGCCCGGCTGGTGGCGGGCTCGGCCTACGGCGCGACGGCCACGGTGAAGACCCACTCGCCCCTGTTCTACGTCCACTGGGAGCTGCAGCCGGGAACGGTCGCCAGCCCGCCGGCCGACTATGCCGAGGCCGCCGCCTTCGTCGCCCACGGTCAGGTCGAGATCGACGGCCAGATCATCAACGAGGGCCAGATGGCGGTGTTCGCGCCCGGCCCCCGCCCGACGGTGAAGGCGATCACCCAGGCGACGGTGATGCTGCTGGGCGGCGATCCCATCGGCCAGCGCTACATCTGGTGGAACCTGGTCTCGTCCAGCGTGGACCGGCTGGAGCAGGCCAAGGCCGACTGGGCCGCCGGCCGCTTTTCCCTGCCGCCGGACGACAACCAGGACTTCATCCCCCTGCCCAACGACCCCATGCCCAAGCCTGAGCCGATGAGCTGAACCAAAATCCGCTCATCCCGGCGAAGGCCGGGACCCAGGTTTTTTATCGTAAGGCGAGCGGGTTTCAGAAAAGGCCTGGGCCCCGGCCTTCGCCGGGGTGAGCGGGTTGGTTTGAATCAGGTCGCAAAAACTCGCTTCAACCACGCGCTCGCCTCCGCCACGGCGCGGCGGCTGGGCTCGCTGTCCATGCCGAAGAAGCCGTGGATGGCGCCCTTGTAGTCGCTGTGGGTGGAGGCGACCCCCGCATCCGTCAGCTTGGCGTGGTAGCGCGCGCCCTGGTCGTAGAGAGGGTCGAACTCGGCGGTGATGACGAGCGCCGGCGGCAGGCGGCCGTGGTCCTTGGCCAGGAGCGGCGAGGCGTGCGGATGGGCGGCGTCGGCCCCATCGCCGAGATAGGTGGTCTCGAACCAGGTGATGTCCGGCGTGCGCAGGAAATAGCCGTCGCCGTTGGAGACCATGGAGCCCTCGACGGGGCTCGCCATGTGGCTCATCGGATAGACCAGGAGCTGGCCCGCGAGCGGGGCCGCCCCCTCGTCGCGTAGCCGCAGGGCCGCCACGGCCGCGAGGTTGCCGCCCGCGCTGTCGCCGCCGACGGCCACGCGGCCAGGATCGCCGCCGATCTCGCCGGCATGCTGGAGGACCCAGCGCGCCACGGCGGTGCAGTCGTCGGTGGCGGCGGGGAAGCGGTGCTCGGGCGCGAGGCGATAATGCACCGCCACCACGAGGCAGTCGGCCCCGGCGGCCAGGTTGCGGCAGCCGCCGTCATGGGTGTCGAGATCGCCGACCACGAAGCCGCCGCCGTGGAAATAGACCAGCACCGGCAGGACCGCCCCCGCCCGCGGCCGATAGATGCGCACCGGAACGCCGGCCAGGACGCGGTCCGTCACCTCGGCCATCTCGGCGCCCTCCGCGCGGGGCAGGCGCGAGCCGTCGCGCAGCAGCTCGATCGGGATCTGGCTCAGCGGCGGACCGCCCTTCATCTCCTCCAGAAAGGGCTGCAGGTCGGCGTGGACGGGCATGGGACTGGCCTCCGGAACGCGGCTCTAAAGGCCTGCTGGAGCGAAGCTAGATCAGGGCCGCGGGCCTTGCAGCATTTTCCGCAAGCTCCCCGCAACCGCGTCGCCCCCGCCATTAACGGTGCTAGGTTGGCGGCAATCACGGCGCATGCCGGAACAAGGGAGGACAAGAATGCAGAAGGGATATCTGGCCATGCTGGCCTGCGCCGCCGCCATCGCCATTCCGGCCGCCGCCCAGATCGGCGCGCCCGGCGCCACCGACTGGGTCAAGAAAGTGCAGCCGGCCGCGGCCAGCCCGTTCTCGCCCGTGATCCCCAAGGGCCGCGCCGACGACTACGTCGCGATCCAGAACCTGATGGGCACCTACCTGGTCGCCCTCGACGCCGGCGACCTCGACACCTATGCGGGGGTCTTCGCCCCCAATGCGGACATGTACTGGATCGGCGGGGTCGAGCACGGCCGCGAGGCGATCCACAAGAACCTCGCCAGCTTCGGCACCGGCCGGCAGAAGCTGCCCAAGGACGCCACCGAGCGGCCGCGCTTCATCCACACCCTGGGCAGCCAGCGGATCGACTTCACCGGGCCCAACACCGCCCACGACGTCGGCATGTGGCTGGGCTTTTCCAACCAGACCCCCGACAAGAGCTTCAAGACCGCCGAGTTCGGCCACTACGAGGACAAGTACGTGAGGCTGAACGGCCGCTGGTACTTCCAGGAGCGCCGCATCTTCAACGAGCGCCTGTCCAACAAGGGCCTGTACTATCCGGAACTCGGGGAGACCGATCCGCGCAAGTGACGCGAAGCCTTCCCGCTCAGAACATCTGCACCACGACCCCGTCCGGGTCGCGCACGTAGAAGCCGTATTCGGTGTTCTGGGCGGGGGTCAGGCCGTGGGCCTGCAGTGTCGGCGTCATGGCCTGGGCGTTGAAGTTCTCCACCTTCAGGCACCAGTGGTCGACCGTGCCGTAGGGCTGCTGTTGGCGCAGCGAGACAAGCACGGGACCGACGCCGGGGCGGGCGGGGGGCGGCGCGCCGGGCGCGGGTTGCTTGCCCAGGCGAACGATCTTGTTCGCCGTGTCCTCGCCGATGACCCGGAGGCCGAAGACCCGGGTATAGAAGTCCGTCGAGCGCTTCAGGTCGCTTGCCAGCACCGAGGCGTGGTCGATCCCCGTGGCCACCAGGGGCGGCGGGGCGGCGGGCTGGGCGAAGGCCGAGGCGGCGCCGCCACCGACGGCGGCCAGCGCAGAGAGCCCGGCCACCAGGTCGCGCCGGGACAGCTTCCCGCCTTCATAGCGGTCGATCAGATCGGAAATGACGAGATCCACGGGCAGCCTCCGACACTTGCGGCTCTGGGGCCGCCTGGTCGGGAGCCTATCCCCTTCCGTCTATTGGTCCAGGGTCGAAGCCACCGCCGTCGTGCCCGCGATGAAACCACCGCCGAGGACGCGGCTGGGGCGGTCGGCGGCGTAGAGCACGCAGGCCTGGCCGGGGGAGACGCCTTCCTCCGGCGCGTCGAACACGACGGCGGGGACGCCGTCCAGCATCGCCAGTCGGACGGGGACCGGATCGCGGGTCGAGCGGACGCGGGCCAGGGCGGGCAGGCCCATCGCCGCGGCGTCCTCGATGGTCGGCTGGTCGCCGAGCCAGTTGGTTTCCTTCAGCGTCAGGGAGCGGGTCAGCAGGGCCTCGCGCGGCCCCACGATGACGCGCCTGGCCTCGGGCTCGATCCGGACCACGAACAGGGGATCGCCCACGGCGACGTTCAGCCCCCGGCGCTGGCCGACGGTGAAGCGGGTCACGCCGGGGTGGGTCCCCAGCACCCGGCCGTCCAGGTGCACGATCTCGCCCGCCCCCGCCGCATCGGGGCGCAGCTTGTCGATCAGGGTCGAGTACTTGCCCTCGGGGACGAAGCAGATGTCCTGGCTGTCCGGCTTGTCGGCCACCGCGAGACCAAGGTCGGCGGCGACGCCCCGCACCTCGCTCTTGGGCAGGCCGCCCAGGGGGAAGCGCAGATAGGCCAGCTGCTCGCGGGTGGTGGCGAACAGGAAGTAGCTCTGGTCGCGCGACGGGTCGGCGGCCCGGTGCAGCTCGGGACCGTTCGGGCCCACCTCGCGGCGGACGTAGTGGCCGGTCGCCAGGGCTTCGGCGCCGAGTTCACGGGCGACGTCCAGCAGGTCGCGGAACTTGACCGTCTGGTTGCAGCGGATGCAGGGGATCGGCGTCTCGCCGCGCAGGTAGGCGTCGGCGAAATCCTCGATCACCTCCTGGCGAAAGCGGCTTTCGTAGTCGAGCACATAGTGGGGCGCGCCAATGGCTTCGGCCGCCGCGCGGGCGTCGCGGATGTCCTGGCCGGCGCAGCAGGCGCCCGCCTTCTTGGCCGCCTTGCCGTGGTCGTAGAGCTGCAGGGTGACGCCGACCACCTCGTAGCCGGCGCGCTTGAGCAGGGCCGCGGTGACGGTGGAATCCACCCCGCCCGACATGGCCGCGACCACGCGCGCGCCGACGGGCAGGCCGACGGCGACCTTGCTGGCGTCAAGTGCATCGATGGCGGTGTCGAGGGGCATGGGGCGCTATTTAGGCTCACCCAGGCCGAAACGCGAGTTTCACCCGCCGAAGCCGGCCCTATACCGTGTCAGCCGCTCGTCCTTCAGCCATCGAGGCCGCCCATGCGTCCGCCCATGCCGCCCTTCACCCGTGAGACCGCCGCCCAGAAGGCGCGCATGGCCGAGAACGCCTGGAACACCCGCGACGCCGAGAAGGTGGCGGGCGCCTATACCGCGGACAGCCGCTGGCGCAACCGCTCGGAATTCCTCGAAGGCCACGCCGCCATCATCGCGTTCCTGACCCGCAAATGGGCGACCGAGCACGAGTACCGCCTGATCAAGGAGGTCTGGGCCTTCGACGGCGCCCACATCGCCGCCCGCTTCGCCTACGAATGGCATGACGGCGCCGGGAACTGGTTCCGCAGCCACGGCAACGAGCAATGGGCGTTCGACGAGGCCGGGCTGATGCGCCGCCGCGAAGCCAGCATCAACGACGTCCCGATCACCGAGGCAGACCGCAAATTCCGCTGGCCCCTGGGGCCCCGGCCGGAGGATCATCCCGGCCTGTCGGACCTGGGGCTTTAGAATGCTGCGGCTGATCCTCAACATCCTGTGGTTCGTGCTGGGCGGCTGGATCTCGCTGCTGGCCTGGCTGCTGGCCGGGGCGATCCTGGCGATCACCATCGTCGGCCTGCCGTGGACGGCCGCCGCCTTCCGCATCGCCGGCTTCTCCGCCGCCCCGTTCGGCCGAACCCTGGTCGCCAAGGGCGCGCTGACCGGCGAGCGCCCGAGCGGGATGCTCGACCTGATCTTCAACGTGATCTGGTTCGTCTTCGCCGGCTGGTGGCTGGCGCTGCACCACATCGTCCTGGCGCTGGCCCTGTTCGTGACCATCATCGGCATCCCCTTCGGGATTCAGCACCTGAAGCTGGCCCTGACCGCCCTCGCCCCGGTCGGGACGCGGGTGGTCGAAACCTGACGCCCGTCAGCTCTTGCGGAAGAAGCCGTGGATGCGCTCGGCGAGGGCCTGGCTGACCCCGTCCACCGTCAGCAGGTCCTCCACCGTGGCTCTGGAGACACCCCGCGCGGAGCCGAAGGCGTGCAGCAGGGCCCGCTTGCGGCCCGGCCCCACCCCCTCGATCTCGTCGAGCGGGTTCTTGGTCATGTCCATCTTGCGGCGGACGCGGTGGCTGCCGATGGCGAAGCGGTGCGCCTCGTCGCGCAACCGCTGCAGGTAGTAGAGCACCGGGTCGCGCGGCTCGAGCATGAAGGGCGCGCGGCCGGGGATGAAGAAGTGCTCGCGCCCCGCGTCCCGGTCCGGGCCCTTGGCGATCCCGGCCACCACGATGTCGTGCAGGCCGAGGTTGATCATGGCCTCGCGGGCGGCGGCGAGCTGGCCGGCGCCGCCGTCGATCAAAACAAGGTCGGGGCGGGGCGGCGTCTCGCCCTCCTCCTCCTCCTTGACCAGCCGTCCGAAGCGGCGAGCCAGGACCTGGCGCATCATGCCGAAGTCATCCCCCGGGGTGATGTCCGTGCCCTTGATGTTGAACTTTCGATACTGGTTCTTCTGGAAGCCTTCCGGTCCCGCCACGATCATGCCGCCGACGGCGTTGGTGCCCATGATGTGGGAGTTGTCGTAGACCTCGATCCGTTCGGGGGCGCCCTCCAGGCCGAACACCTCGCACACTCCCGCCAGCAGTTTCGCCTGGGCCGAGCCCTCGGCCATGCGCCTGCCTAAGGCCTCGCGGGCGTTGGTCAGGGCGTGGTCAACGAGCTGGCGCTTCTCGCCCCGGCGGGGCACGGCGAGCTCCGCCTTGCGGCCCGCCTTGATGGAGAATGCCTCGGCCAGCAGCTCGGCGTTGGGAACCGCATGGCTCAGCAGCATCAGGCGCGGGATCGGCTTGTCCTCGTAGAACTGGCCGAGGAAGGCGTCGAGGATGTCCGGGTCCTCGTCGGAGCGGTCCACCCGCGGGAAGTAGGCGCGGTTGCCCCAGTTCTGCCCAGCCCGGAAGAAGAACACCTGCACGCAGGCCTGGCCGCCCTCCGAGTGCAGGGCGAAGACGTCCGCCTCGTCCACGGTCTCGGGGTTGATGCCCTGCTCGCCGGTGATGGAGGCCAGCGCCCGGATGCGGTCGCGGATGCGGGCGGCGGTCTCGAACTCCAGCTCGTCGGAGGCGGTCTGCATCTCGCGGGACAGGCGGTCGCGCACCGCCTGGCTCTTGCCGGTCAGGAAGTCGTGCGCCTCCCCCACCAGCTCGGCGTAGCCCTCCGGCGTGATCAGGTCGACGCACGGCGCCGAGCAGCGGCGGATCTGGTGCAGCATGCAGGGGCGGGTGCGGCTGTCGAACACGCTGTCCGAGCAGGACCGCAGCAGGAAGGCCTTCTGCAGGGTGTTCAGCGTCCGGTTCACCGCCCAGGCCGAAGCGAAGGGGCCGAAGTAGTCCCCCGGAATCGTGTGCTGGCCCCGGTGCTTCAGGATCTGCGGCAGCGCGTGGTTTCGGCGAAGCAGGATTTCCGGGAAGCTCTTGTCGTCGCGCAGCACCACGTTGAAGCGGGGCTTCAGCCGCTTGATCAGGTTGGATTCCAGCAGCAGGGCGTCGGCGTCGGTCTTGGTGGTGATGAACTCCATCGACCGGGTCAGGCTGACCATCAGGCCGATGCGGTTGGTGTGGAAGCGCCCCTGCGCGTACTGCACCACCCGCTTCTTCAGGCTGCGGGCCTTGCCGACGTAGAGCACTTCCGCGTCCTCGCCGATCATCCGGTACACCCCCGGCTTGTCGGGCAGGCGCTTCACCTCGTCGGCGATCAGGGCCGCCCCGATGAGGGCGGGCGTCCCGGCTATGACGGACTCGTCGGACATGCTCTGGATATAGGCTGCGGCGCTTCACGCGCGAAGGCGGGAACGAGAAGCAATGAGGATCGAGACGCCGCGCCTCGTGCTCCGCCCCTGGCTGGAAGCCGACCGGGACGCCTTCGCCGCCCTGCACGCCGATCCTGCCGTGATGTGGGATTACGGCGGCTCGCTGCCCCGCGATATGTGCGACCAGAAGTTCGATCGCTATCGCGCCGCCTTCGACGGGCATGGCTACGGCCGCTGGCTGGTCGAGACCCTCGCCGGTGAGGTCGTCGGCTACGTCGGCAATATGCCCAGCCGTCCCGACCACACCCTCGGCCCTCACGTCGACATCGGCTGGCGGCTGGCGCAGTCCGCCTGGGGACAGGGCTATGCGACGGAGGCCGCCCGCGCCGCCCTGGACGACGCCTTCGGACGCTGCGGCCTGACGGAGGTCCTGGCCTATACGGCCCCCGACAACCTGCGGTCCCAGGCCGTGATGCAGCGGCTGGCCCTGCGCCGCGACGAGAGCCGCGACTACACCGGCCATGACGGGGTCAAAGTGCGGCGGACCTGGGTCTGGGTGGCGCAGCCAGGAGCGGCGCAGGCTTGATCCACGTCCCCACCGCGCCCTGGGCCCACACGCTCTTCGACCTTTTCGCCTGGGGGTGCGGCATGGCCCTCGGCTGGGGGCTGTTCCGCTGGCGGTTGCAGGGGGCGACCGAGCGGCTGGCCGTGAAGGTGGGGCCGGGCTACTTCGCCGCCCTGGCGATCGGGGCGGCGACGGCGGCCTGGCTGGCGGGGTCGCTCAACACCCTGCAGGGCCCGGCCCCCGCCCTCTCCCACAGCGTCGTCGGGGCGCTGGCGGGCGCCATCGCCGGGGTGGAGATCTACAAGGCGATCAGGGGCGTGAAGGGCTCCACAGGCGGGGTCTTCGTCGGCCCCTTCGCCCTCGGCGTCGTCGTCGGCCGCTGGGGCTGCCTGTTCGCGGGCCTCGCCGACCGCACCTACGGGACGCCCACCACCCTGCCCTGGGGCGTCGATCTCGGGGACGGCGTCCCGCGCCATCCGGTGCAGGTCTATGAGTCCCTCGCCATGGCCCTGTTCCTGGCAGTCTACCTCGCCGCCCTGGCCAAGCGCGCGCCCTGGGCCATGCGCCGCGCCTTCTACGCCCTGTGCCTCTGGTACGGGGCCCAGCGCTTCGTGTGGGAGTTCCTCAAGCCCTATCCTGCGGTTATGGGACCGTTTAACCTCTTCCACCTGATCGGGGTGGGGCTCGCAGGTTATGGATGGTTCTGCTTCGCCCGTGACCGGTCCAGGCAGCGGGCCGGAGCCTGAGGCCCGCAAGGTCGCGCCCTACCTCTTCCTCGGCCAGACCACGAGCCTGTGCGAGACCTGCCTGGAGCTGGTCCCGGCCAAGGTCATCGCCGAGAACGGCAAGGTCTTCTACCTCAAGCGCTGCCGCGACCACGGGGTGCAGAAGACCCTGATCGCCGACGACGTGGCCTACTGGAAGAGCCAGCGCGACTGGCTGAAGCCCGGCGACCGGCCGCTCGACGTCCACACCCGCACCGAGCACGGCTGCCCCTACGACTGCGGCCTCTGTCCCGACCACGAGCAGCACTCGTGCCTGGCCATCATCGAGGTCAACGAGGCCTGCAACCTCTCCTGCCCGGTCTGTTTCGCCGACAGCTCCACCGCCCGCACAGGCCACCGCCCCCTGGCCGAGATCGAGCGCATGCTGGACGTGATCGTCGCCGCCGAGGGCGAGCCGGACCTGGTGCAGCTGTCGGGGGGCGAGCCCACCATCCACCCGCAGTTCTTCGAGATCCTGGACGCGGCGCGCGCCCGGCCGATCCGCCACCTGATGATCAACACCAACGGCCTGCGCATCGCCCGCGAGCCGGGCTTCGCCGAGCGCCTGGCCGACTACATGCCGGGCTTCGAGGTCTATCTGCAGTTCGATTCCCTGCGCCGCGACGCCCTGATGGCCCTGCGCGGCGCCGATCTGACCCGCGTGCGCATCGAGGCCCTGGAGGCGCTGGAGCGGGGAGGCGTCTCCACCACCCTGGTCGTCACGTGCAAAAAGGGGCTGAACGACGACGAGATCCCGGAGATCGTCCGCTTCGCCCTGCAGTGGCGCTGCGTGCGGGGCGTGACGTTCCAGCCGATCCAGGACGCGGGCCGCAACGACGGCTTCGAGCCCAAGGACCACCGCATCGTCCTGACCGAGATCCGCCGCAGGATCGCCGAGGCCGGGGTCTTCGCCCTGGAGGACCTGATCCCCCTGCCCTGCAATCCGGACCAGATCTGCATCGGATACGGCCTGAGGAACGGGACGGAGGTCATGCCGGTCACCGCCATGATGCCGCGCGAGCTGTTCGTGGCCGCCGTCCCCAACACCGTCACCTTCGAGGCCTATCCCGAATTGCAGCAGCGCGTGTTCGAGCTCCTCTCGCTCTCGACCGCCCAGGGCGATACCTCGGACAAGCTCGCGGCCCTGCTCTGCTGCCTGCCCGAGGCCGCCGTGCCGCAGGACCTCGGCTACGAGCACACCTTCCGCGTGGTGGTCTCCCAGTTCCTGGACCGCTTCAACTTCGACCTCGGCACGGTGAAGCGCTCCTGCGTCCACTTCGTGGAGCCGGACGGCCGCATCATCCCCTTCGACACCTACAACACCTTCTACCGGCCCGGCGCGGCGGGGGCGGCGGCGCTGGCGAGGGGGCGGGTGAGATGAGTGAACCTGATCGGTCCACGGCGGTCGGCGCGGCCGTCCTGCGCTTCTTCGGCGCGGCCCTGATGGCGATCGGCGGCCTGATCGCCATCCTGTCTGGCCTTTGCACGGCGTGGGTCGGTTTGCAGTTTCTCACCGGCGACATGGCCGGAGGGAATTTCGGCCAGACGCTTGGTCTGGTGGCCGTCTTCGGCGGCATTCCCATAGCGGTCGGTGTCGGGCTCTATTTCCTCGGACGGTGGATCGGCCGAAAGGCAGAGCGCCCATGACCTCGTCAGAACCCCCCAAGCGCACGGGACGGGTTCTCGCCCGGTTCTTCGGCGGGCTCCTGATGGCGATCGGAGGATTGCTCGCCGTATCGAGCGGCCTCTGCACCCTGGCGTTTATCGGCGCATCCGCCTGGCCCAATTCCGGCATGGGGATGGCCATGGCCCCCATCGCCCTGCTGTTCGGGGCCGTTCCGATGGCGACCGGCGCCGGGATATTCTTCGCCGGTCGGGCCGTCTACCGAGGCTGGCCCCACGTGAGGCCGTGACGCCTCACCAGTGCGGATGAGCCGCCTCATCCGCCGCCAACGCCTCGGCAATGCGGCGGCGGGTGGGCTCGGTGATCCCCTCAGGAAGCGCGGCGGGGTCGAACCAGCCGATCTCGTGGATTTCGCCGCGGGAGGTCGCCTTGCAAGGTCGCCAGGACTCGATGCGGTAGACGAGGACGTGATCGCCCCGGAAGCGGGCGTGGTTGGAATGCAGGGAGAGCAGGCGCGCCCGGCCGACCAGCTCCACCCCCGCCTCCTCCACAAGCTCGCGGGCCAGGGCCTCCTCGGCCGTCTCGCCGCGCTCCACCCCTCCGCCGGGCATGTGCCAGCCGTGGGTGTAGGTGTGCTGGATCAGGAGCACGCGACCGTCGGCGTCCGTCACAAGGCCGCGCACGCCGAGGGTCAGCCCACGGCTCATCCGCCAGAACTGGCGGAACAGGGGTGTCAGGACGGGATGGAGCCGGCGGCGCCAGGGCATGCCGACCTATAAGCGCGAGCCCCGGCCTTGCCGCAAGGGGCCGGCGCGGCTATGCCGAGGGCCTTCGCTTACGGAGCCTGACGCCCATGGCCGCGATCCTGCCGATCCTGATCTTCATCGTCGCCACCGCCGCGGTGAACTTCTACGAGTTCGGCCGTTTCGACTGAGCTGACCGTGAGAGGCGCGGCTCTCGTCACCGGCGCCGGCCGCCGGATCGGCCGCGCCCTGGCGCTGGCCACCGCCGAAGCCGGCTATGACGTCGCCGTCCACTACCGCAGCGACGGCCGCGACGCCGAGGCCACCGTCCGCGACATCCAGGCCATGGGTCGCCGCGCCGAGGCCTTCTCCGCCGACCTTTCCCGCGAGGACGAGGCCGCCGCCCTGGTCGGCCGGGTCGCCGCCGCCCTCGGCCCCCTGACCCTCCTGGTCAACAACGCCTCCCACTTCGCCGACGACCGCGCGGGAAGCCTCTCCCGCGCGAGCTGGGACGCCCACATCGAGACCAACCTGCGCGCCCCCATCGTCCTGGCCGAGGCCTTCGCCGCCCAGGCGCCCGTTTCCGGGGACCTGCTGATCCTCAACATCCTCGACCAGAGGGTGTGGAAGCCGAACCCGCACTTCTTCAGCTACACCCTGAGCAAGAGCGCGCTCTGGACCGCCACGCGGATGCTGGCCCAGGCGCTGGCGCCCCGCATCCGGGTCAACGCCATCGGGCCGGGGCCGACGCTCGCCTCGCCCTACCAAGCCGAGGGCGAGTTCGACGCCGAGGCGGCCGCCACCCTCCTCGGCCACGGGGCGCAGCCCGCCGACATCGCCGCCGCCGCCCGTTATCTGATTGACGCGTCGGCGGTGACCGGCCAGATGATCGCCGTCGACGGCGGTCAGCACCTGGCCTGGAAGACCCCCGACATCATCGAGGATTGAGCGTCCCCTTGGCCGTTTCCCCCGCCGACATCCGACCCGTTCCCGCGCGCCAACCCAAACTGTCGGGCCTGACCGTCTTCGTGCGCGCCATCCGCCTCGACGCGGAGATCGGCGTTTACGCCCAGGAGAAGGGCCGCACCCAGCCCCTGGTGGTGGACGTGGAGCTGACCCTCGACCCGACGCCCGTCGGCGGCATCACCGACACCGTCAACTACGAGACCGTGGTGACCAAGGCCAAGGCCCTCGTCTCCGCCGGGCACATCGACCTCGTGGAGCATTTCGCCCAGGACCTGGCCGCGGCCCTGCTGGAGAACGGCCGGGTGATGAGCGCGCGTGTGCGGGTGGAAAAGCCCGAGGCCCTGTCCGCCTTCGCCGCCGCCGCCGGGGTGGAGATCACCGCCTTTCGGCCCTGAGGCTTTGGCGCCCCTGATCCCTCGCCGCTTGGCGCCGGGCGGACTCGTTCCCATCTCATTGGCTTGGCCGGGCGGGTCATGCGACCCTCGCCCGCTAGCCGCCAGGGATGCCCGGAATGACCGATCCGCTCGCCCTCGACCGCGACCCGCCCCCCACCGCGGCGACGCACGACGACAAGATCCTGCCCACCGCCATCTACGTCCTCTACCTGGTGGGGATGTTCAACGGCCTGACCATCCTGGTCGGCCTGGTCATGGCCTATGTCCTGAAGGAGGGCTCGAGCGAGAAGGCCCTCAGCCACTACGTCTTCCAGATTCGCACAGTCTGGGTGGGGATCGCCTGGGCCATCATCGCCAGCCTGCTGTTCCTGGTGGGCTTCCCCCTGACCCTGATCGGCGTCGGCTTCCTGCTCTGGGGCCTGGGCTGGGTCATCGTCGCCCTGCTGGGCGTCTGGTTCGTGGTCCGCTGCGCCGTGGGCCTGGCCTACATCCTGAAAGACGAGGCCTATCCGCGGCCCCGCAGTTGGCTGATCTAGGAGTTCTGTGATGTCCGATGTCGTGGACAACGCCGCCCGCGGGCGCTTCGAGCTGGTGGAGGAAGGCCTGACCGCCTTCGCCGACTATCGCCGCGAGGCGGGCCGGCTGGTCATCCCCTATGTGGAATCGCCCCCGCCGCTACGCGGCAAGGGCACGGCCGGTCGGCTGATGGAGGGCGTGCTCGCGGCCGCCCGCGCGGAGGGGCTGAAGGTCACGCCGATCTGCGGCTACGCGGTGGCCTACATCCGCCGGCACAAAGAGCACCACGACTTGTTGGCTTAGAATTTCATCCGAACGGTGGCGCGGACGTTGCCGCTGGCCACCTTCTTGCGCATCTGCGCGCCCGCCTCGAGCACCAGCCGCAGGTAGTCCGCGTCGGCCACCAGGGCGATGTTGGCGATCGGGCCGGACCCCGTCGCCGCATTGGGCTCAAGGGTGAAGGAGGAGCCACCGGCGAAGCGCACCACCGTGTCGCCGGCCTGGCCGGACGCCACCGTGCGGTAGCCGAACTCGATCTGCGGGCGCCACTTGACCTGGGAGCCGAAGGTCATGCCGGCGACGATGCTGGCGGTGGCGCTCAGGGCGCTGCCGTTGCGGTCATCGAAGGCGAGGTCGAAGGCCGCGTTGCCCGAGTTCTCGGTGTGGGCGTTCTCGTGCAGGCGGAAATAATCCGCGTGCGCCTGCGGCCGCAGGTAGAACCGGCCCTGCCGCATCTCATAGGCGACGCCGAAGCGGCCCTGCAGGCTGTAGCCGCCCCAGGAAGCCTTGTTGGCCCGGATCACGGTGTTCACGCCGGTCGTGGCGTCCGGGAGCATCAGCTGCCGCGTGCTCTTGAAGCTGGCGTAGCCGCCCGACCCGCTGGCGTCGAGGGTCAGGCCCTTCCACTGGCTGCGCCAGTAGAGGCCGGCCTGGAGCTGCGTCACCGCCAGGAGGTTGTTCCCCGGCAGGGTGTTGTCGTAGGTCCGCCCGGTGACAAAGGCCGCGGTCAGGCCCACCGAGCCGATGTTGGAATCCGCTTCCAGCCCGCCGACCAGGCCGAAGCCGGAGGAGCGGTAGGCCGAGGTGGCGCCCTTGGAATCCTGCATGCCGTAGGCGATCTCGCTCGCCCACATGCCGCCGGCCTCCGCCGTGTCGGGCTCGCCCGCCGACTTGGCGATCGCCTCGGCCGCCATCTGGGCTGAGAAGAAGGCGGCGCCCGAATGCTCGGGCAGCAGCTGGTCGTAGATCGAGGCGAGGCCCGCGTAGTTCTGCTGGCTCAGCACCGCGGACTGCAGGGTCGTGTCGTTCGGCAGGGCCGCGTAGATGGCGTTGGCGGCGGCGGCCTCGGAGCGGTTCAGCCCCATCTCGGTCGCGGTCTTGCGGCGCAGGCCCAGGGTCACCGTGCCGGCGGCCGGCGTGACCGCCAGGGTCGCCTGGTAGAGGTAGGGGATGGCGGTGATGAGGTTGGCGCCGCCGGTCGAGGTCAGGTTCGGCGAGGAGATGATGGTGTAGCTCTGGGGTCCCTGCAGCAGGGACTTCAGCGCCACGCCGAACTGGGCCCCATTGCCGATGCTGACGGGGCCTGTTGCCGAGTAGCGGGTCGCCACGTTGTTGGCCGGGTCGGCGGTGATGATCAGGGTCGAGGCGGCCCCGAGGGTCAGGGTGCTCAGCCCCAGGGTCGCCGTCGAGGTGTTCTGCAGCACGCCGTTGTTGACGTTGATGCTCAGCGGGCCGGCGCCGTGCGCCAGGGTCCCGATGAAGGTCGCGGCGTTGTCGATCAGGAAGCTGGAGGCGGCGGTCCCGGAGCCGAAGTTCAGGTTCCCGGCGATGGTCCCCGCCAGGAGCTGCACCGAGTTGGGCCCGGAGCCCAGCAGGATGTCGCCGGAGATGGTCGGGGTGACGGCGGTGATGGTCGCGACGGCGGTGTCGACCGCGCCGGAGACCGAGCCGTAGGTCAGGTTCGGGCTCGGGTTGGTCTGCTGCACGAAGCTGACGCCCGTGGTGTTGGCGCGCAGGTCGAGGGCGATGGTCGAGCCGCCCGGGGTCGCGGCGGTCACCGGCGTGAGGCCGGTGACGATGTTGCCTTGGTTGACGACGGTGGTCAGGGTCCCGGAGCGGTCGACCACGGCGACCGCGTTGGCGGTGTCGCCGACGGCGGCCGCGGTGATGCCCCCGGTCAGGGTCAGGTTGTTGACCGTCGAGCCCGCGTCGATGGCCAGGCCGTAGGCGGTCACGGCGCTGGTCGAGGCCAGCACCTGACCGGACAGGCTGCCGTCGATGCGCACCTGCGGGACCACGCTGTTGCCGGTGATGTACATCGCCGTGGCGTTGGCGCTGTAGGCCGAGGCGGCGACCGAGCCGAAGATGCTCGCCCCGCCGGCCAGGATCGCCTTGCCGCCCGGCAGGCCGATCTGGATGCCGGTGCTGCTGAAGGTGTCGTACTGGCCGTTGGCGTTGATGCTGCCGCGCATCATCAGGCCGTAGGCGTTGCTGCCCGTGCCGAAGGCGCCGATGTTTATGGTCTGGCCCGCCGCGCCGATCAGCAGGGCGGGGGCGCTGCCGATGCTGGTGAGCTGGCCGGTGGTCTCGGATCCGTCCGCGGCGCCGTCGCCGTCGACGTCCGCGATGCTGCCGCTGACCGTGCCGAGCGGCGGGGCGGAGACATAGATCCCCCCGCCCACATTGGCGGCGATCACGGCGGCCGCGCCGCCCTGCTGCACGTCCTGCGGGGTGGCCTGGATCAGCGCCAGGGCCGTGGCGACCTGGGGCCGGACGTTGGTGCTGTAGCCGGTGGTGGCCACGGAGGAGAGGATGCTGACCCGCCCGGTGACGGGGGCGGTCACCGACAGGCCGACGGAATTGGAGCCGACCACCGAGACCGCGCCGGTGAGCTGGACGTTGCCGGCGACCGGGCCGGCGATGTTCACCGCCGCGCCGTTGTCGCCCTGCAGGGTCACGCCGGCGATGCTGATCGACCCGGTCAGGGGGGCCTCGATCGACAGGCCGTAGGAGTTGTTGCCCTTGACCGAGATCGAGCCGCCGCTGGTGATATTGCCGGTAAAGGTCCCGGGGCCGGTGAGGCGGATGGCGAATCGCCCGGCGCCGGCGGCGAAGGGCGCCTCGACGATGCCGTCGGCGTTGATCGTGTCGGTCGGGGCGTAGGTCTCGTTGAAGGTGATGGTGCTGCTGGTGGCGCCCAGATAGCTGCCGGTGTTGCCGCCGAGGATCAGCACGCCCACCGAGCCGTTCACGTCCGTGGTCGTGATCGCGCCGTTCTGGGTGACGGTGTTGTTGCTGTTGAGCGTGATCGCCGGCCCCGCCGCGGGCAGGGTGATCGAGCCGGCGGTATCCAGGAGCAAATTGTCGGGGGCGCCGTTGGTCGCGGTGGCGGTGGCCACCGGCGCGGTCGTCGCCGTGTTGATGGTCGCAGCCGAGGCCGCATCGCCAAGAGCCAGGGCGCACAGCGGCGCCAAAGCCGCCGAGAGGGTCAAGCTCTTAGACATTCAGGGTCTCGTCACTCACTCAGGCTCGCCCCGTCCCCACCCCGTCGGCTCGCCCACGAGGGCGACCCTTGGAGCACTATAGATTAAACCGGGTCGCGTCGAGCCTTCGAAGCCTGCCGCGGAGAGGCCGGCGAAGGGTCGCAGGAAACAGGCTTTCCGACCCGGTTCAAGTGATTCGCCGGGGGCGGGAAAAATTTCCCCCGCCTACCTCAAATTTGGCGAATTGCCGGCTTATCCACTGGTTTCGACCTTGGCTGTGAACGGCTCGATCCTGCAGTTTTGCCAAATGGTTAAGAGATTTCCGGCCCAATCCTTGCTGCGGTGCACAATGAATTCGGTCGTTTTGACACAATCTCGCCACAATCGGCCGCTTAACAGGCCCCGCTGCTGTGAGAAGTTACCAGCCGAACCTCCGCCACTAGGACCAGTTGAGTCCGGGGCGTGAACGTCGGGGGGCGATATCGCCCTCGCCGAAGAGGACGTGAAGCATTGTTGATTCTGACACAGGCACGCGCCGCGGATGCGCGTGCACTGGTCGGCGCCGCTGCGCTAGGATCCCTTGTGGGCCTGGCGATCGGTGGCGCTTACCTCGCGGGCGGCTTGGCCCGTGCGACAGTTGCGCAAG
>CANJID010000044.1 GCA_947474395.1 Caulobacterales bacterium
CTGCGCCAGCGGGCCCACATCAAACGCCAGACCATCCAACATCGGCGCTTGCAACACCGAAAGATCGCCGCCTAAATATCAACCCCAGATGAGGCCATCTCTCCGCTAAATCCGAACCCCAACTGTCTCAAAACATCTGACGACGTACAGCCCGACATCGACGGGCTGGAAGCCACCCGCCGCATCCGGGCCGCGGGCGGGCCCGCCTCGCGGGTCCCGATCATCGCCCTTACCGCCAACGTCATGGACAGCCAGCGGGCCACCTATGTCGCCGCCGGCATGAACGGCGTCGCCGCCAAGCCCATCTCCCCGGTGGCCC
The DNA here is from genome assembly GCA_947474395.1 of Caulobacterales bacterium. Taxonomy (GTDB): domain Bacteria; phylum Pseudomonadota; class Alphaproteobacteria; order Caulobacterales; family Caulobacteraceae; genus CANJID01. Next base: position 320 of record CANJID010000044.1, read on the forward strand.
TGGTCGCCGAGATCATCCGCTGCGCCGGCGAACTGGAGCCGGATGGGGCCGAGGCCCTGGCGAGCTAGACCTGCGGTTGGAGTCCCGACAAAAAGGCGGTTAGATCGCCTAAGGTTCGGCTTCATCGGGGACTTCGAATGCGTATTTTTCTGTTTGCGGCTGTCGCCATCCTGGCCGTGGCGGGTGCGGCGAGTGCGCAGACCGGCGCCGAGATCTTCCAGCGCTGCGCCGGCTGCCATTCCGTCGCGGCGGGGGTGGTCGATACCCCGGGGCCGAACCTCGTCGGGCTGATCGGCCGCAAGGCGGGGTCCCAGCCGGGCGCTTCCGACGCCATGAAGGCCGCCGGAGACAAGGGCTTGGTCTGGAGCGAGGCGACCCTCGATAAGTTCCTCGACGATCCCTATGCGGCCGTGCCGGACAACGGCATGGAGTTCTCCGGCCTGGAGCGCGCGCCCGACCGCAAGGCCGTGATCGACTACCTGAAGAGCGCTCCCCACTAACCTCCCTCTCTGGGGGAGGTGGACCGGCGCAGCCGGGACGGAGGGGGCGGCCAGCCGCATGAAAACGGCCGGCCTCTAGGACTCCCGGCGAAGCTCGTGCAATCCTGCCCGCAAATGCCGGGGAGGGCGACGTGTTCCAACAGCTGCTGACGCCAGTGGCGGACAATCTGTTCGCCTCGTTCCTGGTCGCCTCCATCCCCATAGCCGTGGTCCTGGTCCTGCTGGGGGTGGTCCGCCGCCCCGCCTGGCAGGCGTCCCTGGCCGGCCTGGTCACCGCCCTCATCGTCGCCGTCGCGGTGTGGAAGTTCCCCGTCGGCCTCGCCCTCGACTCCATCGCCGCGGGGGCCACCTTCGCCCTCTGGCCGGTGATGTGGATCGTCTTCAACGGCCTGGTCCTCTACAATATCGCCGTCGCCTCCGGCCGCTTCGACGCCTTCCGCGACTGGGTGGTGGACAACATCCCCAACGACCGCCGCGTGGTCCTGATCGTCATCGGCTTCTGCTTCGGCTGCCTCCTCGAAGGGGTGGCCGGCTTCGGCACCCCGGTCGCCATCACCTCGGCCCTCCTGATCATGCTGGGCTTCCCGGCCATCGAGGCCCTGACCTTCACCCTGATCTTCAACACCGCCCCGGTGGCCTTCGGAGCCCTGGGGGCGCCGGTCACCACGCTTGGCGCCGTCACCGGCCTGTCGGACGTGGTGCTGGGCCAGATGATCGGCCGCCAGCTGCCGTTCCTGGCCATGCTGCTGCCCTTCTATGTCATGGCCATCTACGGGGGGCGCAAATCGCTGGCCGCGCTCTGGCCCGTGCTCCTGGTGGCGGGGGGCAGCTTCGCCCTGACCCAATTCGTGGTCTCCAACTACATCAGCTATTCCCTGACCGACGTGCTCTCGTCCCTGGTGTCGCTGGCGATCACCCTGGCCTTCCTCAAGGTCTGGAAGCCCCTGCACGACCCGGCCTACGCCATCGCCGCCCATCCGACCGAGATCCGCCGCGGCGCCGCCATCCCCGCCTGGCAGGGCTGGGTGCCCTGGATCGTCATCGCCGGCACGGTGATCATCTGGACGGTGCTGAAGGTGAACCTCATAGGCGAGCAGAAGATCGCCTGGCCCGGCCTCGACAAGGCGGTCTTCATCACCCTCTACGGCAAGCCCTACGCGGCGGTCTGGACCTTCCAGCCGCTGGCCACCGGCACGGCCATCCTGGTCGCCGGCCTGATCACCGCCGCCATCGTCGGCGTCGGGGTGAAGGGCTACCTGCACGCCCTCGCCACCACCTGGAGACAGATCCGCATCGCCATCCTGACCGTCGCCCTGATCGTCGGCCTGGCCTATCTGATGAACTACTCGGGGATGACCTACACCCTGGGCAAGGCGGTCTCCTCGGTGGGGCCCCTGTTCCCGATCCTGTCGGCCTTCCTCGGCTGGGTGGCGGTGTTCCTCTCGGGCAGCGACACCTCCGGCAACGCCCTCTTCGGCAACCTGCAGGTCGCCGCCGCCCGCCAGCTGAATTTCGACCCGGTCCTGTTCGCCGCCACCAATTCCTCGGGCGGGGTCATGGGCAAGATGATCTCCCCGCAGAACATCGCCACCGGCGTCTCCACCACCGAGCTGCGCGGCCGCGAGGGCGAGATCATGGCCCGCACCTTCAAGCACAGCATCATCCTGACCCTGCTGCTGGGCCTGCTGGTCATGGCCCAGCAGCACCTCTTCCCGGGGATCATCCCGCACCCGCACTGACCCCCGGGCAAGCTAGTCCACCGCCAGGATCACGTGCTGGGCCTTCACCAGGCCGAGCACCCTGTCGCCCGGCTTGAAGTCGAGGTCGTCGGCGCTCTCCTTGGTGACCGTGGCCACCAGGGTCTTAGCCCCGCCGAGGTCGATGACGACCTGGCTGTTCACCGCCCCGGGCTTCACCTCGGCCACCACGCCCTCCAGCCGGTTGCGGGCGGAGGTGCGGCCGACCTCGCCCGCGGGCGCCAGGATCACGAAGCTCGACTTGATCAGGGCCATGGCCGAGACCCCGGGCTTCAACCCCAGGTCCTCGACGCTCTCGCGGGTGACCACCGCGGCGATCCGCACGCCCTCGGCCAGTTTCAGCACCACCTCGGCGTTGACCGCCCCGTCGGTGACGCTCTCCACCACGCCCCGCAGGGCGTTGCGCGCGCTGGTCTTCATCAGAAGGCTCCTGAACACGGTCTCGGACGGGAAGGCGTCCGGCCCCAGCCTGGCGTTCAACCGTTCGAACAGCCCGGCCAGCTCCCCCTCGACCAGGCGAAAGCTCCTCACCACCGCCTCCCCCTCCGGCGTCAGAGCCGCCGAGCCGCCGTGCTCGCCGCCGACCACCGCCACCACCAGGGGCCGCTCGAACAGGTTGTTCATCGCCCGGACCGCGTCCCAGGCGCCCTTGTAGCTCAAGCCCTGCTCGCGGGCGGCCGAGGCGATGGAGCCCAGCCGTCCGATCCGTTCCAGAAGGTCGATCCGGGCCGCATCGACCTTCGATCCCGCCCCCTTGCGCAGGAACACGCTGGCGGTCAGGTCGTCCCCCGGTGCGGCGGCGCCCCGGCTCACGGGCGCCCCAGGGTCTTGAAGCCGTATTTCTGGAAGATGGCGGCGGCCTGCGGGCCCTTCAGGAAGGTCAGGTAGACCCCGACCTCCGGCCGGGTCGCGGTCGCCAGGGCCGCCGCCGGATAGACGATCCTCGGGTGGCTGCTCTCGGGAAAGAGGCCGACGATCCGCACCATAGGCTCCACCATGGCGTCGGTGTCGTAGACGATCCCCAGCGGGGCCTCGCCCCGGGACACGAAGGCCAGGGCCGCGCGAACGTTCTCGCCGTAGGCCGCCTTGGCCTGCACCCCGTCCCAGACCCCCAGCGAGGTCAGGGCCGCCTTGCCGTAGCGGCCCGCCGGCACGTCCGCCGCGGCCATGGCCAGGCGCCCGGTCCCCAGGGCCGCGGCGATCGGCATGTTCCGGCCGATACGCATCTTTAGTTTGGAATCCTTCGGCGCGACCAGGGCGAGGCGGTTGGTCAGCAGGTCCACCCGGGTGGCGGGGCGGATCAGCTTGCGGTCCGCCACATAGGTCATCCAGTCGACATCGGCGGAGATGAAGACGTCCCCTTGCGCCCCCTGCTCGATCTGGCGGGCCAGGGCCGAGGAGGCCGCGTAGGAGGCGGTGACTGCCGTGCCGGATGACTTGGAGAAGGCCGCGTTGACCTCATCCATGGCGTTCTTCAGCGAGGACGCGGCCATCAGGGTCAGGCCGGAGCCCTGGGCGTGGGCCGGGGCGGCCGCGAGCATGGCCGCGGCGGCCAGCATCGCCACGAATGAACGGCGCTCAGACATCTTCGGCGGCTCTCATCGATATGCAGGATTACTATATACCGCCCCGCCGGACGAGACAAACCACGATGGCTCGCGCCTAGTCGAAGATCGCGAAGGCGCGCGCCTCCACGCTGACCCGCCCCGGCGCGTCGGCGGGGGTTCGCGGGTGCTCGAAGGCCGTGTGCGGGACGCGGACCGGCCGGCCCGGTTCGGTGTCGAACGACTTGAACACCAGAGCCTCGCCCGGGAGCATGTTGGAGAAGTAGAGCCAGCGGTGCGCCGGGTCGGCCTTCAGCAGGAAGGCTTCGAAGGTCATCCAGGGCGCCTCGCCCACATCGAACACGGCGTCGGCGCGGACCAGATCGGCCGTCGCCACCGTGCGGGCGTCGCAGACCGCCAGGGGTGTGTCCTGGGGCGGGTCGGACACCACCCGCCAGATATTGTAGCCGGCGATCCTCTGCCCGGGCCGGATCGTGTGCGGCTCCCCCCCGAACAGGCGCCCGCTCAGGAGCTCCGGCGCCGAACGGTCGGTGTAGTCCACGTGCACGAAGCCCGCCGGCTGGGAATTGATCCCCGTCCCGAACTCGGACGAGCGTTTCGAGAAGCGCAGGCCCGCCCCGCCCATCACCACCACCCTGGAAGCCCCCGACAGCTCGCCGATCAGCCGCTCCAGCTCCGGTCGATAGACCGCCATGGCCGCGGCCGGGTCGCGGAAATCCGCCACCGCCGTCCGGTGCGGGACCAGGGCGATCCCCTCGACGTCGAGGGACGGCGGCGCGGCCCGCCCGTCGGCGATCGCCACCCGCCGGGGATCGAGCACGAGGTTGTCGCGGGCATGGTCTTGGGCGTGGAAGCGCGGCCGCTCTTCCATCGGGGCGACGTAGTTTATCCAGGCCTCGACGCCGCCTTCAGGCCCGCCCATAACTGCTCCTCGGCGGCCTTTCCAAACCCCGGCCGCCTCTGCAATGTATCAGCGATAACAAAAGACGGGAGGACGACGCCATGCCAGAGCCCGTGTCTGAATCCACTGCCTTCGACTATGTGATCGTCGGGGCGGGCAGCGCGGGGTGCGTGCTGGCGAACCGGCTCTCGGCGGACCCGAAGACGCGCGTCCTGTTGATCGAGGCCGGGGGCGACGACCGGCCGACCCGTAACCTCGGCCAGTTCTGGTCCAATGTCCTGATCCACACCCCGATCGGCTTCGGCAAGACGCTGAACGATCCCAAGGTGAACTGGCTCTACGAGACCGAGGAGGATCCCGGCTCGGGCGGGCGGCGCCACAAGTGGCCCAAGGGCAAGGTCCTGGGCGGCTCCTCCTCCATCAACGGCCTGCTCTACATCCGCGGCCAGCACGCCGACTACGACGGCTGGCGCCAGATGGGCTGCGAGGGCTGGGGCTACGAGGACGTCCGCCCCTACTTCCGCCGCTCCCAGGACCAGGAGCGGGGCGAGTGCGAGTGGCACGGGACGGGCGGGCCCCTCTCCACCACCGACTACAACGAGAAACAGCCCCTCTCGGGCGCCATGCTGGAAGCCTGCGTCGAGGCCGGCATCCCGCGCTCCCCCGACATCAACGGCGCCGAGCAGGAGGGCGTCACCTGGTTCCAGCTCACGACGCGCAACGGCCAGCGCTGCTCCACCGCCGTCGGCTACCTGCACCCGGTGATGGGCTGCCCCAACCTGGCGGTCGCGACCAACGCCCTGACCACCCGCGTCCTCTTCGAAGGCAAGCGGGCGGTGGGCGTCGAATACATCCAGAACGGGGAGAAGAAGACCGCCCGCGCTTCCGGCGAGGTGATCCTGGCCGCCGGGGCCGTGGCCTCGCCCCAGATCCTGGAGCTCTCCGGCTTCGGCTCGGGCGCCCACCTGCAGCCCTTCGGCATCCCCGTGGTCCACGAGCTGAAGGGGGTGGGCGAGAACCTGCAGGACCACTTCATGATCGGCTGCCAGTGGCGGCTGAAGCCGGGCCTGGTCACCGTCAACGAGATGTCCCGCGGCGCCCGCCTGGCCGGCGAGATCGTCAAATACGCCCTGACCCGCAAAGGGCTCCTCAGCTTCGCCGTCGCCCACATCGTGGCCTTCTGCAAATCCAGGCCCGACCTCGCCCACCCGGACCTGCAGTTCCACCTGATGGCCGCCTCCATGGACCTGGAGGCCCTGGCCCGCACCCAGGCCCTGGTGCTGGAGAAGCAGCCCGGGATGACCTGCACCCCCTGTCAGGTGCGCCCCGAATCCCGCGGCCACATCCACATCAAGTCGCCGGACCCGCGCACCTATCCGGCGATCACGCCCAACTACCTCTCCGACCCGCTCGACCAGGAGGTCTCCATCGCCGGGCTGAAGTGGGCGCGGAAGATCATGAACCAGCCGGCCCTGGCCCCCTACCTCGAGAGCGCCGCCGACCCCTTCGGCAATACGGACGAGGAGATGCTGGGCTATTGCCGCATGGCAGGCACGACCCTCTATCACGCGGTCGGAACGGCCCGGATGGGCCATGGGCCGGACGCGGTGGTCGATCCTCAGCTTCGCGTGCACGGCGTGGAGGGCCTGCGCGTGGTCGATGCCTCGATCATGCCGAGGATCGTCTCGGGCAACACCAACGCCCCCACCATCATGATCGCCGAGAAGGCCGCCGACATGATCCTGGGCAAGGCGCCTGCCGGGGCGCTGGCCGCCTGACCGGTCAGTACGAGCGGGCGATCAGGATTTCCTGCACCCCGGGGCGGCCGGTGAAGATGCAGGTCCCGAAACTCTTGGGCTGGTCCAAGGGCGCATTGCGCAGGGTCAGCTTCAGGGCCTTGAGCCGGTTCGCCACCGCCTCCAGCTCGTCGCCTTCGGGCCTGGCCCAGGAAGCGCGCACCCAGCCGCGGAAGGCGCCGCCGGCCTCGTCGTCGTCGCCCGCGGGGCCGAAATAGTCGGCCAGCGCCTCGAACGTGTTGATCCCGGTCCTGATGTTCCCGTCCAGCCGCGCCTTGGCCTCGGCGAACAGGGCCGCCTGGATCTCGGCCAGCAGGGCGGGAACCCCGGCGACGAACTCGGCGCGGGGGGCGGCGTGGCTGCGCACCTTGTCGCCATCCCGCAGGTCGTCGCGGCGCATGAAGGTGACCTGGCCGCCCGCCACGTCGCGGGGGCCGACCTCGACGATCACCGGCGCGCCCCGGCGCACCCAGTTCCAGCGCTTCTCTCCGGAGCGGATCGCCTTCCTGTCCACCAGGGCCCGCACCGGGTAGCCGAAGGCCGACAGGCCGGTCAGCTCGCGGGCCAGGGCCTCGCAATAGTCCAGCACCTCGGCGTCCTCGGGCTTGTCGCGCAGCATGGGCACGATCACCACCTGGCGGGGGGCGATGGCCGGGGGCAGGCGCAGGCCGTCGTCGTCGCCGTGGGTCATGATCACCCCGCCGATCAGCCGGGTGGAGACCCCCCAGCTGGTCGTATGGCAGAGCGACAGGCCGCCGGCCTGGTCCTGGTAGCGGATGTTCTGCGCCTCGGCGAAGTGGGTCCCCAGATAGTGTGAGGTGCCGGCCTGCAGGGCCTTGCCGTCCTGCATCATGGCTTCGATGGAGAAGGTGTTGTCCGCCCCGGGGAAGCGCTCGTTGTCGGGCTTCTCTCCGGCCATCACCGGCATGGCCAGGACGGTTTCGGAAAACTCGCGATAGACCTCGAGCATCTTCATGGTCTCGGCCATGGCGTCTTCGCGGTCGGCGTGGGCGGTGTGGCCCTCCTGCCAGAGGAACTCGGCGGTGCGCAGGAACAGGCGCGTGCGCATCTCCCAGCGCACCACATTGGCCCACTGGTTGATCAGCAGGGGCAGGTCCCGGTAGCTCTTGATCCAGCGCTGGAAGGCGTCGCCGATGATGGTCTCGGAGGTCGGCCGCACGATCAGCGGCTCCTCCAGCTTGGCGGAGGGGTCGGGCTGCAGCACCCCGTCGATCAGCTTCAGCCGGTGGTGGGTGACCACCGCCATCTCCTTGGCGAAGCCCTCCACGTGCTCGGCTTCCTTGGCGATGAAGCTGAGGGGCACGAAGAGCGGGAAGTAGCAGTTGTCGTGGCCGGTATCCTTGATGCGGCGATCCAGCGACTGCTGGATCAGCTCCCACACCCCATAGCCCCAGGGCTTGATGACCATGCAGCCGCGCACCGGGCTGGTCTCGGCCATGTCCGCGTCGCGGACCACGGCCTGGTACCATTCGGGGAAATTGTCGGCGCGGGTGACGTCGAGCGCTCGTTGCATCTGGAGGCCTTGGGGTCTGGTCGGCGAGGTTCGCCCTGTCCTTAGCCGCAGCCGCCGCCCTGGCAAAGGGATGGCCGATCCACTAACCGTCCAAAGCAAGATGGCGGCGAACCCCTACAACCCGCGCCTGCTGGCCCTGATCGTGGCTTCGGCCATGTTCATGGGGATCCTCGACTCCACCATCATCACCACCGCCCTGCCGTCGATGGGGCGCTCCTTCGGGGTCAGCCCGGTCGAGCTCAGCCTCGGCATCACCATCTACATCCTGGTGATGGCGGTGTTCCTGCCGGTCTCCTCCTGGGTGGCCGACCGGCTGGGCGCGCGCAGCGTCTTCGCCGGGGCCATCCTCGGCTTCACCCTCGCCTCGGTCCTGTGCGGCCTCAGCCAGACCCTGTGGCAGTTCGTCGGCGCGCGGGTGCTGCAGGCGCTGGCCGCCACCCTGATGGTCCCCGTCGGCAACCTCGTGCTCTTACGCGCCACCGCCAAGACGGACCTGGTCGCCGTCATGGCGCTGGCCACCACCCCGGCCCTGATCGCCCCGGTGCTGGGCCCGCCGCTGGGCGGCATCCTGATCACCTTCCTGTCGTGGCGCTGGGTCTTCTTCCTCAACATCCCCATCGGCCTTCTGGGTGTCTTCCTGGTCCTGAGGTTCATCCCCAACCTGAGGAGCGTCGACCGGCGGCCCTTCGACACCCTCGGATTCTTCGTCACCGGCTTCGCCCTGGCCTGCCTGATCTACGGCCTGGACCGGGTCAGCGCCGCCGAGGGCGATCGCCGCGTCGCCGGCGCTCTCCTGGTGGCGGGCCTGCTCCTGGCCGTCTGGGCGGTGATCCACGCCCGGCGCCACCCCTTCCCCATCGCCCCCCTGAGCGCGCTGGCCCGCCACACCTTCCGCGTCACCAGCCTGACTGGCGGGGCCGTCGCCCGGCTGCAGCTGCGGGTGCTGGGCTTCGTCCTGCCGGTGATGTTCCAGGTCGGGCTCGGCATGAGCGCCTTCACCACCGGCCTCCTGCTCCTCGGCTATAACGGCGGGGATCTCCTCCTGAAGGCGGTCGCCAACCAGACCCTGCGGGCGGTCGGTTTCCGCACCGCCCTCACCGTCACCGCCGTCCTGACCGGGCTTTCGGCCTTCGCCTGCGCGGCCTTGAGCCCCATGACGCCGCTCTGGGCGGTGTTCGCCATCCTGGTCGTCGCCGGGGCCGTCCGCTCGATCCTCTTTTCCGGGATCATGGCCCTGACCTTCGCCGACGTGCCCGCCGAGGAGATCGGCGGGGCGACTGTGCTGAACAACGTCCTGTCCAACGTGATCGGCGCGGTGGGCATCTCCTCGGCCGCCGTGGTGCTGAACCTGAGCGCGGCGTTCCGGCATGCCCCAGGGGGCGCCCTCTCCCTGTGGGACTTCCGCGTGGTGCTGATCATCATCGGCGTGGTGGCCACGGTCTCGGCCATCTCGTTCCTGCGCCTGCCCCGCGACGCGGGCGCCGAGGTCAGCGGCCACGGCGCCCGGGCCCGGCTGATCGCCGCCGAGGCGGAGAAGGCGGCGGCGGGCGAGGACCTCTGACAAAGGCCGGCCAGGGAACCCCCACGGCCGGGTGAGGTTTGTAACGGGTCGGGCGGGCCCGTTCCCATTTGCATCGAGAGAATCCGCCGTGCACCGCGCCCTGATCGTCGTCGCCGGCGCCGCCCTCCTGGCCGCCTGCGGGCCCGGGGCCAGGAACAAGGCCGAGAACAAGGCGACCGCCGCCGAGACCAGCGCCAACGCCGTCCCCGACGCCAATCCCATCGCCACCATCGCCATTCCCGCCGAGCCAGCCCCCGCCGAGGCGGGACGGGTCAGGGACGGGGAGCGGTAGGCTTTCGCGCCGTCACATAGAGCTCGTTGTTGAGCCCCACCGGCAGGGCGGCGAAGGGGCTGCCCGCGATCCGCTCGATCTCGAAGCGCGCGGCGATCCGGGCCAGCAGGGGGCGATGGTCGAAGCCCGCGTGGTGCGGGTGGTAGGCCAGGCCCGCGCCGATCGGGACCTCCGGCCGTGGGGCAGGGGCCCGCCCCCCCGCCGCCGACAGGACATGGCGCCACCGGCCGTCGAACTCGTCCGGCCGGCGCAAGGTTCGAAAAAGCCCCTTGGCCAGGGCCGGCCCCCACAGCTCCACCGGAACGCCGACCACGAGGCGCCCGCCGGGGGCGAGGATGCGGTCGATCTCGGCCAGGGCGTCCTCGGTCTGCGCGTCGGGAAGGTGCTCGAACACCTCGGTGCAGAACACGAGGTCCGCCGATCCGTCCGCTATCGCCGCCGAATCCTCCACCACTTCCGCCCGCGGCAGGTCCGCCAGGGCGACGCGAGCCTCTGCCGCGAAACGGTCCCAGGGCTCGAAGCAGGTCAGCCGCGCGCGGGGCCAGACCCCTGCGGCCATCCGCAGCAGGGCGCCGTCGCCGCCGCCGTAGTCGATGATCGCCATGGGAGCGCCGTTCCGCCCCCCCGCCCGCAGGGCGTCCGCCAGCCGGCGACGCTGCAGGACGCGCTTGAGCGGATTGGCGTCCTCCCGCGTCAGCTCGGCGTAGGTGGGGAGAGTCACTCCTCCCCCGGAGCCAGGGCCTTGAGGGAAAGGGCGTGCACGGGTCCCGCCAGCTCGACGGCCAGGGCCGAATAGACCTTGCGCTGGCGCTGCACCCGGGTGACCCCTGCGAAGGCGCTGGAGACGATGGTCACGTTGAAATGGCTCTCGCCGCCCTCGCGCGACCCCGAATGGCCGGCGTGCCGGGCGCTGTCGTCCTCGACCTCCAGACGCTCGGGCGCAAAAGCGTCATCAAGCTTGGCTTTGATGCCGTCGGCGACGACTCCCACGAAAACCCTCCCGTCAATCCTTGAACACAAAAACTTCACCCGCATACTTCGGCTCATGAGCGGCGCGTTTCAATACAAGCCCAAGTTCGTCGACATCCGCATCCGGCCCCCCAAGCCGGGGGAGGATGATCCTCCGCGCGTCTCGGACCTGAAGCCGGGAGAGAAGCCGTGCGACTGGCCGGGCTGCCGCGCGCCGGGCGTCGCCAAGGCGCCCAAGTCCCGCGAGCACCTGAACGAGCACTACCTCTTCTGCGCGCCGCACGCGGGCCAGTACAACCGCAACTGGAACTTCTTCGAGGGCATGACCGAGGCGCAGATGACCGCCGCCCACGAAGCGCGCCTGACCGGCGACCGCCCCACCTGGCAGTTCAAGGCCTCGCGCTTCAGCCGGGAAGCGGCCTCCTTCGCCGCCAAGTTCGGCTCCGGCGCGGCCGCCAAGGGCGCAGGCCAGTACCAGGACCCCTTCGGCATCTTCCGCCACACGGCCACCGAGAAGCCCGTCGAGCCCGCCCGGCGCCTCGGTCGGATAGAACGGCGGGCCCTGTCCGAGCTCGACCTGGACGACAGCGCCGACGGCCCGACCATCCGCGCCCGCTACGCAGAGCTGGTGAAGCTGTGCCACCCGGACGCCAACGGCGGGGACCGTTCCGCCGAGCACCGGCTGCAGCGGGTGCTGCGCGCCTACAAGGCGCTGCAACAGGCCAAACTGGTCTGAACGCCCAACCGGCGGCGGCGAATCGCTTTCAGGCTCGACCGCTTCGCGCGGCTTCCGTAAGAGGGACGACCCCGCATTAGAGACCTCGTGATGGCGAACGGTTCCGACACAGACGACGCCCTGCTGGCTTCAGCGCCCGACAAGATGGTCGGCGTGCGCGAGATGTTCGGCGTCGATTCCGACATGAAGGTCCCGGCCTTCTCCAAGCCGGACTCGCACGTGCCGGACGTGGACGCGGCTTACAAGTTCGACCCGCAGACGACGCTCGCCATCTGCGCGGGCTTCGCTTTCGACCGTCGGGTGATGGTCCAGGGCTATCACGGCACCGGCAAGTCGACCCACATCGAGCAGGTGGCCGCGCGACTGAACTGGCCCCTGGTGCGGGTGAACCTCGACAGCCACGTCAGCCGGATCGACCTCGTCGGCAAGGACGCCATCGTCCTGAAGGAAGGCAAACAGGTCACCGAGTTCCGGGAAGGCATGCTGCCGTGGGCCATCCAGCGCCCCATCGCCCTGGTGTTCGACGAATATGACGCCGGCCGCCCGGACGTGATGTTTGTGATCCAGCGCATCCTGGAGGCGCAGGGAAAGCTGACCCTGCTCGACCAGAACCGGGTGATCCGCCCGAACAAGTATTTCCGGCTGTTCTCGACCACCAACACCATCGGGCTGGGGGACACCACCGGGCTCTATCACGGCACCCAGCAGATCAATCAGGGCCAAATGGACCGCTGGTCCATCGTCACCACCCTGAACTACCTCTCCCACGACGTGGAGGGCGAGATCGTGCTCGCCAAGGCCCCCGGCTACGACACCCCCGAGGGCAAGCGCACCATCGCCGCCATGGTCCGGGTGGCCGACATGACCCGCAACGCCTTCATGAACGGGGACATCTCCACGGTCATGAGCCCGCGCACGGTGATCACCTGGGCCCAGAACGCCGACATCTTCGCCGGCGACATCGCGCTCGCCTTCCGCCTGACGTTCCTGAACAAGTGCGACGAGCTCGAGCGCCCCACGGTCGCCGAGTTCTACCAGCGCGCCTTCGGCACGGACCTGCCGGAATCGGCGACGCGGGTGAAGGTCGCTTAAGGCTTCCTAGTCCTTTCCCCTCTGGGGAAAGTGTCCCGAGCTTGCCTCGGGACGATAGGGGCTGAAGGGCTCCAACCTCAAAGCCGTCATCCTCGGGCTCGTCCCGAGGGTGAGGGGATTGTTGCTTGTCGTGCCGCGCTAAGCAGCCCCAGCCCCCGTGATGTCCCGCACCAGACAGCGCAGCGCATCGGTCTGGTCGATCTCGATCTGGGGCGAGCGGGCTTCCAGGGACTTCTGCAGGACCAGAGCCTTCAGGCGCAGGTCGTCGTAGGTGGCGACCGGCGCGCGGACGATGCGCGCCTCGAGCTCGGCCAGCAGCAATCCGGCTTCCTCGGCCCGTTGTTCGGCTTCGCCCAGGCCGCAGATGAAGCGCAGGGCCTCGTGCTGGGCCTGCGCGGCCGCCTTGTAGTCGCCGGTCTCGGCCACGAGCCCGAGGTAGCGCTCGGCGCGGGCGTCGGCGTCCTCCACCAGGATCAGATAGAGCTCGGACAGGTCGTCATAGGCGGCGGCCAGGGCCTGGACCCCGCCGCGCTCCAGGGTCTTGGATGCGGGTGCTTCAGGCGCCGGGCGGGCGCGTTCGGGGGCGAAGGAGCGGTCTTCGGAAGCAGTGTCCACGGGGAGCCTCCCGCCGCCGGACGACGTCCTTGGGCGACATTGTTGAAAACCGCCGACCCCGTCGATTGTTCCGGGGCGGGCGCCTTCGGGGCGACCTCGGACAAAACAAAAGCCCCTTCCGCGGAACGGGGGCCTTCGCTTACTCGGTCACTGGGAGCGACCACAAAGGTTAACGGGCCCGGTGACGATTCGTTGCCCCGAGCGTCCAAACATCCTCCGCGCCCGGCATCCCGGCGCGAGCGACAGCCCGCGCGGTCACGCCCGGAAGGCTTCGGCCGCCCGTCCGGCCAGCTTCACATAGATGGTGGAAACCCCGTTGCGGGCGGCGACGCACTCGGCCTGGAACAGGGCGCTGGCAAGGGAGGGGTATCCCGGGCCGGCGGTGGCCAGGACCCGATCCTCGCCCTCCAGTTCGCGGCTGGCGCCGACGTAGTAATCCTCGCCCCGGATGCGGCCCTGGCGGGTGACCACGAGGTAGAAGGACTCCTCGGGCGGACGCTCGCCCCACTTCAGGTGTACGACGTCGGTCATGGGCGCCCTTTACAAACTTGGCTGAGCAGCGGACGCCAGATTAACTCTCCAAGTCCGATCTTCGATCCAACTTTCGATAGATCGCGACGCGAATTGGATAGAGTCTTCGTGATCGAGGCGCCGGCGGCGTCTCATCAGGCGCCGGGGAGAAGTGTTGAAGGCCGCTCCCAACCCCCGCCTGATGGCCCTGATCGTCGCCTCGGCCAATTTCATGGGCGGGCTGGATTCCACCGTGGTGGTCACCGCCCTGCCGCAGATGGCCAAGAGCTTCGGCATCCACCCGGTCGAGCTCTCCGTCGGCGTGACCGTCTATCTGATGGTCCAGGCGGTGCTTCTCCCCGTTTCCTCGTGGGTTGCGGATCGGCTGGGCGCGAGGAATGTCCTGGCCGGCGCCATCCTCGGCTTCACGGGCGCCTCGGTGCTCTGCGCCGTCTGCCACAGCCTGTGGCCCTTCGTGGGCGCGCGGGTGCTGCAGGCGGCCTTCGCCACCCTGATGGTGCCGGTGGGACGGCTGGTGCTGCTGCGCGCCACCAGCCGGGAGGACCTGGTCTCGGTCATCAACATCCAGACTATTCCCGGACTGTTCGCGCCGATGATCGGGCCGGCGGTCGGGGGCTTCATCGTCACCTTCGTCGACTGGCCGTGGATCTTCCTGCTCAACGTCCCCATCGGGCTGGTCGGCGCAGCGGCGGTCCTGGCCTACATCCCCAACGCCCCTCCGGAGGCGCAGCGCCCCTTCGACTGGACCGGCTTCTGGCTTTCGGGGGCGGCCATCGCGGCCCTGGTGTGGGGGCTGGAGCAGGTGGGCGCCGCGGGGAGCGACTGGCGCGTCGCCGCCGCCCTGGTGGTCGGGGGGCTGATCCTGGGGGTCCTGGGCGTGCGCCACATGCGCCGCCATGCGCACCCCATCGTTCCGCTCGACGCCCTGGCCATCCCCGCCTTCGTCGCCACCACCCTGACCGGGGGCTTCCTGATGCGCATGTCCATGCGGGCCGTGGGGTTCATCCTGCCCCTCATGTTCCAGGTGGGGCTGGGCATGAGCGCCTTCGTCTCCGGCATTCTGGTGGTGGGCCTGAACGGCGGCGACCTGCTGCTCAAGACGGTGGTGACCCGGGGCCTGCGCCGGATCGGGTTCTGGAAGGTGCTCGTGGTCGGGTCCCTGGCCACGGCGGCGGCGCTCGGCGCCCTGACGGCCTTCAGCGCCACGACGCCCCTCTGGCTGATCTTCGCCGCCATCTTCGTCGTCGGCATGGTCCGCTCGTTCCTGTTCACCGGCATGCTGAGCCTCGGCTTCGCCACGACCCACGAGCACCACATGAGCGGGGCGGTGACCCTGGCGAACATGTCCCAGCAGCTCACCGGGGCCCTTGGGGTGTCCCTCTCGGCCATGCTGATGAACCTCTCGGCGGCGGCCAGGGCCGGGCCGGGCGCCCCTCTTGCCCTGGTCGACTGCCGGGTCGCGCTGGGCGCGGCGGCCCTGGCGAGCCTGGTGGCCGTCGTCTCCTTCTGGCGCCTGCCCCGCGACGTGGGCGCCGAGGCGGTGGGCCGGGGTTAAGACCCGCCAACCGCGCTCCTTTACCCCCGGTTGACGCCGCATGGAGCAGACTGCGGCGCATTCCAAGGATGGCAGGGACAGTATGGCCGGCGGACCGGTGATCAAGACGGCGGAACCCGTGCTCCACGTGAGCCGGTGGCCGCGGCGTCTGGCTTACCTTTCCACCCTGACCTACTGGTGGCCGTCGATCGCCATCGACGCCTTCTCCCTGCTGCGCTGGGGCCTGACCCAGTCGAGCGCCCAGCGAACCATGCGGCTGCTGGTGGTCCAGAGCCTGGTTTACCTGGTGATCTGGACGCTGATCGCCATGATCAACTCCATCGCCACCGCCGCCCCGCCCGAGCCTACGCCCAAGCGCCGCACCGTCGCCCGCGAAGGCACGCCCTTCCGCCGCTGACACCGCCGCCGCTTGCGCGGCGCCCCGTCCGGGTATGCAATCCCCCCCAAACAAAGATGGGACCGGGGGGCTCCAGGATGACGACGGACAGCGGCGGCGCGCGGGCGCCCAGGCTCCTCGACCGTGAGCGGATCATCGCCGGGCCCGGCTACAACCGCTGGCTCGTCCCGCCGGCGGCCCTGGCCATCCACCTCTGCATCGGCATGGCCTACGGCTTCAGCGTCTTCTGGCTGCCCCTGTCCAAAGCCCTCGGCGGCGCCAAGTCCATCGCCTGTCCCGCCGGCTCGGGGCTGATCGAGGCCCTGTTCACCACCAGCTGCGACTGGAAGGTGAGCGACCTGACCATCATCTACACCCTATTCTTCGTGGTCCTCGGCTCGACGGCGGCCATCGGCGGGGGCTGGCTGGAGCGGGCGGGCCCGCGCAAGGCAGGCTTTGTCGCCGCCTGCTGCTGGTGCGGCGGCATGCTGGTCTCGGCCTTCGGCGCCTATAGCCATCAGCTCTGGATGATGTGGCTGGGCTCGGGGGTGATCGGCGGGATCGGCCTGGGGCTCGGCTACATCTCGCCTGTATCCACCTTGATCAAGTGGTTCCCGGACCGGCGCGGCATGGCCACCGGCATGGCCATCATGGGCTTCGGCGGCGGGGCCATGATCGGCTCGCCCCTCGCCAACCTCCTGATGACCCACTTCAAGACCGCGACCTCGGTCGGGGTCTGGCAGACCCTGGTGGTGCTGGCGGTGGGCTATTTCGTCTTCATGATGGGCGGCGCCTTCGGCTACCGGATCCCCCGGCCGGGCTGGGCGCCCCAGGGGTGGACCCCCAAGGCCAGCAGCGGAACCATGATCGCCGCCGGCAGCGTCCACCTGCGGGACGCCCACAAGACCCCGCAGTTCTGGCTGATCTGGGCGGTGCTGTGCCTGAACGTCAGCGCCGGCATCGGGGTCCTGGCGCTCGCCTCCCCCATGCTGCAGGAGATCTTCGGCGGCGCGCTGATCGGCGCGCCCGGCGTCGCCTTCACCGCCCTGGACGAGACCCAGCTGAAGGCGACCGCCGCCATCGCAGCGGGCTTCACCGGCCTGCTCTCCCTCTTCAACATCGCGGGCCGGTTCTTCTGGGCCTCCACCTCCGACCTGATCGGGCGCAAGGCCACCTACTTCTGCTTCTTCGGCCTCGGGATCGTGCTCTACGCCTGCGCCCCCTGGACCGCGCACCTGGGCTCCAAGGCCCTGTTCGTCGCCAGCTTCTGCGTGATCCTGTCGATGTACGGCGGCGGCTTCGCCACCGTGCCGGCCTATCTCGCCGACATCTTCGGGGGCCAGTTCGTCGGGGCCATCCACGGCCGGCTGCTCACCGCCTGGTCCACGGCGGGGGTGATCGGACCCGTGGTGGTCAGCAATATCCGCGAGGCGCAGATCGCCGCCGGCGTCCCACGGGCCCTGGTCTACGACCGCACCATGTACATCCTGGCCGCCTTCCTCGTGGCGGGCCTGGTCTGCAACGCCCTGGTCCGGCCGGTGGCGGCGAAGTGGCAGATGTCCGCCGAGGATGTCGCCGCCCTGCAGCCCGCGGTCCCCGCGGCGGACGCCCCCGCGACCGATGATCGCGCCGGCCTCCAGGCCAAGGTGCTCCTGGCGTGGCTCGCGGTGGGGATTCCCGTGGCCTGGGGCGTTTGGACAACCCTGAAGAGCGCCTTCGTCCTGTTCCGGTGACCACCGATAACCCTTGGGGGTTGTAAGCTTGGCTGCGATACGGCCACAGTAGGTCCGAGCAACGCCCGCGTCAGATGGGCGATGGTCGAGGGAACCGACAGGGAGGCCAGCCCATGGCCAGCATCTCCACGCCAGAGGAGGCCGAGGCCTTGGCCGCCGCCCACACGCCTGCCCAAGCCGTGGGCGGCGCCTGGCCCAAGCCCGCGCTCGCCTGGTACGCGGTGGCGATCTTCGCCGTCACCCTGATGTTCAACGAGCTGGACAAGGGGGTGATCAGCCTCCTGGTCGCGCCGATCAAGCGCGACTTCGCCCTGACGGACGTTCAGATCGCCTGGCTGCTGGGCCCCGCGGTGGTGGCCTTCAACGCCCTCGTCGGCGTGCCGATCTCCCGCTACATCGACGTGCTCAACCGCCGGAAAATCCTCACCATCAGCGTCGCGTTCTGGGCCGTGATGACCAGCTTCTGCGGCCTGGCCTTGAACTTCTGGCAGCTGTTCTTCGCCCGCATGGGCGTGGGCATCGGCACCATCGTCCACGGCCCGGCCGTCTATTCGATGATGGCCGACTACTTCCCCCGCGAACGCCTGCCCCGCGCCGTCGCCGTCATGCAGATCGGCTATGTCGCCGGCGGGGCGATCTCGCTCATCGCGGGCGGCATGGTGATCGCCGCCGTCTCCCACGTCAGCTCCATCTCCCTGCCCGTGGTCGGCGCCATCCACAGCTGGCAGCTGGTCTTCATCATCGTCGGGGTCGTGAGCCTGCTCGGCGCGGCCCTGATGTACAGCGTGCCCGAACCGGCGCGGCGGGGCGTCCAGACCGCCACCGCCGCCAAGCCGGTGCCGCTGCTGGAGGTCATCCGGTATCTCTTCAAGCACTGGCCGCTGTTCGCGCCGATGTTTCTGGCCCTGGCGGTCAGCGGGCTGGAAAGCCTCGGCATAGCCGTCTGGCGGCCTACATTCTTCCAGCGCACCTACGGATGGACCGCGCCCGAGGCTGGGCGCTATCTCGGCTTTACGAACCTCATCTGCTCGCCTATCGGCATCGTCATCGGCTGGTGGCTGGCCGAGAAGCTGGGCAAGACCCGCGACGACGCCAACCTGCGCGTGGTGGCCTATTGCTACACCATCGGGCCCCTCTTCGCGGTCGCGGGGCCCCTGATGCCCAGTCCCTGGCTCGCCCTGGCCTGCGCCGGCGTGGGCAACCTGCTCTCCCTGGCGGGCGCCGTGCCCCAGAACGCCGCCCTGCAGAGCGTCACCCCGCACCACATCCGCGGCCAGGTGACGGCCCTGTATCTCTTCATCTTCACCGTGATCGGCCAGGGCCTCGGGCCGATCTTCATGGGCGCCATCACCAACTACATCGTCCGCGATGAGAGCCTGATCCGCTATTCCATCGCCGGATCGGCGGCGGTGATGATGCCGCTGGCCTGCGTCATCGTCTGGTGGGGCCTCAAGCCGTACGGCGCGGCGATCAAGGCCATCAAGGCGCGCGAAGCCCAGGGGCTGGTCGGTCCCGAGTAGTCAGCCGGTCTGGAGTTCTGAGTCCCGTGAGCAACTACAACCTGATCTCCTGCGACGATCACCTCGATCTCGGCCAGCTCCCCGCCGACCTCTGGACCGCGCGCCTGCCCGCCTCACAGCAAGACCGCGCGCCCCATATCGAGGAGCGGGGCGGCCAGGCCCTGTGGATCTCCGACGGCAAGGTCTGGGGCCGCTGGCAGGGCAGGATACGGCCCGAGGGGGCGGCCATCGCCCCGTCCCCGGTGATCAGCGCCCTGGAGCGGGCGGGGGTCGACAATGAAGGCCAGCGCCGCCCCGGCGTGGCGCGCCTGCGGCTCGAGGACATGGACCGCGACGGGGTCTACGCCCACGTCATGTTCGGCCCCGTCACCTCGATCAATGTTGAGGAGCCGCAGTTCCGGGATGAGCTGCACCGGGTCTACAACGACTGGCTCAAGGACTTCTGCGCCCCGGCGCCGGACCGCCTGCTGGGCGTGCCCATGCTGCCCGAGGACCCCGAGGCCGCCACCAAGGCCTTCATCGCCCAGTTCCTCGACCCCTTCGTGGACCTGTTCGCCTGGGGCATACTGGAGCGTCACCCCAAGATCAGGATCGTCATGGCCGAGGCCGGCCTCGGCTGGCTGCCGTGGGTCGTGCAGGAGCTGGACTACCGTCACTGGCGGCTGTGGGAGACCAAGGCCTTCTGGGCGGACAAGGGCGGCATCGCCCTGAAGGAGAAGCCCTCGGACCTGTTCAAGCGCCAAGTCTACGTGACCTTCCAGGAGGACCACGTGGCCATGCAGCTGCTGGACTTCTACGGAGCCGGGAACGTGCTGTGGGCCTCGGACTACCCGCACCCCGACAGCGTCTGGCCCAACAGCCACGCCGCCATCGAGCGGCAGATGGGCCACCTGACGCCGGAGGTCCGCAAGCGCTTGACCCACGACAACGCCGCAGCGCTTTACGGCCTCAAGACCTAGATGCGCAAAAGCCGCCGTGGCGGACCACGGCGGCTCGAACGTTCAGCGATGCCCCGAGGGGTTGGTCGCTTAGTTGTATTCGCCCTTACGCAGTTCGCGCTTGGCGCGCTGGTCGGCCTTGATGGCCGCCTTGCGGTCCTTGCGCTCGGTGCGCTTGGCGGCGAGGGCGTCCAGTTCGGCTGCCAGGGCCGCCTGGCGGTTGGAGGCCCGGGCTTCGATCTCCGCCAGACGGGCGGCTTCCTTAGCGGCGGCGCGGGCCGCGCGCACGGCTTCGAGTTCCTTGGCCTTTTGGGTGGCCCGGTCCACAAAGTCGACGGCGATTACGTTGGGCTTGGGTTTGAACTGCGCCAGCATGGCCTTCTTGGCGTCTTGGGCGGCGCTGATGCGATCGGCGAATCCGTTCTGCTTGACTGCCTTCATGATTCCTTCGGTGCGGGGGAAAGGACGAGTGCGCCCTCTCAAGCAAAAATAGGCGCCAAAAGCAATATAGCCAGGGGCTAGACGACAGAGATTACGCGCGTCACAAGGCCGCCCGTGAGCAACCTGTTGCATATTGGCGACGTGATCGTCCCCGGGCGAGTGCTGATCGCGCCGATGACCGGGGTGAGCGATCTGCCGTTCCGGCGGGCTGCTTCGCGCCTGGGCGCGGCCTATGTGGCGACGGAGATGGTGGCCTGTGTCGAGCTGGCCAAGGGCCGGCCGGACGTGGTCCGCCGGGCCGCCGTGGGCGAGGGACTGCCGCTCACCGTGATCCAGCTCGTCGGCGCCGACCCCGCCATGATCGCGGCGGGCGCCCGGATGGCGCAAGCCGCCGGAGCCGACATCGTCGACCTCAACATGGGCTGCCCGGCCAAGGAAGTGATCGGGGCGGCCTGCGGCTCGGCCCTGATGCGGGACCTTCCCCTCGCCGAGCGAATCCTGTCCGCCGCCGTGGCCGCGACGACCCGCCCGGTGACCCTGAAGATGCGGCTGGGCTGGGACGACGCCTCGCTCAACGCCCCGGAACTCGCCGCCTTGGCCGAACGCTGCGGCATCGCGGCGGTGACGGTGCACGGCCGCACCCGTCGCCAGTTCTATACCGGCGCCGCCGACTGGGCCGCCGTGGCGGCGGTCAAGGCGGCGGTCTCCATCCCCGTGATCGTCAACGGCGACATCCTGGATGCGGGAAACGCCCGCGCGGCCCTGGCGGCGTCCGGCGCCGACGCCCTGATGCTGGGGCGTGGAATCTACGGCCGCCCGTGGCTAGCCGCCGCCCTGGATGCGGCGCTCTCCGGAACCAGCCCCGCCGCCGAGCCGGACCGCGAGGCGCGCCTCGAGATCGTCCTCGGCCATTTCCGGGATTCCTTGAGCTTCTACGGCGACCGCCTGGGCCTGAAGATCTTCCGCAAGCACCTGGCCTGGTACATCGAGCAGGCCCCCTGGCCCGCCGGGGCCTTGGACCGCCGGGCGGCGCGGGGCGTGCTCTGTCGTCTCGAAGATCCGGCGGAGGTCGAGGCGGGGCTGTCTCGCCTCTGGCTGGATACGGACGCGCGACTGGCGGCCTAACCGCCGTTCAGCAGCCGCAGTCCCGCGCCGATACCGCCGCCGAGCAGCAGGATGGCGCAGGCCGCCGCCTGGATCAGGAAGCCGGGCGCCCGCTTGGCGGGGTCCCGGGCGTAGCTCGTCGCGTAGAGGAAGCGTCCCAGAATCCACACCGCGCCGATGGCGGCGGCGATGCGGGGCTCCACCGTCACGGCGAAGGCCCAAAGCCCCACCAGGAACATCGGCAACCATTCCAGGGTGTTCATCTGCACCCGCACCAGTCGCTCGAACTCCGGCGAGCCGGTCATGGCGGGGGCGTGAACCCCGTACTTGTAGCGGCCCCGTCCGACCCTGAAGCCGGTCCATCCGTAGAGGCCGACCCCGGCGATGGCGACGAGCATGACGAGAGCGTCCATCCGGCCTCTCCAGAGGTTGATCTCGGGCGAGGCTAGGCCCCTCCCCGAGCTTGGCAATGGCCGAGCGAGCCTCGTGCGACGCCTTTGGCGGATGACAGCCGGACCGCCCTCGGGCAGTTAGGCAGCCGGAAACGGGCGGGACCGCGAGCGGCCATGAGCTTCACCTTCGACATGCCGCCCAGCGGCGACCAGGCCGCCAAGGCCGCGCAAGCCTTCCGCACCGCCATCGCCCACCACGAGGCCGGGCGGATGGAGGAGGCCGAGGCCGGCTACCGGGCCGTGCTGGAGATCGACCCGAAGCATCTCGACGCCATCCACCACCTCGGCATCCTGGCCTACCAGGGCCAGGCGCCGGAATACGCGGCGGAGGTCTTCCGCTACGCCATCTCCCTGGATGACCGGATCGCGCCCTTCCACTCCAACCTCGGGCTGGCCCTCGAGGCCCTGGGCCGGATGCAGGAGGCGGCGGAGTCCCACGAGCGGGCCATCGCCCTGAAGCCCGACTTCGCGGAGGCCTGGTACAACCTCGGCAACGCCCGCCTGAACCTCGGCCGCCTCGACGAGGCGGAGGCCGCCTACAACCGCTCCCTGGCCCTGCGCCCCGACCTGGCGGAAGCCTACGGCAACCTCGGCAGCGTGCGCCGGGGCCAGGACCGTATGGACGAGGCCCTGGCCTTCTTCGACCGCGCCCTGGAGATGGAGCCGCGCCTGGCCTCGGCCCACTTCAGCCGCGCCGAGACCCTCGCCGAGCTGGGCCGCCTGGACGAGGCGGTGGAGGCCTCGCAGCGGGCCATCGCCCTCTGGCCCGACTACGCCCCGGCCCACAGCGGCCTCGGGGCGGTCTACATGGCCCAGGGCAAGCTCGACGCCGCCCGCGCCGAGTGGGAGCAGGCCCTGGAGCTCTATCCCAACTACGCCGACGCCCGCTCCAACCTGCTGCTCAGCCTGAACTACCGCTCCGACATCACCGCCGAGGAGAGCCTCGCCGCTCACCGCAAGTGGGACGAGGCGCACGGGGCGGGGTCCGCCCCGGAGAGCGCGCCCCCCGCCAACGACCGCGATCCGGCCCGGCGGCTGAAGGTCGGCTACGTCTCCGGCGACTTCCGCATCCACCCGGGCGGCTATTTTCTCGCAGGCGTCCTGCCCGCCCACGACCCGGCATCCGTCGAGGTCTTCTGCTACTCCAACAGCCCCTACGCCGACGACGCCATGACCACGCGTATCCGGCAGGCCGTGCCCAACTGGCGCTCGATCCGCGGAATCAGCGAGGTGGACGCCGCCGAGATGATCCGCGCCGACGGGATCGACATCCTCGTCGACCTTTCCGGGCACACCGCCCACAACCGCCTGCGCGTCTTCGCCCTCAAGCCCGCCCCCGTGCGGGCGAGCTGGCTCGGCTATCCCAACACCACCGGGCTGGCGGCCATGGACTACCTGGTCACCGACGCCGCCACGAGCCCGCCCGAGAGTGCGGCCTGGATGTCTGAGGCCCTCGTGCGCCTGCCCCACGGCCGGCTCTGTTACGCCCCGCCGGCCTATGCGCCCGAACCCGCCCCGCCGCCCTCGGAAGCCAGGGGCTACGTGACCTTCGGCAGCTTCAACAACCTGACCAAGGTGGGGCCGCAAGTTGTGCGCCTGTGGGCCGCCGTGCTGAAGGCGGCGCCCGGCTCGCGCCTCCTCCTCAAATGGCCGGCCCTGGGCCAGGAGACCACCCGCGAGGGCCTGCTGCAGGCCTTCGCCGCCGAGGGAATCGGCGCCGAGCGCCTGGAGCTCCGCCCCTACTCCCCGCACGAGCAGATGCTGGGCGAATACGCCGACATGGACGTGGCCCTGGACCCCTTCCCCTTCGGCGGGGGCCTGACCAGCGCCGAGGCCCTGTGGATGGGCGTGCCTGTGGTCACCCTGCCGGGGGCGACCCCCGCCTCCCGCCAGACCTTGGCCTTCCTCAAGGCGGTCGACCTCGAGGATCTCGCCGCCCCGTCGCCCGAGGCCTATGTCGAGCGCGCCGTGGCGCTGGCGGGCGATATCGGCCGCCGCAAGGCGCTGCGCGCCGCCCTTCGCGACCGCATGGCCGCCTCCCCCCTCACCGACGGCAAGGCCTTCGTTCCCGCCCTGGAGGCCGCCTACCGCCAGATGTGGAAGGGTTGGACCGCCGGCCAGACGCCCGCCGCGTTCGACGTCTGACCGCCTCTCCTTGATGTCCCGATTGTTTCAATCGGGGCGCCCGGACGGAAATGCTCTGGCCTTAGTCGCGTGGGAGATTGAGGCTCCGAAACGCCCCGAGGAGCCCCATGAACCGTACTATCTCGATCGCCGGCCTCTCCGCCGTCCTCGCCCTGACCGGACTTAGCCTCGCCTACGCCGGGCAGCCCCAAGGACAAGGCCCCGGTCCCGCCGGCGCCGCCGGTCCCCGCCAGCCGAACGCCGACATGCAGGCCCGCCGCGCCGAGATGGAGGCCCGCCGGGCGACCATGAAGCAGCAGCACCTCGCCGACCTGAAGACGGTCCTGCGCCTGACCGCCGCTCAGGAGCCCGCCCTGACCGCCCTGCTGGCGGCCCAGGATGAGGAGATGGGACCCGGCCGACGGGCCCAGGGACCTCAGCAGCAGCGCGCCGCGCCGCTCGCCCCCAACGCCACGACCTTGCAGAAGCTCGATGAGATGGAGAAGCGCCGCGCCGAGATGACCGCGCCGACGCAGAAGCGCATCCAGGCCCTGCGCACCTTCTACAACGTCCTCAGCCCCGAGCAGCGCCAAGTATTCGACGCCCTTCAGCGCCTGCGCAACCCCGATGGCCCGGCCCCCGGCCGGCGCCTGATCATGCGGCTGCGCGAGCGCGGCGGGCCCGACGGCCCGGGCGCCCCGCGCGGACCCGGCCGTCGCGGCGGTCCGGACGGCTTCGGCGGTCCCGGCGGTCCCGGACAAGGCGGTCCAGGGCCCCGCGGTCCCGGCGGTCCCGGCGGCCAACCGCCCCGCTAGAACGCTGGACACCCTCTCCTCCCCGCACTCAACTGAGGCGGCCCGGACCCCCGGGCCGCCGCTTTTGCGGTCAAGACAAGGCGCCTCGATGTCCGCGACCACCGGCTCTCCTCCGCGCCACGTCCTGGTGGTCGACGACGACTCGGACCTGCGCGAGCAGGTGGTCGCCTACCTCGGCGAGCACGGCTACGAGATGCATTCGGCCGCCGACGCCGCCTCCATGGAGCGGGTGCTCTCGGCCTCTCCCATCGACGTGGTGATCCTGGACGTGATGCTGCCGGGGGAAGACGGCCTTTCCATCTGCCGGCGCCTCTCCGAAAGCGGCGGGCCCGCCATCGTCATGGTCAGCGCCATGGGCGAGGAGGTGGACCGGGTGCTGGGGCTGGAGCTGGGGGCGGACGACTACCTGCCCAAGCCCGTCAGCCCCCGCGAATTGCTGGCCCGGGTGCGGGCGGTGGTGCGCCGCCTGGACGAGGCCCGCGCCGGCGCGCCCCGCAAGGGCAAGACCTATCACTTCCAGGGCTTCGTGCTGGACACCCTGCGCCGGCAGCTCCGCGCGCCCAACGGGACCACCATCCTCCTGACCGGGGGCGAGTTCTCCCTGCTGAGCGCCTTCCTGGAGCATCCGCAGCGGGTCCTGTCCCGCGACCAGCTCCTCGACATGGCCCGCGGCGGCCAGTCGGAGGTGTTCGACCGGGCCATCGACGTGCAGATCAGCCGCCTGCGCCGCAAGCTCCACGCCTGCGTCGACGAGGAGATCATCAAGACCCACCGGGGCGCCGGCTACCTGTTCGATGCGCGGGTGGCGCGGACGTGACCGACGAGGCTCCCAAGCGCGTCCGGTCCGGAGCTCCCCTGGGCCTGCAGCTGACGGGCCTGCTGTTCGTCAGCCTGCTCGCCGCCCAGGCCATCAGCCTCGGGGTGATCCTGCTGACGCCGCCGCCCCGGGCGCCCTTCTATCGCATGGCCGAGGTGGCGAGCGCCCTGGAGGGCGGCTCCCTCATGGCCCGCGCCGAGCGCCCCATGACCCGCGAGGTGGTCGCCGAACTGCCCGCCGACATGCGGGTCCAGCCGGGACCGGGGCGCCCCGCCCGCGCCCTGGCCCTGATCCTGGCGGAGCCGGAAGAGCGTGTCCGCCTGATCCAGCAGGGCGGCTCCCCGGTCCGCCGCCTGTTCCGCAACATCATAGGCGAACGGGCGCTCCGCCTGCGCGCTCCGCCGCCGCCGCCGGGACCGTCCCGGGGCCCCCGCCCCGATTTCGGCCCCGGAGGGCCCGGCGGACCTGGGCCGGAGGGTCCCGATGGTCTTGGCGGGCCCGATGGTCCCCCAGGACCGGACGACGCCCTGCGCCGCCCGCCGCAACCCTTCGACGGCCCCCTTCCGCCCCGCGCGCTTCGTCAGCGGTTCCGCCTCGACGCCGCCCTGGTCGGCGAGTTCAGCGCCGCGCTGCAGGGTGACGACGGCCGCTGGACGGTGGTGCGATCCACCCCCGATCCCTTCCCCAACGACTGGCAACGCCTGACCATTCTGTGGCTCCTGGCCGGCTTCCTGCTGGTCGCCCCGATCGGCTGGCTGTTCGCCCGGCGCCTGACCGCCCCGCTGCAGCGCTTCGCCGACGCCGCCGAGCACCTGGGCCGCGACCCGAACGGCCCGCAGATGACCCTGACCGGCCCGGCCGAGGTCGGCGCCGCCGCCCGCGCCTTCAACGAGATGCAGGCGCGGCTGAAGCGCTATATCGGCGACCGCACCGCCATGGTCGGCGCCATCTCCCACGACCTGAGGACGCCGCTCGCCCGCATCCGCTTCAAGGTGGAGAACGCACCGCCGGCCATGCGCGCGGCGGTCCTGGCCGACATCGAGCAGATGGACCAGATGATCGGCGGGGTCCTGGCCTTCATCCGCGACGAGAGCACGCCGCGACGCCGCGAGAAGCTGGACCTGCTCTCCCTGGTCGAGGTCGTGGCCGACGACGCGGCCCTCCTGGGCGGCAAGGTGGAGATCGGGGATGCAAGCCCCCTGACCGTTGAGGGAGACCCGGTGGCCCTGCAGCGCCTCTTCGGCAACCTGGTGGACAACGCCATCAAGTACGGGGCCGAGGCCCGGATCGAGGTCCGGACGGAGGGCCGCAACGCCGTGGTCCGCATCGCCGACCGGGGCGCGGGTCTCTCCCCCGTCGAGCTGGAACAGGCGTTCAAGCCCTTCTACCGCGCCGACCGCGCCCGCAACCTCGACAACGGGGGGGTGGGTCTCGGCCTCTCCATCGCCCGTTCCACCGCCCGCGCCCACGGCGGCGACGTGACCCTGACCTCGGGCCCCGACGGCGCCACGGCCATCGTCACCCTGCCCCTGGCGGATTGACGCCTCCTCCCAACCGCTCATCCCGGCGAAAGCCGGGGCCCAGGTTTTTTTTCAGACGAGCGGGCTTCAGAAAAAGCCTGGGCCCCGGCTTTCGCCGGGGTGAGCGGGGTTTTTCTGGTTAGGCTAGCCCAGCTTTTGAAGGTGCATCATGGACGAACCGCAGGCCTGCCCCGACGAGACGCCGGTGATCCGCACCATCGCCATGCCCAGCGACACCAACCCGGAAGGGGACATCTTCGGCGGCTGGCTGATGTCGCAGATGGACCTGGCGGGGGCGACCGTCGCCTTCCGCCTGGCCCGGGGGCGCTGCGCCACGGTGGCGGTGGACGGCATGACCTTCCTCAGCCCCGTCTCGGTGGGAGACGAGGTCAGCCTGTTCGCCCGGCCCTCGCGGGTGGGGCGAACCTCGATCCAGGTAGAGGTTGAAGCCTGGCGGCGACGGCGCGACTCGGAGGCCATGAACAAGGTCACCGAGGGCCGCTTCACCTATGTCGCCATCGACGCCGGACGGCGACCTAGGCCGGTGAACCCCGAAGGGTAGGGCGCGCCTATTCCGGCCAAATCTATTCGGGAATCCGATCGAGCACGCTGGGGAGCACGCCAAACACCCGGCGGGTCTCGACTTGCGGCTGGGGCTGGGCCTGGACGGGCGCGGGCTCGCGGTTGCGCTCGGCCTCGACCGTGCGGCGGCGGAACTCTGACTGGTCCATGATCGTGCGTCCTTCGTACGCCGGCGGGACGGAAGACCGTTCCTTTCCCGGACGATGCAAAGGCTGGACCTCTCGGGCTGAACCGAGGCTGAGACCGTGGTTAGCTGGCGTTCATCGGCGGGGCGGGGGTTAGTTCTTCGCCAGCGGATCGGGCGGCGGGGTTAGGTCGAAGATCTCCTTGCCGTCCTTGTCCACCTCACGGTCGAGGGCGGCGACGCAGTAGTTCTCCTCGTTGAGGCCGCGCTTCAGGTTGCGCTTGAAGCGCAGGGTGGTGACCCAGGGGCTGGTGAAGATCTCCGGGTTGGTGACGGTGAGGACCACCTCCAGGATATCCGGCTCGACCTTTCTCATCCGCTCGCTGACCTTCATGTTCGGCCCCTGCACGCCGTAGAGAAGCTCGTTCGACGGCCGCAGGCCGATGGTGTCCACCACCAGGGTGTCGCCTTCCCAATGGCCGATGGATTCGCCCGAGAAGCTGTCGAACAGGTCTTCCTCGGGGGTGTGCTTCCTCCCATCCAGCCAGATGTTGCGAATCTGGATGCCGCCGCCGGAGGAGACGAGGCCAAGGCTGTCGGGCCGCACAAGCACCTCGAAGGAGCCCGCCAGCATCATCCGCGGCATGCCCGAGGGCATGCACTGCGCCGAGGCGGTGAAGATCTGCTTGCCCTCGGCCCGGTTGCGGGTCTGCTGCTCCTTCATGGCCTGGTATTTCGGCGTCAGGGGCTGGGGAATGGTCTCGTACTTCTCCACCGAGATCGAATTCATGTTCGACCAGAGCCCGGCCATCTCCTTGACCATCTGCTCCTGGGTGTAGGGCCCGTACACCGACGCCGGAGCGGCGGCGGCGCTCGCCCCCGGGGCCGCCAGCAGCATCGAGGCGCAAAGGCCGGACGCCGCCAGCAGGACGCGCAGGTTGGACGGCATGACGATTCCCTCAAGGCCCGCAAGGGCGCCAGCCTCAAGTTCGCGGCCTCGCCCCCCGTCCCGTCAACCGGGCGAGGGCTCCATCGGCCCTAGAACAGTTTCAATGAAAACAAGCAGGGGGACGGGGCGGCTTCGGCCCTAGCCTCATCGGATACGCCGGTCCCAGGCGGCCGGTCCCGATGGAGCTGACCCCATGCTGGACGCTTCCAGGCTGAAGACCCCCAAGACGCCTATGTTCCGGGGCCTCGCTGCGATCGCCCTGATCGCAGCGGCCGCCGTCCCCGCGGCGGCCCTCGCCCACCACTCCTACGCCATGTTCGACAACGCCAAGACCATCACCATCAGCGGCACCATCCGCACCTGGGAGATGACCAACCCGCATTCCTACCTCTGGGTCGTGGTGCCCAAGGACGGCGCGGCGGCGGAGATCTGGGGTCTGGAGGGCGGCGGCATCCAGTCCCTGCAGCGCGCCGGCATCACCAAGTCGGCGGTCAAGCCGGGCGAGAAGGTCAAGGTGGAGATCCACCCCCTCCGCGACGGCCGCACCGGCGGCAGGCTGATGCGCATCACCCTCGCCGACGGCCGGGTGATCGGCGGCGGCGGCGGAGCGGGCGCGGCCCCGGGCGCGGCGGCTCTCGACTAGGCTAGCGCCCCTTCACAGGGCTAGGATCGCCGCCGGGGGTTACGGTGGGAGATCCTGCGATGATACGGACCGCCATCCTCCTCGGCCTGGCCCTGCTCGCCCCTTCGCCGGGTCTGGCCGGCCAGGCCGCGGCGCCCAGCTACCAGATCGGCGGGATCACCGCCGACTTCTCCTCCATCTTCATGGTCGACGCCGCCAATGTGCAGCGCTCCGGCCAGGCGGCGCGGACGCGGCTCTTACAGGTCCCGCGCATGCCCCTGGTGATCGGGGGCAGCCCCGTCGCCTACTCCACCCTGGACGTCGTGCTGGATTGCTCGTCGGGCAAGGTCGCCACCACGGCCTTCGCCTCGTACGGCCCGGACGACAGGGTCGTGGTTTCCAGCCCTGCGGAGAGCAACCTTGCCCTTCCGCCGGCCGGATCGGCCCTGGCGGCGGCGGCGACAGTCGCCTGCACCGGAAGGTCGAGGGCGCCCGGTGCGCCAGCGCTCGCCAGCCGAAAGGCCGCCGCGGACTACGGACGAGGACTGCTCGAGCGCGCCCGCAACCAGGGCCGCGCGCCGGACGTCTAGAGCTTTAACGGGAGAGGCCGCCGTCCATGGTCAGGGTCCCGCCCGAGGTGTAGCCGGAGCGCGGCGAAGCCAGGAACGCCACCAGATCGGCCACCTCTTCCGGCTTGCCGGGGCGCCCGAACGGCATGTCGGTGGTCAGGTCCAGCCAGCGGTCGGCGTCGCCGAACTTTTCCCTCGCCTGCTCGCGCAGCCTAGTCTCCATCCGGTCGGTGGCGGTGGCGCCGGGATTGATCCCCGCCGCCCGCATGCCGTCCGCCGTGGCCGCCCGCCCCAGGGCTTTTGTGAAGGCCACCAGGGCGGCATTGCCCATGGCCCCGCAGATGTAGTCGGGGTTCAGCCACTCGGCCGCCGCCCCGATGACGTTGACGATCACCCCGCGCCTCGCCTTCAGCGCCGGCCAGAAGGCGCGGCACATGGAGACGTAGCCGAACACCTTCAGGTCCCAGGCCGCCCGCCAGGTTGCGTCGTCGATCGCCAGGATGCCCCCACGGGGGATCGCCCCGGCGTTATTGACCAGGATGTCGAGGGCGCCGACCTCGGCGGCCACCCGCTCGATCTCGTCCTGGCGCGACAGGTCCGCCGGCAGGGCTGTGGCCGAGACCTGGAACCGCCCCCGGATATCCGCCGCCGCCGCTTCCAGCGCCTCCACCGAGCGCGCCACCAGGACGACGTCGCAACCCTCCTCCGCCAGCCGCAACGCCACTGCGCGGCCGATGCCCTTGGAAGCGCCCGTGATCAGGGCGCGCTTGCCGGTCAGGTTCAGGTCCATGGGAGGTCCTCTAGCTCAGGAGGACCGCAACTTCCGCCACGTGGGCGGACCGCGCAAGGCGAGGTGTTACTTCCCGCCGCCGCCGGTGATTTCCTTGATCAGGGCCTGGACCACTTGCTTGCCGCCGGCGTTCCAGACCGCCTTCATGTGCTTCAGGGTCTCGCCCGCCGCGCCTTCGAAGCGCCAGTCGCAGTCGTAGAAGCGGCAGTCCCCGAACTTGGGGGCCTTGCCGCCGCTATAGACCAGGCGGCAGTCGCGGAATTCGCAGCCGTCGAACTCTTCCCCGTCCAGGACGACGGTCTCGTGGTTGTAGGCGGTGGCGGTCTGCATGGAAAAACTCCTAACTGTCGTCGCTGGGCGGGGCCTCGCCTCGGGCGGCCCGCTCGCGCTCGCGCTGTTCAGCCTTGGCGGCGGCCTTCTCGGCGACCTTGCGTTCCTTGGCCCGGTCCCGCTCCATCCGCTCGAAATTGTAGTTCGGCTTGCGCGCCATGCCGGCGATCTCCTCGTGGGGGACGGGCGCGCGGCCGGCCGGCCGGACCCGGCGGGACGGAAACGAGCGGGGGTGGTGACTTGCCTCGGTGCGGAGCCCCGGCGAGCCGAAGCCGCCCGAAAGCTCGCGCCCTACTAATCCCCAACGGGTAGGCGCGCCAGAGCCTTTTCAGGCGTCGTGTGGCGAGACCAGCCCTGGCGAAGCCAAATCGTGGGCCGGATCAGGCCTTTGCCCAGGCCGACGCGGCGGGCCGGCGAAGCCCGGCGTCGGGGCGTCCGCGCGCGGCGCTGGCGAGGCAGCGCTTGACGGTCGAGACCGAGATTCCGAGGTATTGCGCGATCTCGTCGTTGGAATCGCCCTCCCGGGCGCAGACCACCACCTCCAGGGCGCGGGTCTTCAGCCGGTCGAGGTCGAGCGCCTCCAGGCCCTGCAACAGGGACGCCGAACGCCGCGTCCGGTCGCCGTAGCTGACGGCGGCGCCCATGGATGCCCCGGTCGATGGCTGCGTGCTGGTGAACACTCTCGCCTCCCTGGCCGCACTACGGCTAAGGTTCGAAATTCCCCGATAAGGCGAGCGGGCGCAATTGCACGTTCGGCCGGTTCGGCGCCCGTCCGGGATTGGAAAACCTATACCTTGGTATAGGCTCGTCGCGGGCAGGGGCGGGGCGTGGGGCGGAGGCTCCCGGTTCCGGACATCGGCGATTTCGGACCAAGGACTTCATTGCTGACATGAGCGACGCCTGCGTCCTCCTCGTCGAAGACGATCCCTCGATGCGGGAGGCCCTCGAGGATCTGGCGCGCTCCGTCGGCTTGACGGTGCGGTCGTTCCCATCGGTCCGGGAATTCCTCGACGCCCCCCGGCCTGACATCCCCTGCTGCGTGGTCCTCGACGTCCGCCTGCCCGGCCAGAGCGGCCTCGACCTGCAGGCCGACCTGGCGCGGGACCCGCGCGCGCCGCCGGTCATCTTCATCACCGGCCACGGGGACGTGGCCATGTCCGTCCGCGCCATGAAGGCCGGGGCCATCGAATTCCTGAGCAAGCCCTTCCGCGACCAGGACCTGCTGGACGCCGTCCAGGCGGGGCTGGAGCGCGACAGGGTCCAGCGCGACGCCTTCGCCGACCTTTCGGGCCTGCGCCATCGGCACGAGTCCCTCACGCCGCGGGAGCGGCAAGTCATGGGGCTGGTGGCCGCGGGACGCATGAACAAGCAGATCGCCGCCGATCTCGACGTGAGCGAGATCACCGTGAAGGTCCATCGCGGCCAGGTCATGCGCAAGATGCACGCCCGGTCGGTGGCCGACCTGGTGCGGATGGCCGACAAGCTGGGGCCGGCGACGGCCGTCTGATCGGCACGGATACGGGGACGCGCGCCGCATGGTGGTGCTGGACAGGCTGCGGCTGTTCGAGAAGGCCATGCTGCCGCTCGTGCTCATGGCCGCCCTGTTCGCCGTCACCATCGGCATGGGGGTGGTCGAGCTTCACCGGACGGTCGCGTCCTACCGGGAGACTGATCCTCCCTCGTTTCAGTGGACACCCATGCTAGCTTTTCGGAGCTGGAGAGGAGTGTCGGATGGAACGTCGTCAGCGCCGGATTTTCCCGGACGCATTCAAGCGCGAGGCCGTTGATCGGGTCTC
>CANJID010000045.1 GCA_947474395.1 Caulobacterales bacterium
ACGGTCGACGAGAACGGGGTGCCCTATCCCTTCGGCCCGACCGTGCTGAAGGACCCCGGCCCGAACCCTGCCAACGGCCTGCTTCCCGCGACGGTGCCCGTCTATTGGTACAGCGACATCTCGCTCAACTATAAGTTCGGGCCCAACCTGCGTTACGAAGGCTTCCTGACCATCCAGAACGCCTTCGACAAGGACCCGCCGATGCTGGGATCTGTCTTCGCCCAGGGGGTGATCCCGACCAACAACTCCGTTTACAACGGCGTGGGCCGTTCCTACACGGCGGGCGTGCGCTTCCGGTTCTAGCCGGAGCAACACCCGTCAAAGCGAAACCGCCCCGGGCTACAGGCCCGGGGCGGTTTTCATTTGGCGATACGTGGGTCTACGTCAGGAACCCTGCGAATCCCGATTGACACCCGGGGCCGAACTGCGATGCATGGGCCTTGTATGCCTAGAGTTGCGTAGGCGTCCGCTTTCGCGCGTCCAACAAAGCCAAGGAAGCTTGGCGTCCCCGGGGGGAAATCTAATGACTAAGATGTAGCCTGAAGGCTTACGCCTTGTGCTCAAGCGCGCTCGTCGCGCTTGGTTACGGAACCTCAGTTCACGCCCAAGCCACAGCGTCCGCCGATGAGGTGGTCGTCACCGGGTCGCGGGTCATCACCAACGGCTTCGCCCAGCCGACGCCGGTCACGGTGCTGAGCATGGAGCAAATGCGGCAGACGGCTCCGGACAGCCTGTCGGACGCCATCCTGCAACTGCCGCAGTTCCGCTCGTCGTTCGCGCCGGCCACCAGCGCCTTCAACCCCGGCTCCACCTCGAACGCGGGCGCCAGCTTCGTGAACCTGCGCGGCGTCGGCTCCTCCCGCGGCCTGACCCTGCTGAACGGCGAGCGCGTGGTGCCGAGCAGCACCGGCAACGGCAGCGCCGTCGACATCAACGTCCTGCCGCAGCAACTGGTGCGCCGGATCGACGTGGTCACCGGCGGCGCCTCGGCGGCCTACGGCTCGGACGCGCTCTCGGGCGTGACCAACTTCATCCTCGACACCAAGTTCGTCGGCGTCAAAGGCGAGGTCCGCGGCGGCATCTCCACCTACGGCGACAACGGCAACGTCGGCGCCAGCATCGCGGCGGGTCACGCCTTCCTCGGCGGCCGCGCCCACGTCATCGCTTCCTACGAATACTACCGCACCCAGGGCATCAAGAACTACGGCCAGGGCGATCGCGGCTGGGCCGAGTCCCAGGTCGGCGTCTACGCCAATACCGCGGCCTGCCCCCTGCCGCAGACCTCCACCACCTGCCCGACCCGGATCGTCACCGGCCCGATCTTCCCGGCGGGCTTCTCGTCCGGCGGCATCATCACGGCTTCGACCCTGACCGGGCCGGCCCTGACCGCCCTGGGCGTGCCCACGGCGACCGCTCCCGCCACGCCCCTGACCTTCATCGGCGGCTCGGCCGGCAACTCGAACGCCGGCGTCACCACCGTCCCGTTCCCCTTCGGGACGATGCGCACCAACACCACCGCGGCGACCGGCCAGATGCTCGGCGGCGGCATCGACCGCCCGTTCGGCCAGTACCTGAACTTCATTCCCGTGACCCTGCGCCATACGGGCTACATCCGCGGCGAATACGACCTGACGCCGAACTGGAACGTCCACGCCGATGCGCTCTACGGCTGGTCCGCCACCAAGTATTTCGGCCAGATCCCGTCGAACAGCGGCACGGGCCAGCTGTCCCCCTTCGTGATCGCCCAGGACAACCCCTACCTGCCGGCCAACATCGCGGCGGCCCTCAACGCCGCGCCCGCCCCGATCACCGCACCCAACCTGTATAATCCCGCTACCGGCAAGTTCGACGGCCCGCGGGTCAACACCATCTCCGTGTCGCGGATCAACGCCGACTTCCCGGTCCAGCAGAACTTCGCGAACCACGCGACCCTGCGCGTCACCTTGGGGATCGACGGCAAGTTCGACGCCCTGGGCACGACCTGGAACACCACCGGCTACTACGCTCACGGCCGGGCGATGTTCACCTCGAGCACCTACCACAACGTCCTGACCACCAACCTCTTCAACGCGGTGGACGCGGTGCGCAGCCCCGGCGGCGCCGGCCTCGCGGCCGCCGGCACGCCGATCTGCCGTTCGACCATCACCAACCCGAATGACGGGTGCGTGCCGCTGAACGTGATCGGCCAGAACACCGCCACCAAGGCGGCGCTGGACTACATCCAGGGCGGGGCCAACATCCAGGGCAACAGCCACTCGAGCCAGATCCTGAAGCAGGACGTGGTCGAGTTCGGCATTCACGGCCAGCCCTTCTCGACCTGGGCCGGCCCGGTTTCGGTCGGCGGCGGCGGCAGCTATCGCCGGGAAGCGGTCACGTCCTCGGCCGATCCGATCTCCGACAGCTACACGCCCGCCATTGTCGGCACCCCCGCGTACAGGGCCGGTCTCACCGCGCCCCTGACCATCAACGGCTTCCCGGGCGGTAGCGTGGCCGGCGGCGTCACAGGCGGCGCCGCCTCGCCCCGCGGCATCAAGGGCACCGGCTGGAGCAACGTGAACAACGGCAGCGGCCCTCCGGGCTCGCTGAACGTCAAGGAAGCCTTCGTCGAAACCCTGATCCCGCTCTTGAAGGACAGCAGCTTCGGTCGCTCCCTCGACCTGAACATGGCCTTCCGCTACGCCGACTATCAGTACGGCGGCGGGGTCAAGAACTGGAAGGTCGGGGTCAGCTATCGCCCGATCGACGACATCCGGATCCGCACGACCCTGTCGCGCGACGTCCGGGCGCCCAGCCTCTCGAACCTGTTCGCCCCGAACCAGATCACCCTGGCCGGCGGCACCGATCCCTTCCGCCTCGGCACCACTGGTCAGGCGGAAGCCGGCGGCGGCGGCAACTCGATCAGCGCGGGCAACCCGAACCTGAAGCCTGAGACCGGCACCACCTTCACCATCGGTACGGTGCTGACCCCGCGCTTCGCCCCGGGCCTGACGCTGTCGGTCGACTACTACCAGATCCTGATCAAGGACGAGATCAACAACCTCGGGATCCAGACCGTCATCAACCAGTGCTTCACCGGGAACACGAGCTTCTGCTCGCTGATCACGCGGAACGCCGATCCGGCCAGCTTCGGCGCCGGCAACACGGTCGGCCCGATCGTGCAGGTGTTCCTGCCGGTGCTGAACTCCGGCTATCAGAAGCTCGGCGGCCTCGACATCGAAGCCAGCTATGTCTTCCCGCTGAGCCGCGTCTTTGAAGGCCGCAACGACATCCTGAGCATGCGCGCAGTGTTCAACTACCAGGGCAAGAACGCCGTGTTCATCACCGGCGGCACCTCGGTCACCAACACGGTGCACACGATCGCCGGCGGCGTGATCCAGGGCACGGGCGGCAACTACGACTGGGGCGGCAATATCAACTTCAACTACCGCAACGGTCCGCTGACCCTCAACTGGCAGCAGCGCTTCATCAACAAGAGCAAGATCCTCAACAACGTCAGCGAAGATGGCGTGCCGAACCCGATCAACCTGCTGGTCAATCCCAGCGCGGGCACGGCGGCGACGTTGAACGGGCTGCTCCCGGCGACCGTGCCGGCCTACTGGTACTCGGACGTTTCGGTGAACTACAAGTTCGGCCCCAACTCGCGCTACGAGGCCTTCCTGACCGTCCAGAACCTGTTCGACAAGGATCTGCCGCAGCTTGGCTCGATCTTCGCCCCTCAAGGCGTGATCCCGACCAACAACGCGGTCTATCAACTGACCGGCCGGGAATACACCGCCGGCGTCCGCTTCCACTTCTAAGCGAAGCAAAGACGATCGAAATAAGCCGCCCCGGACTCAGGTCCGGGGCGGTTTCTTTTTGTCCGCAGTGGTTTAGGCGCGGAAGGTCAGCGCGGGGGCAACAGGGGCGTGCGCCCTTCCAGCAGATGCTGGTCCGCGGCGTTCAGGGCCACGGCGGCCATGGCGTAGTCGCCCATGACCACGGCGAGCTCCATGGTCCCCTGGCGGCCGAACAGGCCGACCATCTTCGTCCACAGGGCCGAGCTGACCTTGTGGTTCCCCCGGAACAGGGCGCGCCCGAATTCGACCGCCGCCGCGTCCTTCGGGGCCAGGCCCGTCACCGGCCGGTTGAACTTGATCGCGTCGATGGTCGCCGCGTCGAGCTTGTTGGTGCGCGCCGAGCCCTCGTGGGAGGTCCACTCGTACTGCTGCTCGAACTCCCAGGCCGCGACCAGGGCGGCGAGGTCGAAGTAGGCCGGGCCGATGCTGGCCTTCCGCATGGCCTGGTTCAGGGCGAAGAAGTGCTCGCCGGCTTCCGCGCCCGCGTAGATGGTCACGGCCGAGGGGCCGGTGACGCCGATGTCGGGGGCGGTCCCGCGGATGGCGTCGTAGTGCTTCTGGCCATCGGCGTTCAGGTCGCTGCGCTTCATCACCGGCAGGCGCGAGCGCGACACCGGGTCGATGTCGGCGGGCAGAGGCGCCTGGGCGGCGGCCGCCAGGACGGCGCCGGCGA
This sequence comes from Caulobacterales bacterium, assembly GCA_947474395.1. GTDB lineage: Bacteria > Pseudomonadota > Alphaproteobacteria > Caulobacterales > Caulobacteraceae > CANJID01. The sequence goes on from CANJID010000045.1 coordinate 4,510, forward strand.
GCATTCCGATCATGAACATGTCTTCCCCCTATGGATGTCCGCCGCTTGGCGCGCCGGAGTTGCGCCCACCGGATCACCGGGGCGAGGGGCCGTCAATCTCGCCGGGCCGCAAGGTGGGGGGGCTTGCCATGTCAGGTTTGCTGACGATTATCTGGCCGGGCGTTCAAATCGGCCGGCGCCTCCGCGTCAGAGCCCGAGGAACCAACCGGGGGAAATCATGCCGTCACGCGCTGCCTGGAAGCCCTGGGGCGCAAGCGTCCTGGCCGCCCTCGGCCAGGGCCTGCAGCAGCTTGATGAACCGCGCGCCGGTGCCGAGCGCTTCTTCGGAAGGAGTCATTGCGGGCCCGGTGGGGGAAGACGACAGGCGTCAGCATCATCGAATCGCGCGCGCCGTCAAACCACCCGCGAGGTTCTTTGTCAGGGTTCCTGAGATTATCCGCACCTGGCGACGCCGCGCCGGCTCAAGCCGATTGGCGAGGGCCGATCCGGGGGCTAGGCTGACGAAAATATTTCCCGGGGGGGAAGCAGAAATGGTTTTCAGCGTCACCAGGAAGTCCGCGGCCGTGGCCGCCGCCGTCGCGGCGATCGCGCTCGGCGTCACCATCCATAGGGCCCAGGCCCAGGCGCAGCCGCCCATCTCCCCGACCCCCACGGCCTCGACCGCCACCGGCGCGTCGGTGACGCCTTTCGCAGGCGAGACGGTCGCGGGCGACGCCGCGGGCGCGGCGGCGATCAATCCGGCGCCCGCCTTCACCGGCGCCCAGCTCAAGGCCGGCGCGAACCAGGGCTGGATCACCAACGGCGGAAATAGTTGGAACCAGCGCTACTCGCCCCTGACCCAGATCAACCGCACCACCGTCAAGGACATGAAGGCGGTGTGGAAGACCTCGCTGAACGGCTCGGGCACGCGCCCTGGCGTCGGCAACCAGGGCCAGCCCTTGGAGTACGACGGCGTCATCTACGTCGAGACCGGCGAGAACGACGTCCTGGCCGTCTCGGTCGAGACCGGCAAGGTGCTCTGGCAGTACAAGTCCAACATCGACAACCGCTTCGCCCGCCCCTGCTGCGGCTGGAACGGGCGGGGCATCGCCCTCGGCGAGGGCAAGATCTTCCTCGGCCGCCTCGACGCCCGCCTGACCGCCCTCGACCAGAAGACCGGCAAGGTGGTGTGGCAGATCCAGGCGGCCCAGCCCCGCGAGGGCTACGCCATCGCCTCGGCGCCGCTCTACTACAACGGCATGGTGATCACCGGCTTCGCGGGCTCGGACCTCGGCATCCGCGGCCACGTCAACGCCTATGACGCCAAGACCGGCAAGCTGATCTGGACCTTCTGGACCGTGCCCGGTCCGGGCGAGCCGGGCCACGACACCTGGCCGAAGAACAGCGAGGTCTGGAAGTACGGCGGGGCCGGCGTCTGGCAGACCCCGGCGCTCGATCCGGAACTGGGCCTGCTCTACTTCTCCACCGCCAATCCGGGGCCCGTGCAGAACGGCGCCCTGCGCGCCGGCGACAACCTCTATTCGGCGTCGGTGGTGGCGGTCGACGTCAAGACCGGCAAGTACCGCTGGCACTTCCAGGAAGTGCACCATGACATCTGGGACCAGGACGCGCCGAACCCGGTGATCCTGTTCGACGCCCCCTACAAGGGCAAGATGAGGAAGGGCATCGCCCAGGCCGGCAAGACCGGGTGGGTGTACCTGCTGGACCGCGTCACGGGCAAACCCCTGGTCGGCATCGTCGAGAAGCCGGTGATGCAGAACGCCCAGCAGAAGACGGCCAAGACCCAGCCCTATCCGATCGGCGATTCCCTGGTGCCCCAGTTCATCGACGTGGCGCCGGAGAACTACACCCTGGTGAACGGCGGGCGGATCTTCACCCCCTTCACCGAGATCGGCACCGTGGCCAAGCCCGGGGCGGCGGTGAACTGGCCCCCCAGCGCCTATGATCCCAAGTCGCACCTGATGTTCGTCTGCGCCAACGACAGCGCGTCGGGACGGCTCGGCGGGGACCCGACCTATCCGGTCGAACCTGGCGCGCTCTATTCCGGCTCGGCGCCCATGCGCGTCGCTCCCGTCGCCAGCCGCGAGATCGTCGAGGCCCTGGACGTCAGGACCAACAAGCTGGTCTGGCGCCACCAGTGGGCTAACGGCTGCTCCGGGGTGATGGTCACCGGCGGAGGATTGCTGTTCCTCGGCCGCGGCGACGGCCGCTTCGACGCCCTCGACACATCTACCGGCAACGGCGTGTGGGAGTTCCAGGTCGACGGCGGCATCGGCGGCCAGGCCACCTCCTTCGAGCACAAGGGCAAGCAGTACGTGGTGGTGTTCGCCGGCGGCAATCGCGCCGCCAAGCACACCGACAGCCTGTGGCTGTTCGCCCTCGACGGTAAGGTGGAGAGCCTGCCCCGCGGCGCCGCGACCCCGCCGCCCGCCGCGCCCGCGCGGCCCAACGGCGACGGCATGGGCCGCGCGCCTCCCAACACCCGGGTGCCCAACGTCGCGCAGGGCCAGGAGTACTTCAACACCACCTGCGGAACCTGCCACGGCCCGCAGGGGCAGGGCGGCACCCATGGCGCTCGCCTGACCAACGCCCTCAAGGCGGACGACATCATCGACATGATCAACAAGGGCAAGGGCGAGATGCCGGCCTTCGGCGCCGCCTTCAGCGAGGGCCAGAAGCAGGACATCGCCGCCTATGTGATCGACCTGGTGAAGGCTCGCCCGCCTCAGTAGGCGTCGGGGATATAGGAGGCCGGTCCGCTTCGCCGCGGGCCGGCCTTCCCCTTTTTCAGAACAGGCTGCGGCCCGCCCGGACCCGCTCGGCCGGCACGTCGAACACGCTCGAGGCGGCGGCGATCCCGCCGCGGCCGACGATCAGCACCCCGTCCCCCGCCTCCAGCCGCACGTCGCCCGCAGGGCGGGTGACGACCTCGCCGCCTCGCCGGTCGATCTGCACCACGAAGAAGGCGCCCTTGGCCCGCTTCTCCATCTCCGCGACCGTGGCGCCGACGGCGGCCCCGCCCTCGGCGGCGATCACCACCTCAAGCTGGAGCCCGAGGTTGCGCAGGGACTTGTCGAAGTCGCGCATCTGGTCCGAGCCGCGGACGAACCGGGCGGTCGCCGGATAGAGGATCATCTCGGCCATGCGCTCGGCGCCGATGTGGGTGGGCAGCACCACCTGGTTGGCCCCGGCGTAGATCAGCTTGCTCTCGGTCGAGGGCTGCTCGCCCCGGGCGATGATGTGCAGCTCCGGGTTCAGCCGCCGGGCCGAGAGGGTGATGAAGACATTGGCGGCGTCGTCCGGCAGCACGGTCGCCAGCACCCGGGCCCGTTCGATCCCGGCCGCCTTCAGCCCCGTCTCGTCCACGGCGTCGGCCTTGAGGCAGAGGTAGCCAAGCGCCTCGGCCTGGGCGATGCGCGCGTCGTCCCGCTCCAGGATGACGAAGTCGGCGGCGCCGTCCTTGAGGTCCTTGGCCAGCATCACCCCGATGCGGCCGAAGCCGCAGATGATGACGTGGTCCTTCATGCGTTCGATTTCGGAGGTCACGCGGTTCAACCCCAGGATTTCGCGAAGCTGGATCGCGGTGAAGACCTGCACCAGGGCGCCGGTCAGGAAGATCATGCCTGTGCAGCCGAAGACGATGGTCGCCACCGTCAGGGCGTGCAACTGCGGGGTGTCTATCGGGCGCACCTCGCCGTAGCCCACGCTCCAGACCGTGAGCACCACCATGTAGAGGGCGTCGGGAAAGCTCCAGCCCGAGGCCATGTAGGCCAGGGTCGAGGACGTCGCCACGACGAGCATGAAGACCACGACGGCCGCCAGGTTGCGCAGGGATGTCTGCAGGGTCCTGGGGACGACGAGCTTCATGGCGCGAGGCTGGCGCCAAACCTGGCCGTAAACCAGCGGGCAAAGGAAAGGCGCCGGAGCGATCGCCCCGGCGCCTGAATATTGGACGGACGTTTGGGCGGGCTAGGTGCCGCTGGCGTTGACCTTGTCGTGGGTTTCCTTGCCGCCGGTCCCATAGACCACCTGGGCGTTCCGGGTCTTCTGGAACTCGTCCAGGGTCTGGCCGCGCATGTGCGCATAGACGTGCAGGTTCGAGACCCCGACCACGGCCGCCATCTTCTCCAGCACGAAGAAGATCGCCCCGTACTGCATCAGCCCGCGCCAGTCGCGGCGGCGGATCAGGTCGCGCTCTTCCTCGGACAGGCCGGCCTGCTCGAAGGCGGCTTCCTGGTCGCTCATGAACAGGCCCCGGTGCTCGGGGATCACCAGGTCGTGCAGGAACTTGTTGAGGCGGTAGTTGGTGACGCTGCGCTCGAGGTCGAAGGGATAGGTGCCCTCGAGCTTCTCGATGCCCTTCAGCTGGTGACCGGCCTTGGCGCGGGCTTCCGCGGCCCGCTCGGCGGACATGGGCTCGGCCAGGTTCTCATAGATGGCCGTGGAGATCGCGGTCATCGAGGGCAGGTAGTAGCTCTGGTGGATCTTCTTGACGTTGGCCGACAGGGCGCCGCGCATCACCAGCCACATGACGACTTCGGAGGCTTCCATGCCGCCCAGCTTGGCGTGTTCGGCGTGGGTCATGCGGGTCAGGGCGACGGGGTCGTTCTCGAAGAGCTCCAGGAAGTGCTCGTCCCAGGCCGGATTGTTGAAGCCGCAGCGCTCGCCCTGGATCTGGTGCGACAGGCCGCCGGTGGCGACCACCACGACGTTCAGGTCCTCGGGGAAGCTCTCGATGGCGTCGCGCAGGGACTGGCCCAGCTTGTAGCAGCGGGCCGCGTTCGGGACCGGGAACTGCAGCACGCCGACTTGCAGGGGCACGATCGGCATGGGCCAGCCGGCCTCTTCCGAGTGCGGGAGCATGACCGACAGGGGAGAGAAGCAGCCGTGGTCGAGGCCCTTGCCCTGGAAGAAGGACATGTCGAAGTCGTCGGCCATCAGGGCCTGACCGATGTGGCGCGCGAGCTTGCCGTGGCCCTTGATCGGGGGAACGCCGCGGGCTCCGCCGCCTTCGTCCGCCACCGCATACTCCTCGCCGATACCCAGGGCGAAGGCGGAGTAGTGGTCGAAGAAGAAGGAGGTGACGTGGTCGTTGTAGATCACGAACAGGGCGTCCGGCTTTTTCTCGGCCAGCCACTTCTGGATCGGGGCATAGGCCTCGAAGATCGGCTTCCAGACCGGGTCCTCCTGCTTCTTGCCGTCGAAGGCGAAGCCGATGGTGGGGGTGTGGGAGGTGGCGATGCCGCCGATGATCCGGGCCATGCTGGGGTTTCCTACGAAGCGCGCTCGGGTTGCTGTTGCGCGGTCTGATAAGGGATAGCGACTGCTTTATCCAGCGCGGCGGTTCGACCGCCCTTGATGTGCCGCAAGGCTTGTCCGGAAAGCCGGCGAGTCCTGCCCGGCGCGCTACAGGCCCTGCACCATCCGGCGCAGCATGTCCCCGACGCCGGCCGCCACGGTCAGCAGGCGGGGATTGTCCACGGCGCGCATCGAGGCCACCGGATCGATGGCCGCCACCTCCACCCGGCCGGGGGCGAGTTCCTGCACCACCACATTGCAGGGGAGCATGGTCCCGACCTTGTCCTCGATCTGCAGGGCCTCGTGGGCCATGCGCGGATTGCAGGCGCCCAGGATCAGGTAAGGGCGGAAGTCGACGTCCAGCTTGGTCTTGAGCGTCTGTCCGGCCTGGCCGACCGCCTGGACGCCGCCGGGTGGACCGGGCCGACGCTCCTGGTCGTGGGGGAGGTCGCCGCCCTGGCCCGTGTCGCCGAGGAGACCGTGGCGACGCTCCGGGCCCGGAGCGCCTAGCCCCGGGAGGCCACCCCCGCTAGCCTGCATCGACGCGCGTGTGTGGGCGGCAGGAGGGCGGAGGCGAATGACGCCTCTTTTCAGTTATTTCCGGGGCGAACCTCCGGCAGGTCCCGGCCCTGGCCCGGGGGCCGGTCCCGCGACGTCCGCTGAAGGGGTCTCCCCTCCGGCGTCTCCGTTCCTGCCGTGGTTCTGCGGCTTCCTGGTGATCGCCGGCGCGCTGGCGACCTTCTACGCCGCCGACACGGGCTATCTGTTCTCGCCGTTCAGCGACGCCCACGACTGGGTCGAACAGGCCTTGGCCGTCGAGGCCAAGGGCGACTGGCTCGACTACCTCTGGCGGCCCCACGCCAATCAGCGCATTCCCCTGGCCCGCGCGGTCGCGGCCCTCGACCTGGCGTGGACGCGAGAAGCGATCCCGACCTTCCTGGTCGCGGGATGGCTCGCCCTGCTGACCGGAGTCTGCTGGCTCCTGGCGGTGGTGCGCCAGGCTCGCATACCGGCGGCGGTCGCCACCTGGCTGGGGTGTTTTGCGGGCCTCCTCATCCTCAACGTCGCCGTGGCGGAGGATCTCGCCTTCCCGGTCTTCTCGGTCTACCCGATGGTCACGGGCCCGGCCCTGGCGGCCTTCGCCTGCCTCGCCCTGGCGGACGCGAGACGCTTCGTCTCTCCGACCTTCCTGCTGGCCCTCGCCTTCGCCGTGGTCGCCAGCGCCGGCAACGCCGCCGGCCTCGCGGTCTGGCCGGCCCTGGTCGCGGCGGCCCTCCTGCAGCGCCGACCCTTGCCTCAGGTCGCGGTCCTGCTGGTCCTTGGCGCGGCCGTAATCGCGTTGTTCGAGATGGGCCTGCCGGCGCCCGCCCCCGCCGGGGCGGCGGACGCGCAGATCCTCGCCCCCTCCCACATCTGGAAGACCATCCAGTATTTCGCCGTCTACGGCGCCTTGCCATGGGCGCGGACCAATCATCCGGGCGTCCCATCGGCGCTCTTCGGCCTCGCCGTGGAGGCGGCCGCCGTCGTCGCGGCCTGGCGGACCGGACGAGGGGAGGGCCGCTACGCCGTGGTGCAGAAGCTGGGCGCGGGGCTGGTGATCTTCGGCCTCGCCACCGCCGCCCTCGCCGCCGTCGGGCGGGTCGACGAGCTGCCCGAGCCTGTGGTGCCGATCCGCTATTTCCCCTTCTCGGCCCTGGTGCAGGTAGGGCTGCTGCTCTGCTGCGCGCCCCTTCTGGAGCGGTTCCTGGCGCGGCGGCGCGCGACAGCGGCGCTGGTCGCGGTCGGCCTCATTCTCGTGGCCCTGCAGGTCTATGGCGCCGCCCGCTTCGGCCGCACGTCCACGGCGATCAAGGCGGCCGGCGCCGCCTTCGACCGGGGCGACCGCACGCCCGAGGTCGTCCGCTTTGTCTACCCCGATCCGGCGCGCGCGGCGGCCATCCGCGCCCGCCTCGCGCAGAGGCGGGCGCGGGACTGAGCGGCAGGGCTTGCGGCTACTTGACCAGCGAGATCTGCACGCCGGTCTTGGCGAGGTTCGCGACCGGGTCGTTGAAGGGGAAGTCGGCGTACATGATGCGGTGGCTGACCACCCACGCGCCGTCTTCCTTGATATAGGTGTCGTCGTAGTAGCCGGTGGCGGCCACCACGGGGCGCCCCTGGGCGTCGCTCGACATGGTCACCCAGCGCGCCACGCCACTTGTAGTGGTCGCCGGACCTGTGGATGTCGATGTTGGAGAGCAGGTGGCGGAGCTTCCGCGGCGGGCCGGCCGGGGGCGGGGCGTCAGGCGCGCGCGGCTTGGGGCTCAGGGCCGCCTGGATGGCGGCCTGGCCGACCACGCGGTTGCTCATGAAGATCAGCTCGCCGTTCTTGGCGAACACCTTGGCGTAGGCGGCCCAGTTCTCGGTATCCGTGGCGGTGATGTAGCGGCCGAGCAGTTGCTGCACCGCCAGGTAGTCGTCCATCTCGGCGACGCGCGCTTCGAGGGTCCGGGTGGTCCGCGCCCCCGCGGTCGCCGCCGTCGTGGCCACGCCCGCCGTCAGGGCGAGGGCGGCCAGCCCCGCAGTCACGGCCGCAAGTCTTTGAAATTTCATCTGCTTCCCTCCCATTGTTACAGTCAGTAGGTGAAGCGCACGCCCGCGTGGAACGTACGCCCGATCATGTCGAAGAAGGCCGGTTCGGAGTAGCCGATCAGGCTGGGCGCCAGGGGCGGCGCGCGGTCGAACAGGTTGGAGACGAGGCCGAAGATCTGCACCCGCCGGTCTCCCCGGGTGATCAGGTCGTAGTGGCCCGCCAGATTGACGTAGATCCGGCCGGGCACGACGTTGTCGTTGATGCTGTTGGGGTTGGCGATGCTGTAGGCCGGATCGTCCGGCCCGATCTGCGAGGGATTGACGATCCCCTTGGAGATGACGCGCTCCTGCAGGGTGATCCTCAGGCGGCCGATGTCGTAGGTGGTGGTTCCGGTCAGGGACCAGCGGGGAACCCCCGGCGTGCCCACCTGGCCGAATCCGGGAAATGGCCCCGTCATCCCCGCCCGGTCCAGGAAGAAGCCGCCCTGCCGGGTGCTCTGTTCGCGCACGTAGCTGGCCAGGACGCGGAAGGAGAGGTCGCCCGGGGCGCCGCCGATGAAGCGGCTCACCGGAATCCGGTACACGGCCTCGATGTCGACCCCGCTCTGCTTCAGGACGCTGAGGTTCTGGTTTGTGCGGTTGAGCGCCACCATGGTGGTGCCGAAGCCGCTCTGGAAGGTGATCCGCGAACAGGTCGCCGCCGCGGGGCCGTTGGCGAAGCAGTCGTTGACGATCTGGGTGTTCGACAGGGCGCCGATCGCCCCCTTCAGGGCGATGCCGTAGTAGTCGGCCGAGATGCGGAAGCCCTGCAGCCACGACCAGCTTGGCCTAAGGACCGCGCCGACGGTGTAGGTGTCGCCCTTCTCCGGCGCCAGGTTGATGTTCCCCCCGGAGATCGAGGTCGCGAAGTCGGTGGTGTTGGTCCACGGGTTCACCGTGCCGCCGAAGGCCGCCAGGCTGCTGGTGTAGAGCTCGTTGAAATTGGCCGCGCGGATGTCGCGCGAGCGGGTGAAGCGGAAGCGGAACCAGTCGCTGGCGTCATAGACCAGGCTGACCTTCCAGCTTGTCGCCCCGATCTTGCTCGAGGCACGCGTCATGTCGTTGGTGTTGTCGTACCAGGTCTTCCGGCCGGCGAAATTGACGCTCAACGCCTTGGCCAGGGGTTGATCCACGGCCAGCGGAATCAGGGTCTCGGCGTACAGCTCCTTCACGGCGACCGTGCCGGCGTAGGATGCGCCGTAGTTGTAGTAGTAGCCGAACTGGTCGCCGATCGGGTCGTTCAGGAAGGCGATGGTGTTCTTGCGGAAGTCGAAGCCCACGGCCAGGTCGATCGGCCCGGCCCAGGTCTGGAACAGCTTGCCCTGCACCCCGGCCGCGGCGTCGAGCTGGGTGAAGTTCAGGTGGGTGACGTTCAGCCGGTTGATGTAGGCGAGCGACGCCGGGCTCGACTTGCCGATCCCGAACAGGTTGACCGGCGAACAGCCGTTGTTCGGGTCGTAAGAAGGGTCGGTTCTGTCGATGGTGGAGCGGCAGACGATCTGTCCGTTGGCCGGATTGACCACCGCGTCGACGGCGCCCCCGGCACGGTAGTTCGGCGAGGCGATGTTGGTCTCCGGTCCGTAGAAATTGTTCTGGACCCGGTCGTTGTCGACGCTCTGGACCCGGCGGTTGCGCCCATAGTCGAAGGAAGCGCTCCAGCGCCAGTCCTTGGTGATCTGCCCGTTCAGCCCGGCGGCGATCCGCCAGGTGGCGGCGTTGGAGTCGCCGGTGAACTTGCTGACGTCGACGCCGAGCCGGCCGATGTTGATGCGGGCGACCGTGGGGTTGGCGGCGAAGAAGGCCTTCAGGGCGGCGGGGGCGAAGGCGTTGTCGCGTTTGATGCCGATCAGGGCGTCGACCGGTTGATTGCTGACGTTGACGCCGTCGATATAGGCGTAGGAGCCCTCCAGGAAGCCGCTGACCTTCGGCGTCAGGTCGTAGGCTACGTGGCTGAAGAAGTTCCAGCGCTTGACCGGCACCGCGAGGTTGGAATCGACCAGGGCCGAGCGGTTGTCCGGGCTGACCGAGAAGCCGCCCCCCTGGAAGACCCCCGGGTTGTAGGGGATCAGGTTCCCGGCCGCGTCGAACTGCATGTTACGCAAGCCCGCCGGATTGGCCGGGGAGTCGGGGATCACGCCGCCCGGCGTCACGTTCACGTAGCCGTAGTTGCGGTCGACGACGACGTTGAAGGGCTGGGTGGGATCGTGGGTCGGACCCGCCCCGTTCAGGGCGACCCCGGCGGTGCTGCAGTAGCTTCGGGTGAAGCAATTGCCGATCTTGGCGTCGTTCTCGTATTCGCCGCCGGCGACGATGCGGCCGCGGCCCCCCGCGAAGCCCGCTCCCCAGGCGATGGCGGCGTGGAACCGTCCGCCGTCGCCGCGCTGGGTCTGGCCGCCGTCGACCTGGCCCTTAAGGCCGTGCAGCCGGGTGTTGAGGATGATGTTGACCGCGCCGGCTATGGCGTCCGAGCCGTAGGCCGCCGAGGCGCCGCCGGTCACGATCTCGGTGCGGTCGATCATGATGGTCGGGATCAGGTTCATGTCCACCGACCCCTCGCGGGTCGAGGTGATGAACCGGTGGCCGTCGATCAAAACGAGGGTGCGGGGCGCGCCCAGGCCGCGCAGGTTCACGATCTGGGCGCCGAGATTGAAGTTGGCGAAGCCGTTGTTGTTCGGGGTCAGGTCGGCGCGAAAGGCTGGCAGCTGGTTCAGGGCGACGCCGAGGTTGGTTAGGCCGAGCTCGTCCATGGCCTGGGCGCTCAGCACGGTGACGGGCGAGGGGGCGTTGAAGCCGGTGGCGGTGATGTGCGAGCCGGTGACCACGACTTCCGACAGATCCAGGACCGCGGTCGCGACGGCCGCCGGCGCCGGAGGGGCCCCGGTTTGGGCGGGGGGCGGACGGACCGGCCTGTTGCGAGGCGGGGGCGGGGCATGCTGAGCCCGGCGCACGGTGATGGTCCGCCCGTTGTCTGAGCTGATGACGAGGTCGGCGCCGGCCAGCATCCGCTCCAGCGCGGCGCGGGGGGGTATAGAAGCCGTCCACGGCGCTGGTGGTCTTGCCGCGCAGATCCTCCTCCGGCGCCAGGACCTGGACGCCGGTCTGGCGTGCGAAATCGGCGATCGCGCGCTGGGCCGGTTGGGCGGGGACATTGATCTTCCCGGTCGCCGCCAGGGCGGGCGAGGCCACCATGAACGCCGTGATCGAGGCCGTCGCCAAGAACAGCCGCTTGCAGCCGTGTGAGAGACGGCCGGTCATATTTTCCTGGACCTCCCCCAAGGTCTGCGCCTTGCACGGCACTTTACCTCGAAGATGAACCTGTTGGGGGTTTCCGTCAGCCCAACACGTCGAACCCCCTGTCCATCCGGTTTTTGTTTGCCACCGGGGCAAATCAAAGCCCAATTGCCGACGCGAGGGGAGGCCCGCTTTGCGCGGGCTGGTGGACAAGGAACGCCGATGGCTTCCGGCAAGGCAGGGCCGCCCGATCCGGCGGTGATCGCATGGATCGCGCGCGAAGTGCTGCCGCACGAGGGCGACGTGAGGAAATGGATCCGTCGCTTCGGCGCCCAGGGCGTCGACGAGGACGACGTCATCCAGGAGGTCTATTCACGCCTTGCCACCCTGGCGGGCGGCGGCGAGGTCCGTTCCGCCCGCGCCTACTTCTTCACTGCCGCGCGCAACATCATTCTCGAGCAACTTCGCCGCGAGCGCATCGTCCGCATAGATAATGTGGCGGAAATGGATCGGCTGGGCGTCGTAGATGAGGAGCCCTCTCCCGAGCGTGTGTTCAGCGGTCGGGAGGAATTGGCCCGCGTTCAGCGTCTGATCGGCGCGCTTCCCGAGCGGTGCCGGTTGATTTTCACCATGCGGAAGGTGCAAGGACTTTCGCAGAAGGAAATCGCGTACCGGATGGGTGTGACGGAGAATGTCGTTGAAAAGCAGGTTGTTAAAGGATTGCGCCTCATACTCGACGGATTGTCGCGAGCCGGTGCTCCTGCGCGGCCCGCGTCGCGCCTGATCGGGAAGGGTGCAAAGTCGCGTGGCCGCGGAACGTCCATATAATCCGATTGACGCCCTCGCCGCCGAATGGGTGGCGCGCCTGGACCGTGGCGAGGTGGGTGACGAGGAACGCCGGGCCTTCGAGGCCTGGCTCGGCGAGGATTCGCGCCACCATGGCGCCTTCGTCCGGGCCCAGGCGACCTGGACCGGCCTCGATCGCGTCGTCGTGCTGTCCCCGACCCTCTTCTCGCGCCCGTCGGCGCGCTTCCTGCCTGACCGTCGCCAGCTCCTGATCGGCGGCGGGATGGCCGCAGCCGCCTCGGCGGCGGGCGTGGCCCTGCTTGCCATGGGCGATCGGCGCGGACGCCGCACGGCCTACGACACGGCGGTGGGCGAGATCAGCCAGGTTTCCCTGCCCGACGGCTCGACCGCGACCCTCGACACCGACAGCCGGATCACCGTGCAGCTCTCGAAGTCGCGGCGCCTGGTCCAGGTCGAACGCGGCCGGGTCTGGTTCCAGGTCGCCAAGAATCAGGCCTGGCCCTTCATCGTCGAGGCCGGTCCGACCCAGGTGCGCGCCGTCGGCACCGCCTTCGCGGTGTCGCGCATGGGCGAAGGCTCCGAGGTCGTCGTGACCGAAGGCGTCGTCGACGCCTGGGCAGGGACCGGCGCCCGCAGCGCGGCCCTGCGGCTGGAGCGGGGCGGGCGGGCGCGCCTGACCTCGGACCAGGCGGTCAGGCTGCCGTCCCTGGCCTCCAGCGACATTGACCGCATCCTCGCCTGGCGCGAGGGCTATCTGGCCCTGGACGGGGAGACCCTCGCCGAGGCCGCGGCGGCCTTCAACCACTACAATTCCCGCAAGATCGTCGTCGCCGACGCCCGGCTCGGCCGTCGTCGGCTGGTCGGCTATTTCCGCATCCAGGATCCGCAGGGATTCGCGGACGCCGCCGCCACCTCCCTCGGCGCCACGGTGGAAGAGGGCGGGGACCGGATTCTCCTCACCCCCGCCGGCGGCGAGGCTTCCGGACGCCGTTGATCGCCGCGGCGCCTGTGCCTTCGACATATCCGCGAATTCGATCCGCGCCGCCCAGCCGCTGCTTGATCCGGCGCGCGGCTGCGGGCATGCGAAGGGTAGGGGGCGTAGGGGCTTCCGTAGGGGCGCGGCCGAAAGGCGGCGCGAAGACGTGACGTGGAACGCCGATCCATCGCCTCGGCTGACCGAGGCCGACTACAAGGTGCTGGCGGGATTCCGCTATGAGCTCCGGCGCTTCCTCGCCTTCAGCAAGCGCGAGGCCGAGGGCGCTGGGTTGAAGCCGCAGCAGTACCAGGCCTTGCTGGCGCTCAAGGCCAAGGGCCCCTCCGAGCCCATGGCCGCCAAAGAGCTAGCGGACGAACTCTTCATCCGCCTCTCCACCGCCGTTGAGCTGATCGACCGGCTGCAGGACCAGAACCTAGTCGCCCGCACCGCTTCTCCCGACGACGGCCGCCGCATGCTGGTGTCCCTGACCCCTGAGGCCGAGACTGTCCTGCAGAACCTGGCGGCGGTGCACATGGCCGAGTTGAAGGCGCACGTGCCCCAGCTGATCGACCTCCTGGGCCGGATCGCCTGCCCCAAGCCGCCCGCTTGAGGCGCGCTTAAGGAACTTTTGCTATCCGCTGGACCAGCGAAACGGATGTCCCTGGGGAGGGGCCGATGCTGGTCGTGACCACCAATGACGTCGCCGGCTTCAGGACCACCGAGGTGCTGGGCCAGGCGTTCGGCCTCGTCGTGCGTTCGCGCGGCCTCGGCGGCAACCTCGTGGCGGGGCTGCGGTCCCTCGTGGGCGGCGAGATCGTCGAATACACCCAGATGCTGGAGGAGGCCCGCCGCCACGCCATCGACCGCCTCGTGGAAAACGCCTCGCTGATGGGCGCCGACGCGGTGACCGCCATGCGCTTCGACAGCTCCGAGATCGGCGAGACCATGACCGAGGTGGTGGCCTACGGCACAGCCGTGCGGATGGAGCCGCTGCTGGCCGCCCGCCCGCCGGCTTCGGAGCGGGCCCAGGCCGCCGCCTCCGCGTCGTCCGAAGCCTTCACTGCCGCCGCGCCGGGCGAGCCCGGAACTTTCGGCCACCGGACCCACACCCCCTGACCCCGCTGCGGGTCGTCATCGGGATCGCGGCCCTCAGCCTCGCCGTGGCCGGCGCCTGGGCCACATCGGCGGGCCTGTCCTTCGGGCCGGGCATGGCGGCCTTCGGCTTCGCCGGCTTCCTCGGCCTGGTGTTTGAGCGGTTCCGCTACAAGCGGCTGGAATCCGGCGCCCCGCCAGGCTTCGAGCGGAGGGGCGAGCGTTTCATCGACCCTGGTTCGCAGGCCGCCGTCACCGTTTATCTCAACCGGGCCACCGGAGAGCGGCGCTACATCCGCGGCTAGGCTTGGGCGCGATTAAAGCGCGGGCGACGCTTAAAGCTTGGGCGTCGCTTCCCCCGCCCGGCGGCTCGCCTTGACACTGCCGCAATGCGTCTCTCATCTGGTCTCGGGCGGCCGATCTCGGCCGGGAGACGGGCGGCATGCGACGTCATCCGCTGTACAGCAATTCCGGTTGGTCCAAGCCGGTCGGCGGGTCAGGCCCGCGCGTCCGCACCCCCCCTGTGTCCGTCGAGCCCGAGGCCGATGAGCCGAGCCTGACCAGTCGGCTCGGCGCCCGCTGGAACGGTTTCTACGCCCGCCGCGAGAAGCCTGTGCTGATCCTGGGCGGGGTCGCGGCGGCCCTGGTCGCCGTGCTGGCGGTCTCGCTGCTGAAGCCCGCCCCCCACACCTACACCCAGGCCGAGATCAGTGCGGCCGTGGCCTACGCCCTGAAGAAGACGCCCCCCGCGCCCTCGCGCGCCAGCGTCGCGGCCGAGACCATCATGCCTTCGGTGGTGCGAGTCACCGGCTACGACGCCACCGAGACGGCCAGCCACCCGGACATCGAGGGCAGGGCCAGCAAGATCGACCCCAAGGCGCCGAAGGACCTCGGCGAGGATGGCGCGGTGTCGGTCGGCTCAGGCGTGGTGATCGACGAAAAGGGCACCATCCTGACCAACCTCCACGTCGCCGCATCGGCCGCGAGGCTGAAGGTGACCTTCTGGAACGGCGAGGTCTCTGACGCGGTGATGATCGGCGCCCAGCCGGAGGACGATCTGGCGGTGATCCGTCCCAGCGTCCTGCCCGATGACCTGAAGCCGGCGACGCTGGTTTCCACGCGGGGGCTCAAGCCGGGCGACGAGGTCGTGGCGGTGGGCTTTCCCTTCGGGATCGGTCCCTCGGTGAGCGCCGGCGTCATCTCCGGGCTAAAGCGCGACTGGCAGTTCGATGCGGACCGCAAGGCCCGCAACCTGATCCAGTTCGACGCGGCGGCCAATCCGGGCAATTCGGGCGGGCCCCTGGTCAACAAGGACGGGGAGGTGCTGGGCATCGTCACCGGCATCCTCAATCCCACCAAGCAGCGGGTGTGGATCGGCATCGGCTTCGCCGTTCCAATAGAGAACGCGGCGGCGGCGGCCGGCAACTCGCCGTTCTGATCAACAGACAAGGACCTGGCGGCGACATGGACGGCAAGGACACGCAGGTCGACACCGCCGAACTCATGCAGCGGGTGCTGTACGAGATAAAGAAGGTGGTGGTCGGACAGGATCACTTCCTGGAGCGGGTGCTGGTGGCGATCCTCGCCCAGGGGCACCTGCTGGTCGAAGGGGTGCCTGGCCTGGCCAAGACCCTCACGGTCAACACCCTGGCCAAGACCGTGCGCGGCAGCTTCAAGCGCATCCAGTTCACCCCCGACCTGGTCCCGGCCGACCTGGTGGGCACCCGCATCTACAACCAGCGCACGGGGGAGTTCTCCACCTCGCTCGGCCCCGTGTTCTGCAACCTGCTGCTGGCCGACGAGATCAACCGCGCCCCCGCCAAGGTGCAGAGCGCCCTGCTGGAAGTGATGCAGGAGCACCAGGTCACCATCGGCGGCGAGACCCACAAGGTGCCCGAGCCCTTCCTGGTGATCGCCACCCAGAACCCGATCGAGACCGAGGGCACCTATCCGCTCCCCGAGGCCCAGGTCGATCGCTTCATGATGAAGGTCGTGGTCGGCTATCCCACCGAGGAGGAGGAGTTCGTCATCGTCGAGCGGGTGACGGGCGCCCTGACCGAGGCGGGCGCGGTGGCCACCACCGCCCAGCTCGCCGACCTGCAGCGGGCCTGCCGCAAGGCCTATGTCGATCCGGCCCTGATCACCTATGCGGTCAAGCTGGTGACCGCCACGCGCAATCCCGAGAAGGCCGGGCTCCCGGATGTCGCGAAGCACATCCTCTACGGGGCCAGCCCCCGGGCCACCATCAGCCTGATCGAAGGGGCGCGGGCGCTCGCCTTCCTGCGGGGCCGCGACTACGCCCTGCCGGAGGACGTGACGGACATCGTCCCCGATGTCCTGCGCCACCGCATCGTCCTGTCCTACGAGGCCCTGACCGACGGGGTCACCGCGGACCAGATCATCCAGCGGATCATGCGTCGCATCTCCGCCCCCGACAAACCCCTGGAGACCCATGTCCGAGTCCCAGCGGACGCCTGAACACCTGCTCCACAGGCTGGACTGGACCGTCATCCGCCGGCTCGACGGGCTGTTGCAGGGCGACTACCGGACCCTGTTCCGTGGGCTGGGCCTGGATCTCGCGGACCTGCGCGAGTACCAGGTCCACGACGACGCGCGCCACATCGACTGGAACGTCACGGCGCGGATGGATACGCCCTATGTGCGCGAGCACAACGAGGACCGGGAGATCACCGCCTGGTTCCTGCTCGACCTCAGCCCCTCGATCGACTTCGGTTCCGGGGACGTCAAGAAGCGCCAGCTTCTCATTGAATTCACGACAGTTCTCGCGCGCATCCTGACAAGACACGGCAATCGGGTCGGGGCCCTGTTCTACGGCGGCGGCGTCGACATGGTGATCCCGGCCAAGGGCGGGCGCCGCCACGTCCTGCACATCCTCAACGCCCTGATGAAGCGGCCGGAGCTGACGAAGGCCGGACCGACGGACCTCTCCGACCTCCTGCGTTCGGGTTTCAACCTGATCCGTCAGCGCTCGGTGGTGTTCGTGATCTCCGACTTCATCTCCACCCCCGGCTGGGAGGACGCCCTGGGCTTGCTGTCGCGGCGGCACGAAACCCTGGCGGTGCGCCTGTTCGATCCGATGGAGATGGCCTTCCCGGACCTCGGCCTCTTCGTCATGCAGGACGCAGAGACCGGCCAGCAGATTTTCGTCGATTCCCAGGACAAGGGCTTTCGCCGCCGCTTCGCCATCGAGGCCGAGCGGCGCGAGGCGGACGTGCGCGACGCCTTCCAGCGCGCGGGCGTCGACGCGCTGGAGCTCTCGACCTCCGAGGACATCGCCGACTCGATCGCGCGTTTCGCAGGCTTGCGTAAGCAGAGGGCGCGGCTCTCCGCCGGAGGCGACGCCGCCGTCCGCTATGGTTCGCGCACGGGGACGGGGTCATGACCTTCATCTGGATGCAGGCCCTGTGGCTGCTGCTGCTCACGCCCCTGCTGGTGATGGCCTACTTCTGGGCCCTGAAGCGCAAGAAGGCGGCGGCGATCCGCTACGCCAACCTGGCGGTGGTCAAGCAGGCCATGGGCGGGACCTCGCGTTTCCGCCGACACATCCCGCCGATCCTGTTCCTCTGCGCCATCACCGTCCTGCTGCTGGCGGTCGCCCGGCCGGCGGCGATCATGACGCTCGCCTCCAAGCGCGCCACCATCCTGATGGCCATGGACGTGTCGGGCTCGATGCGCGCGGCGGACGTGGACCCCAACCGCATCGTCGCCGCCCAGAAGGCCGCCAAGGCCTTCGTGAAGGGCCAGCCCCGGGACGTGCGTATCGGCATCGTCGCCTTCGCCGGCACCGCCTTCCTGGTGCAGCCCCCCACCACCAACCGTGACGACCTCAACACCGCCATCGACCGCTTCGAGCTGCAACGGGGCACGGCGGTCGGGAGCGGCATCCTGGTCTCGCTGCAGACCATCTTCCCGCAGGAGCAGTTCGACCTCAGCCCGTGGGGCGGCGGCGGCCGGAGCCAGGACTTCTATCCGGAAGCAGCGCCCCTGGGCGGCCCGGCCAACGCCCAGGCCAAGAAGGCGCCGCCCGAGCCCGTGGCGCCGGGCTCCTACCAGTCGGCCCTGATCATCCTGATGACGGACGGCCAGACCACCACGGGCGCCGATCCAATCGAGGCCGCCAAGACCGCCGCCGACCACGGGGTGCGCGTGTTCACCGTGGGCTTCGGCTCAACGGACGGCCAGGTGGTGGGCTTCGGCGGGCGCTTCATGCGCGCCCAGCTCGACGAGGAGTCCCTCAAGCAGATCGCCGACAGGACCAAGGCCCAGTACTTCCGCGCCTCGACCTCGGCCGAGCTGGAGAAGGTCTACAAGAACCTCAACACCAAGCTGATGAAGGAGACCCGCGAGACGGAGATCACCGCCATCTTCGCCGCGATCGCCGCCGTCCTGGCCATGGCCGCCGCGGGCCTGTCGATGCTGTGGTTCAACCGCCTCATGTGATCCCTGAGGTGGGTTGGGTATTCATGGCGCCCACCCCCAAACCGCTCATCCCCGCGAAAGCGGGGACCCAGGTTTTTTTGGTCGCCAGACCGACCAGTCCCGATCGGGCTCGGAGAACCATTCGGCCCAGATATCCCGCCAGTCGGGATTTTCCGCCTCGATCAGCTCGATCTTCCAGGCGCGATTCCATTTCTTGATCTGGCGTTCGCGGACGAAGGCGCCTTCGCGGGTGGCGTGGCCTTCGTACCAGACCAGCTTGTTCACCCCGTACTTGGCGGTGAAGCCCTCCTGAACCTTGTTCTTGTGCTCCCACACGCGGACTTCGACGTCCTGCGTCGAGCCCGTGTAGAGCGTGCCGTTCTTCTGGCTGGCCAGGATGTAGACGTAAAAGGTCATTAAAACCTGGGTCCCCGCTTTCGCGGGGATGAGCGGATTTTTTCGAATTAGAACCTAGTTCTAAAGGAAAGAAATCGTCCTGATCTCGATGCTTTCGCGCGGGGGTGCGTCGGGGGCGGCGCTGGGGTCATCGAAGGCGGTGTGGCCAGTCCACTGGAGCTTGGACGCGTCGCTGTCGAACAGGCGGAAGGCGAGGATCTCCTCGGGCTCCATCCGGGGCGCGTAGTACCAGCGGTGCTCCGGGTTGTAGGTCAGGTTGAAGCCGAACATCGAGGGCCGGTTCGGATCGTTCAGACCGCCGACGATCTCGCTTTCGGCAAGGTCGCCCGCCTTCACCGAGGCCGCGTCGCATAGGGCCAGAGGGGTGCGCTCCACCCGGGTGATCGGCCGCCACAGGTTGATCAGGAAGTAGCGGCGTTTCAGCCACTGGGCCGCCTCGTCCTCGCCCATGATCTCTTTGGCGAACTGACGCACCGTTCGGTCCTGGTAGTCGACGTGGGCGCCGTAGGAGGGGAGGCGTCCATCGCCGGTCTTGGCGCCGTCGCCGCGGGCCACCTCGCCGAAGGTCAGCACCTTGGAGGCGCCCGTGAGCTTTTTCACGAGGGCCTGGATTTCCGGGTAGTAGACCGCCTTGATCTCAGCCGGATCGTAGAAGTTCTGCACCGCCGTCGGCGAGCGAAGCAGGGCGAAACCATTGCGGTCGAGAGACAGGTCCTCGGTCTGCGGGCGCATGCTCTCGATGCGCATCCGATGCTTCTCCATCGGCATGTGCGACTTGGACCGGTCGGTGGGATAGAAGACCGCCCGCACCCCCGGCTCGATGTAGTTGATCTCGGCCTCGACGGCATGGACGGGCATGGGCGTCTCCTCAGCCGGCGGCGGCGATGCCGCCGTCCACGTTCAGGATTTCGCCGTTGATGAAACTGGCGGCGGGGCTCAGCAGGAACGCGATGGCCTGACTGTTGTCGTCCTCGTGGCCGAGGCGGCGCAAGGGGATGGTCTTGGATCGCTGCTCATAGACCTTGGGGTCGTTGAGCCCCAGCGCCCCGGGCGTTGGCACCGAGCCGGGCGAGACGGCGTTGACGCGCACCTTGCGGGGGCCGAGTTCGGCCGACATCACCTTCGTCAGGGCCACGATCCCGCCCTTCACCGTCGAATAGGCCGAGGTGTTGGGATAGCCGCGGTTGGCGACGGGTGAGGCCATGTTGACGATGGCGCCGCCCTTTTCCGCGTCCATGTTCGCGAGCAGGGCCTGGGCCCCCCAGAAGGGCGACATCAGCCCGACGGCCAGCATCTGCTCCAGCACGGCGGGCTCGACCTTCTCGATCGGCTCGTAGCGCAGGATCATGGCGTTGTTGACCACGGCGTCGAGGGCGCCGGCCTTGGAGGCGAAGTCGGCGGCCATGCCCATGACCGCGGCGCGGTCGGAGGCGTCTCCAGGGTAGGCGTAGGCCGTCCCGCCCACGGCGCGGACGGCGGCGGCGGCCTCTTCGCAGGCGGATGCGGCGATGTCGTTGAGGGCCACTGTCGCCCCGCACTCGGCCAGATAGATCGCGGCCGCCCGGCCGAGGCCGCGCCCCGCGCCGGTGATCAGGACTTTCATGCCCTTCAGGTCGAACGCCGCCTCGGCCATCGCTTGTCCTTACGCCGCTTCTGAGAGGTCGGCCGCTTTCAGCGCCGGCTTGCCCAGGATCATGTCGGCGGCCTTCTCGGCCACCATGACGACCACCGCATTGGTGTTGCCGCCCACCAGGGTCGGGAAGATCGAGGCGTCGGCGACCCGCAGGCCCTCGACCCCGCGCACCCGAAGCTGCGGATCGACCACCGAGTCCTTGTCGGCGCCCATGCGGCAGGAGCCGCAGGGGTGATGCACGGTGCCGGCGGTGTTGCGGATGTAGGCCTTCAGATCGTCGTCCGACTGGGCGGCGGGCCCGGGCTGGATCTCCACCCCGCGGTACTTGTCGAAGACGGGCTGTTCGAAGATCCGCCGGGAGAGGCGGATGCCTCGCAACAAGGGCCCGAAGTCCCGCTCGTCGCCCAGCAGGTTCGGGTCGATCAGCGGCACCTCGCGGGGATCGGCGCTGGCCAGCCGGATAGACCCCCGGCTCTTCGGGTAGAGCAGCACCGTCGAGAGGCCGTAGCCGTGACGGATGGGGATCGGGAAGGTGGTCTTGTTGCGCTTGGCCGGCTGGAAGACCAGCTGGATGTCCGGCCGGTCGAGCTCGGGAAGAGTCCGCACGAAGGCGTTGGTTTCGAACACATTCCCGGCAAGCGGTCCTTTGCGTGCGAGGACGTACTCCAGGATGTTCCACACCCCCCGCGGCAGGGCCTTGGGCGAGATGCCGTAGGAGGAGATGTCGTCGGTGTCGTTCTGCACCGAGGTCGCCAGGTGGTCGTGGAAGTCGGCGCCGACGGAGGGCCGGTCGGCCTTCACCTCGATGCCGAGGGCCTGGAGCGCCTTGGCGTCGCCGACGCCGGACAGCAGCAGGATCTGGGGGGAGGCGACGGCGCCGCCGGCGATCACCACCTCGCGCCGCGCCATCAGCCTGCGCCCGTCGATCAGTTGGACGCCGGTCGCCCGGCCATTCTCGATCAGGACCCGCGCCACCGGGGCGTCGGTCTCGAGGGTGAGGTTGGAGCGCCCCAGCGCCGGGCGCAGGAAGGCCGTGGCCTGCGATACGCGCCGCCCGTCCTTGATGCAGCCCTGGCGGGGCCCGAAGCCCTCGCCGCCGGCGGCCGTGTTGAAGTCGTCGTTCCGGCGGAACTGCAAAGCCGCCATGGCCTCCTGGAACGGCCCGGTCATGGGATTGAGGATGGGGGGCGACTTCACGTTCATCGGTCCGCCGCGCCCGTGGAAGATCGAGGCCTCGAAGTTCTCGTTGTGCTCGGAACGGGTGAAGTAGGGCAGGACCTCGGCGTAGGACCAGCCGGTGTTCCCGGCCGCCGCCCAGTCGTCGTAGTCCTTCGGCTGGCCGCGGTTGTAGACCATGCCGTTCATCGAGCCCGAGCCGCCCAGCACCCGGCCGCGCGGCACGGGGATCTTCCGGTCGTTCATGTGCGGCTGGGGGACCGTCCAGTAGCCCCAGCCGATCTCCGGCTCGAACATGGCCTTGCCCACCGCGGCCGGGACGTGAATCCAGGGACTCTTGTCCTCGGGGCCCGCCTCCAGCAGCAGGACGCGGGTCACCCGATCCTCCGACAGGCGGGCGGCCAGCACGCAGCCGCCCGTCCCGCCGCCGACGACGATGAAGTCGAAGGCCTCGCCGTCCAGCACCATGGTCAGATCGCCGCCGAGGCGACGATGTCGGAGATGCGTCGCCAGCGCTCGAGATTGGCGGCCCAGGGCATGATGCCGGTGCAGAGGCTGACGAAGGTCACGTCGGTCTCCGGATCGACCCAGAATATGGTGCTCCCGGCGCCGTAGTTTCCGAAGGTCTCGGGCGAGGGCAGGGTCCCGAACAGGGTGTTGCCGAAGGCCTCGCCGCGCAGGGAGAAGCCGAGGCCGATGTAGGCCGGGATCACCGGCCAGCCGTGCTGCTCGGCCACGCGCTTGTAGACCTGGTTCGGCTTGTCGCCGGTCTGGTTCTTGCGCGCCAGCTTCAGGGTCACGGGCGACAGGATGCGCGCTCCGTCGAGCTCGCCGCCGCGGCGGAGCATCTCGGCGAAGCGGTAGAGGTCATGCACTGTGGTGGCGATCCCGACCCACGGCATCTCGTTCACTTCCTCCTCGAAGGCGCCGTTAGGGCCGAGGTCCGAGTGGCCGAGGTGCTCGATCGCCGAATTGCCCCGGAAGTCGGGGATCAGGTGGCGCTCGCGCATGTCCGGGCGGATGCCCAGGTTGGTGTCGTGCAGCTTCAGGGGAGTGAGAATCTCCTCCTGAAGGATCTGGCGGTAGGAACGGCCCTTGGGATCCACCCGGCGGACCATCTCGCCCATCATGGCGTGGTTCACCAGGGGCGCGTAGTCGACCTGCACGCCCGGCTTCTCGATCGGCCAGACGTTCTCGCAGATGGCGGCGACCATCTCGTCCAGGCGGTCGATGTACATGCCTTCCCTGGCCGAATAGACGCTCGGCAGGCCGGCCGAATGGGTCAGCAGGTGGAAGAGGGTGATGTCCTCGCGCCCCTTGCCCGCGAACTCCGGCACGATGTCGGCGATCTTGGTGGTCAGGGACAGCAGGCCGAGTTCGATGGCGCGGAACACCAGGACGTTGGTGAAGGCCTTGGTGACCGAGAAGATGGAGAAGATGGAGTCCTTCTTCACCGGCTTGCCGCTGTTCTCGTTGGCCGTGCCCATCGCCTCGTAGAGGCCGATCTCGCCGTGGCGCGCCACGATGATCGTGCCGCCGAAGTACATGCCCTTGGCGATGTCCTCTTCCATCACCTGCTTCAGGTACTGGAGGCGATCCTTGTTCAGCCCGCTCATACGCTTTTCCCTCAGTCCTCGGTGCGGAGGCGGAAGGCCGCCCCGTCGCGCACGATCCGGCCCGCGGTCGGATCGCAGAAATGGCTGCCGATCACCGTGACGTCGGTGTCGGCCACTCGCTCGTAGAAGTCCTTGCGGGTCTTCAGCCCCGCCGCCTTGTCCATGTCGAAGGCGCCTTCGCGGGTCGGCTCGGCGAGCTGGATCGGGTGGTGCATCATGTCCCCGGTGATCACGGCCTCCTGGCCCCCCGACTGGATGCGCACGCTCACGTGGCCGGGGGTATGGCCCGGGCTCGGGAACAGCGAGATCTCGTCGTTGATCCGGTGGGTCGGCGACACGAAATCCACCAGCCCCGCCTCGACCACGGGGTCGATGGAATCCAGCAGGTGGCTGACGTCATGGTAGCCGCCGGTGCGCTGCAGTTCGCGCCAGTGCCCGTACTCGCCCTCGCCGAACAGGTAGCGGGCGTTCTTGAAGGTCGGGACCCACTTGCCGTCCACCAGCTTGGTGTTCCAGCCGACGTGGTCGAAGTGCAGGTGCGTGCAGAGGACATAGTCCATGTCGTCGGCCGGGTAGCCGGCCCACTCCAGGTCCTCCAGGAAGCTCGTCTGCATGTTGCAGAAGACGCCGTATTCGCGCTCGCGGTCCGCGCCGATGCAGGTGTCGATCATCATCGACTTGCCCTGCGAGCGCAGGGCGAAGGCCTGGAACGAAATCTTCATCACGCCCTCGGGGGTGGCGAAGTTCGGCGCCAGCCAGGCGTGCGCTTTCGCCTGCTCGGGCGTGTAGCCCGGCATCAGCATGGAGAACGGGTCCTCGTGGTTGTTCAGCTCGACGATGCGGACGACCTCGACATCGCCGATCCGCCACTTGCGCACATGCTCAATGGCCACGCGCTTCCTCCCTTATCGTTGCCAGCTCTAGTGCCAGGATGACGAAAGGGCGGCAAGGGCGGCCAGGAACCCCTGACGTTCGGAGGTGCGCTCGGCGGGTCCGTCAGGGCGCGCGGGCGCCTGAGCTTGCAAACCATGGCCGCGTGACCGAAAACACCCCGATCGCCCGAATTTTTGTCAGGGCCGCTTACGGCCGACTGGTCTGCGAGAGTGGGAACGCGCCTGGATGGGACTGCCGCCGAAACAGGGCCTGTACGATCCGCGTAACGAGCACGATGCGTGCGGCGTCGGCTTCATCGCGAATATCAAGGGCAAGAAGTCCCACGACGTTGTCGGCCGCGGCCTGCAGATCCTGGTCAACCTCGACCACCGGGGCGCGGTCGGCGCCGACCCGTTGCTGGGCGACGGCGCAGGGATTCTGATCCAGATTCCGGACCTGCTGCTGCGCGACTGGGCCAAGGGCGCGGGCGTCGATCTGCCGGCCGCCGGCGACTACGCTGTGGCCATGTGCTTCCTGCCGCAGGAAGAGCAGACCCGTAACGTCGCCATCTCGCAGTTCGAGCACTTCATCCGCGCGGAGGGCCAGAAGGTCCTGGGCTGGCGGGACGTGCCGGTGGACACGACCGGCCTCGGCCAGGCGGTCCTCGACGAGATGCCGGTGGTGCGCCAGTGCCTCGTCGGGCGCGGGCCGACCACCGCCGACCAGGATGCCTTCGAGCGCAAGCTGCTGGCGATCCGCAAGCAGACCCAGAACCCCCTGGCCGAGCTCGCCCGCAAGTACGGCCTGCCGGGCCTGACCGAGTTCTACATGCCGTCCTTCTCGACCCGGACGGTGGTCTACAAGGGCCTTCTGCTGGCCCACCAGGTTGGGAGCTTCTACGAGGACCTGCGCAATCCGTTGACGGTCTCGGCCCTGGCCATGGTCCACCAGCGCTTCTCGACCAACACCTTCCCGTCCTGGCGCCTGGCGCACCCCTACCGGTTCATCGCCCACAACGGCGAGATCAATACGGTGCGTGGCAACGTCAACTGGATGAACGCCCGCCGGCGCACCCTGGAGTCGGACCTCCTGGGCCCCGACCTCGACAAGAGGTGGCCGCTGATCCCGCACGGCCAGTCGGACACCGCCTGCCTCGACAACGCGCTCGAGCTGCTGCTGGCCGGGGGCTATCCGCTCGCCCACGCGGTGATGATGCTGATCCCCGAGGCCTGGTCGGGCAATCCCCTGATGGATCCCGAGCGCAAGGCTTTCTACGAGTACTACGCCGCCCTGATGGAGCCCTGGGACGGGCCGGCCGCCATCGCCTTCACCGACGGCCGCCAGATCGGCGCGACCCTCGACCGCAACGGCCTGCGCCCCGCGCGCTTCGTGGTCACTGACGACGACTTTGTGGTCATGGGCTCCGAGGTCGGGGTCCTGCCGATCCCCGACAACTCCATCGTCCGTAAGTGGCGGCTGCAGCCCGGCAAGATGCTGCTGATCGACCTGGAGCAGGGCCGGATCATCGAGGACGAGGAGATCAAGCGCGACCTCGCCGGGGCCGAGCCCTACGACGAATGGCTGCGCGCGACCCAGTTCAAACTGGAGGACCTGCCGGATTTGCTGGGCCAGAGCCCGGCGGCGCCGAACGATCCGGACACCCTGCTCGATCGCCAGCAGGCCTTTGGCTACACCGAGGAGGACATCAAGTTCTTCCTCGAGCCCATGGCCGCCACGGCGGACGATTCCCTCGGCTCGATGGGCACCGACACGCCCATCGCCGTGCTCTCGAGCCGCGCCAAGCTCCTCTACGACTACTTCAAGCAGAACTTCGCCCAGGTCACCAACCCGCCGATCGATCCGATCCGCGAGGAGTTGGTGATGTCGCTCGTGTCGATGATCGGCCCTCGCCCGAACCTCTTGGGCCACCACGCCGGCGCCCACAAGCGGCTGGAGGTCGCCCAGCCGGTGCTGACCAACACTGATCTGGAGAAGATCCGCTCCATCTCGGATTTGCTGGACCGGGCCTTCCGCACCGCCACCATCGACTGCACCTGGCCGGCCTATGAGGGCGCGGCGGGGCTGGAAGGGGCGATCGAGCGCGTCTGCCACGCGGCCACCGACGCGGTCCTGGCCGACAACAACATCCTGATCCTGTCGGACCGCGAAGTCTCGTCCGAGCGGGTCGCCATCCCGGCCCTGCTCGCCACGGCGGCGGTGCACCATCACCTGATCCGCCAGGGCCTGCGCATGCAGACGGGCCTGGTGATCGAGACCGGCGAGGCGCGGGAGGTGCACCACTTCTGCGCCCTTGCCGGCTACGGCGCAGAGGCGATCAACCCCTATCTCGCCTTCGAGACCCTGGAGGACCTGCGCGTCCGTTCCAAGACGCCGGCCAAGGCGTCCGACGTGCAGAAGAACTACATCAAGGCGGTCGGCAAGGGCGTGCTGAAGGTGATGTCCAAGATGGGCATCTCGACCTACCAGTCCTATTGCGGGGCCCAGATCTTCGACGCCGTCGGCCTGACCACGGAGTTCGTCGAGAAGTACTTCACCGGCACCGCCACCACCATCGAGGGGGTGGGCCTGGACGAGGTGGCCGAGGAGGCCGCGCGCCGCCACGAGACCGCCTACGGGGACAACCCGATCTACCGCAACGCCCTGGACGTGGGCGGTTCATACGCCTTCCGCCTGCGGGGCGAGGAGCACGCCTGGACGCCCCATTCGGTGGCCAAGCTGCAGCACGCGGTCCGCGGCGGCCTGCCGTCCGAGTACGCCGAGTTCGCCGACAGCATCAACGAGCAGAGCCGGCGCCTGCTGACCATCCGCGGCCTGATGCAGTTCAACACCGACGGCGAGGCGGTTCCCATCGAGGAGGTTGAGCCGGCCTCGGAGATCGTCAAGCGCTTCTCCACCGGGGCCATGAGCTTCGGCTCGATCAGCCGCGAGGCCCACACCACCCTGGCCATCGCCATGAACCGCATCGGCGGGCGCTCCAACACCGGGGAGGGGGGCGAGGAGTCGGATCGCTTCAAGCCGCTCCCGAACGGCGATTCCATGCGCTCGGCGATCAAGCAGGTCGCCTCGGGCCGGTTCGGCGTCACCGCCGAGTACCTGGTCAACGCTGACGACATCCAGATCAAGATGGCCCAGGGCGCCAAGCCCGGGGAGGGCGGCCAGCTGCCCGGCCACAAGGTCGACAAGAACATCGCCCGGGTGCGCCACTCGACCCCCGGCGTTGGCCTGATCTCGCCGCCGCCGCACCACGACATCTATTCCATCGAGGAC